>NZ_JBDPLV010000099.1:0-35590 GCF_039871605.1 Acrocarpospora sp. B8E8 | reverse complement strand
TTACTCACGTGTTACTCACCCGTTCGCCGCTCGAGTACCCCGAAGGGCCTTTCCGCTCGACTTGCATGTGTTAAGCACGCCGCCAGCGTTCGTCCTGAGCCAGGATCAAACTCTCCAAAAAATGCTTTTCGAAGATGTTCTCCCAGCCAACATTCGACATGAATGTCAACCAAAGGAATCCGTCAAAATATGACGGGGTTGTGCATCATGCACTGGCTTTTAGCACACTGTTGAGTTCTCAAGAAACGCACACGAACACCCGAGGAACACGATCATGATGTGGTCCTGCCCTCAGGGGCGTCATCGTCCAGCTTGTGAAGCTTACGTCTCTGCTATGTCCGATATTTTTGCAGTTCATTTGGATCTTGTCAAACCGCCCCAACTTCGGACTCTTGACTCTAACCCGATCCAACTGCAGAAATTCCGACCACCCCGAATCCGGGGCAACCCCTCTAACTTACCAGACCATCATCCGCTTGGCGAACAGCTACCGGATCAGGCTTGTCATCGGGGGTGTCGGCTCGGCCGAGTCAGCCCACGACTCACCCGCGTAAGCGAGGAGGTGGATTGCGCCGGGCCGTACCGACTCCAGAAGACTAACAGTTCCGCCGAGTGCTCACGCCCGCAAACCGCAGGCGAGAGCCTGACAACCATCCAGGTCACTCGCGCATCTAAGTAGCACCGGTCGATCGGTTGGCCCAGCACGGAGGTGTGAACAAGCCGATGTCAAGCCAACCGCAATCGTCCCGGGATACGAATCAAGATGCGGGAGTCACCGCCGGCGCCAACCTGACGCCCGGTCTCCTGTCGTGGAGGTGGCCATCATGACGCAGCGGTCCGAGTTCGACGACATCCGCGCACACATCACGGCCGAGGGCACGCACGCGGGCGATCTCCTTCGGATTGCGCGCGAGTTGCTGGACGACCTTGAGCAGGTTCGCATGCGGGAAGCGACCTTGCGTACCTACTATCTGGCGCTACTCACCGCCAGCCGGGCGAGTGTGGCCGCGCAGGCGGCGGGCTCGGATGAGCCCCTGCTCTTCGTGATGCACGAGTTGGCCAAACACGGCCAGTTGCCCACAGGCGAGGAGGTGTCGCGGATCCTGTCCGACGCGACCGCGGCGCAGGCCATGCTCTCCGCCATGGGCCAGACCCCGCCGCCGCCCCGGCGGACGGGCCCCAGCAGCAGCCGGTTGCGCCGTTGCGTGGGGATAAGCCGATCGCTGCCGCACTGATCGCGGTTCGCCCTCTTTCCTCCCGCGCCTGACGCTGTGACGGCCGTTCGGCCGTCATGGCGGGGGGCTCCTCTTCATGGCCTATTTGGCGCTTGACTAAGCGGACCACAGTCCATATCGTTCCGTCGAGGAACCGGACCACAGTCCAATTAGGAGGGTCTTTCATGAGCAGGTTGCTGCACATCTCCGCATCGCCGCGGGGATCCGCTTCACACTCGCGGGACATCGCCGACGCGTTCCTGGCCGAGTATCAGGACAGTCATCCCGACGTCCAGGTCGACCACTACGACCTCTGGGACGGGACTTTGCCCCAGTTCGGCCCGGCTGCGGCGGGCGCCAAGATGACCGTCTTCGGCGGCGGAACGCCAGCGGGCGAGGAGAAGGTGGCCTGGGAGGCCGCAGTCGCGACCTTCAAGCGTTTCGACGCGTACGACAGGTATCTGTTCAGCGTCCCCATGTGGAACGGGGGCGTGCCGTACATCCTCAAGCAGCTGATTGATGTGGTCAGCCAGCCGGGCATGGCGTTCGACATCGACGGCGAACGGGGATATGTCCCCCTGCTCACGGGGAAGCGGGCGGCCGTGATCTATACGAGCGCCGTGTGGGCTCCCGGGCTCGGGATCGAATGGGGGCAGAACGCGCAATCGCCGTACTTCGAGGGCTGGCTGCGCTGGGCGGGAATCAGCGACATCCAGGACATCCGCTTTCATCCGGCATTGTGGGGTGACTACCCGGCCGAGCTGAAGAAGGCCGCGGAAGCGGCCCGCGAGGTCGCCAGGACCTTCTAGCGCACATGCAGACAAAACGAAGAAAGGCCCGGAGGTTTCTCCGGACCTTTCTTATTGGTAGCGGGGACAGGATTTGAACCTGCGACCTCTGGGTTATGAGCCCAGCGAGCTACCGAACTGCTCCACCCCGCGTCGTTGTGTAGACCAAGACTATCCGGGCCCTCACTCCAAAGCAAATCAGCCGAGTGACCTCTCTGATTACGCGGCGAAACCCGGCACCCAGCGGATCACTTCGTCCTTGAACCGCGCTGTGGTCCCGAGCTGGCACAACACCCCGATTCCGGCCGCGTGCACCCGGTGAATCAGCACGTACGACGCCGGCAGATTCAGCTGCCGGACCACATTGCTGGGGCGCAGGTCCGCCACGCTGGCGGCCTGCGCCTGTAGCCATTCCCGGCTGAAAGTGAACTCCTCCACCTGAGTCGGTTCAACGTAGGGCGCGAGAAACCCGCGCAGCGCCTCCACGTCCACCGTGATGTGCGGAAGGATGAACCCTTCGTCCCGGAGCCCTTGGACCACGGTCGTCATGTCACCCTGGTTGAAGATCCGGGTAAGTCGCCCGAATACCGGCGGATAGCCGTCCGGCAGGTGGTTGACCGCGCCGAAGTCGAGCACGCCCAGGCGCCCGTCGTCGAGCACCCGGAAGTTGCCCGGATGGGGATCCGCGTGCAGCATCCCCACCCGCCCGGGTGAGGCGAATAGAAAGCGCACCAGCAGCAGGCCGGCGCGGTCCCGCTGTTCCCGGGTGCCCTCGGTGATTATTTTTGAGAGCGGTGTGCCGTCCATCCACTCGGTCACCAGGATCTGCTCGTTGGCCGCGATCACGTCGGGCACGCAGAAATCCGGGTCGTCCTTGAACTCCAGGGCGAACGCGTGCTGCGCCTCCGCCTCCTTGAAGTAGTCGAGCTCCTCGACCACCCGCTCCTTGAGCTCCCCGAGCACGGCCTTGATGTCCAGCCCGGGCAGCAGCACCCCGAACAGCTTGCCCAGTCGGGCCAGCTGGTTGAAGTCCGACATGAGCGCCCGGCCCGCGCCCGGATACTGGATCTTCACCGCGACCTGGCGCCCGTCGTGCCAGACGGCCCGGTGCACCTGCCCGATCGACGCCGCCGCGGTGGGCCGATCATCGAACTCCAGGAAGTTCTCCCGCCAGTCGTCGCCGAGCTGCTCGGTCAGCACCTTGTGCACGACCGCCGCCGGCAGGGGCGGCGCCGCGTCCTGGAGCCGGGTGAGGGTCGCCCGGTACGGCCCGGCGATCTCGGGCGGCAGCGCCGCCTCGAAGATCGACAGCGCCTGACCGAGTTTCATCGCGCCGCCCTTGAGCTCGCCGAGGATCTTGAATATCTGCTCGGCGGTCCGCTGCTGGATCTCCTGAGCGACGACCTCCGCGGATATGCCGCCGATGCGTTTGCCCAGCCCCAGCGCGGTACGCCCGGCGAACCCGAGCGGCAGGGCCGCCAGCTTGGCCGAGCGCGTCACGGCGTTGCGCGGTAGGTCAGTCACGCGACCATTGTTAGCGCAGCCTGGGGGTTTCGACTACAAGGGCAGCGTGGATGCGGCTGCCAGGACCGCTGCCGCCAGCGTCGATCAGGCAAAATATCTACTGTGCCATTACTCACAGCGGGCTTTCCGCCGTCGAGGAAAGCAAGCGCATGACCGGCGGCCAAGCTCGCCACCAGGGCGGACAGCACGGTGTCGCAGGCCGCTTCGCCGCCGGGACGGATCCTGAGCGCGGGCCAGCCGGGGTCGCGGTCGCCACGGGTGAGATCCAGGCAGTCCAGGCACGCGGTCTCGCCGGGCAGCACGAGCGGGCCGACGCCGCCGCAGCCCTCCTGGCAGGTCACCAGCAGGTGCGGCAGGCCGCGCTCGGCCAGGTCGCGGATCAGGAGGGGATCCAGGGGTTCCATGGGGGCCAGCACGACCAGATCCGGCCCTTGGGCACCGTCGCCGAGCCCGGAGGCGGTCCGTCCCGGCCAGGCGTTCACGCTCGGCGTCTGGGCGCGGGCCAGGGCGACGGCGCCGTCTTCCCGGGGTGACCCGACCTGGGCCCAGCCCAGTCCGCCGGGGACGACATCGTCATTGCGCGCGGTGCCCGGATCCACCACACAAAGGTGTCCGATTCCGGCCGCCGCCAGCAATATCGCGATCTGGGCGCCGACCCGGCCCGCGCCGTAGATCCGGACCTGGGTGTCGCGGCGTCGGGCCAATGCTCCGATTCCGCCGTCCATGCCGGAAAAGGAGAGGGTGGCGAGATCAGGCCGGAGGCGCTCCCGCTCGGCTGTGGTGAGGGTGGCGTCCGGCCGTACGGACGCGTCGTCGAGCAGGCCGCGAACCGCCAGGAGTTTGATCGTTTCCGTCACGGCGCCCGGGTCCAGCTCGCTGGTGGCGATGACCTGGTCCAGCGTTCTGGTGCCGTCCAGGGCTTCGATCAGCCGCCGTACGGGCGGTTCGACGTCGGCGAGGACGACCGCGCGGGCCGGATGTGAGCCGAATTGCAGGGTGCGCGAATCTCGCGCCCGCATCCGCAGGATCGGCTTCAGTCGCGGGCGGGCAGGCCACCCCGGATGTGCGTCACGCAGTCCCATAGCCGCGTGACCCTGCCATACTTCTTGCTTCTGGAGAGCGCCGATTTTCCGCTCTGTGGATAACCCTAGAGGTCAGCGGGGCTGTTTAACATCAGGGAAACGCTGATTGACCAGGGAGAACGTGTTGCACCCCCTGTGGAATTCCGCGCGTGTCGGATACCTTGCATATGTGCCCCCCGAGACAGTCGAGGTTCGTCGGAGCGCACGACGGCGGCGAACCGTTTCCGCATATCGCGATGGTGACAAGACCATCGTGCTGCTACCCGCTGGTCTGAGCACGACCGATGAAGAGCAGTGGGTCAGGCGCATGCTCGATCGCCTTGCGGCCAAGGAACAGCGAAAACGGCCCAGCGACGACGACCTCCTTGATCGCGCCCGCGAACTGTCGGCCCGCTACCTGGACGGCAGGGCCGAACCCGCGAGCGTGCGCTGGGTGGGGAACCAGCTGCACCGCTGGGGCTCCTGCACGCCGGACCATGGCACGATCCGCCTGTCGGCCCGGTTGCGTGGCATGCCCGCCTGGGTGGTCGACTATGTGATCATGCACGAGCTGACGCACCTGCTGGTGCCCAGCCATGGCCCCCGCTTCTGGGCGCTGGTGGAACGCTACCCCAAGGCCGAGCGGGCGCGCGGGTTCCTTGAGGGATTCTCCATGGCCGCCAGTGGATCAGCGGAGGAATGTTGACCGATCGTATCGCGGCGGTGCTCGTCACCCCCGAGCAGGGTGACGCGGCGCCGCCGGGCGTGGATCGTGCCGCGTTCCTGCTCGCCCTGGCCGAGGACACCTACGAGATCGTGGCCGGGCTGGAGCTCGTCCGGCCGGTGATCCTGTCGGCGGGCGTCGCCGGGCTTGAGGAGATCGCCTGGCCGGGGACGCCGGTGATCACGATCGGCTCGCCGGAGAAGGCGTTCGCCGCGCTGCCCCCGGCCGACGAGGCCGTGGTGGTCAGCGCGGACGCGCCGGACCTGCCGCCACTGCTGATCGGCAAGCTCTTCCGGGAGCTGGGCCGGGCCGAGATCGCGGTCTGCCCGGCCGCGAACGGCGGCGCGGTCGCGATCGCGGCCCGCCTGCCCTTCCCCGGCTGGGCGACGCCCGAGTTCGACCGTCCCGACGTGGTCGCGCACCTGCGCGGTCAGGCTCCCGGCCCGCGCCGGGTCGCGACCGGGCCCGGCTGGCACCGGCTGCGCACGCCCGCCGACATCGCCCGCCTGGATCTGGGCCTGGAAGGCTGGGACAACACCCGGGACCTGCTCAGCTGAGCGAGGCGGGCAGCCGCAGTTCGGTGAACAGGGCCCGATGGTCGGTGTCCCGGATGGTGTGCGCGTCCACCGCGAGCACCTGGACACGGGAGTCGACCAGCACGTGGTCGATCGTGATCATCGGGGGTGTCGGCCAGTTGGCGGGCCAGGTCGGGATCAGTCCCGCGCCGACGACCTCGGCCGCGTCCACGTAGCCCTTGCCGAGCACCTGGCGGAACTCCGGGTGGTCGAGCGTGGCGTTGAAGTCCCCCGCCATGATCCGGATCGCGTCGCCACCGGCCGCGGGCATCGACGCCACGCCGGCCCGCCACTGCTTCGTGCCCTGTTTCACCGGGTTGACGGGGTGCACGGCGGCGATGTCCACGGGCGGAGCCCCCGGCATGAGCAGCCGCGCGTAGGGCATCACATGCCCCCGGCCGGGTGCGAACTCGGGCAGGATGGTCAGCGGAAAGCGGGAGTACAGGCCGCCTCCCGTGGCCGCGCGCCGGGGCATCAGATGCGTGTACGGCAGGATCTGCTCCAGCCCTTCCCGCTCCAGCGAATTCGCCGCCCACGGCGTCAGCTCCTGCACGCTGAGCACGTCCGGCCGCAGCCGCCGTACCAGATCGAGCAGGGCGCCGAAGTCCGCGTCCCCCATCATGATGTTGATCGAGAGCACCCGCAGCGACGCTCCGGCGGCCGGCGCCTGGTCGGCGGCCAGCGCGCGCGGCGTCACCTGCGCCAGCAGGCCCGCCGCCGCGAGCAGCCCCACCACGGCGGCGGCCCGCGCCCGGACCAGCGCCGCCGTCAGAACCGCCGCAAGAGCCCCAACCGCCACGTACGGCGTTGCGCTGCTCGCCATCACCCCAAGCACGCCGAACCGCAGCCCGGCCACCTGGAACAGCGCCCAGGCCGCGCACGGCACGACCAGGAGCCACGCCAGCCGCCGTCGCCCCCGCCCGGGTTCGCGACTCGGGGTCGCGATGACGCCCCCCACCTCGATGACGTCCGACTCGACCACTCTCCTCCTGTTTCACTCTTGACCCTAGCCAGCGCGACAGCGCCGATCGGCAGCGGATGTGTGCGGATTCGGTGCAGGTTAGGCCAGCTGTTCCAGCGGCTCGCCCCGCAGGACGGCGCGGGCCCGCCTGGCCAGCCGCCGGGTGGCGTCGTCGGTCGGCTCGGGGATCCGGGCCAGCGGATACCAGCGCAGGTCGAGCGACTCGTCGCTGATCACGGCTTCGGCCTCGGGCGGGGCGATCGCGCCGTACTCGACGTCCAGATGCCAGCAGCGCGGCGGATGGCACCACACCTCATGCCGATCCAGCGCCAGCGGCCCGGGCAGCAGGGTCAGCCCTTCGATGCCGGACTCCTCCCACGCCTCGCGCAGCGCTACGGCCGCCAGGGAGGTGTCGCCGGGCTCGCAGTGGCCGCCCATCGGCAGCCACATCCCGGCCTTGGGATGCAGGGTGAGCAGGATCTTCTCGCCGTCATGCGACAACACCGCGGTGGTCGCGGTCAGGTGGCCGGGCACGCAGGCCCGCCACATCGCGTCGTCGTGATCGGCCAGATGGGCCAGGAATTCCTTCCGGAGCAGTTCTTCCGCCTCAGTGGGAGCAACCCACCCATCTAGTACGGCTACCGCGTCTGTGTGCAAAGTCACCCAGAAAGCCTACTCTGTGTCACCGTTCGGCTTCTCTCCGGGTTCCTCGTCCAGCATGCTCAGGTCGAACTCGGCCTCGCCCTTCACGAATCTGGACGGATCATCCAGGTCCGCGGGCGTCGGCATGAGATCCGGGTGCCGCCACACCGCGTCCCGCCCGTCCAGGCCGCGCTCCGCGCCGAGCGAGCGCCACAGCGTGGCCGCCTCGCGCAGCCGCCGGGGGCGCAGTTCCAGGCCGACCAGGGTGGCGAAGGTCAGCTCGGCGGGGCCGCCGGTCGCGCGGCGGCGCCGTACGGTCTCGCCCAGGGCGGCGGCCGAGGGGAGCTTGCCCTCGGCGGCGGCGTCCACGACGGTCGACACCCAGCCCTCGACCAGCGCGAGCGCGGTCTCCAGGCGGACCAGGGCGGCCTTCTGGCGCTCGGTCTCCTCCGGCTTGAGCAGGTCGCCGCCGCTCAGCAGCTCCTGCAGCTGCTCGGGGTTGTTGACGTCCACCGCGCGGAGCTTGTCCTCCAGCGCGGCCACGTCCACGGTGATGCCCCGGGCATACTCCTCCACCGTGCCGAGCAGGTGGCCGCGCAGCCATGGCACGTGCTGGAACAGGCGGTGATGGGCCGCCTCGCGCAGCGCCAGGTAAAGCCTGATCTCCTCGGCGGGCGTCTCCAGGCCCTCGCTGAACGCGGCGACCCCGCCGGGCAGCAGCGCGGCCGTGTCCGACAGCGGCAGGCCGATGTCGGTGGAGCCGATCACCTCGCGGGCGAGCGTGCCGAGGGCCTGGCCGATCTGCTGGCCGACCATCATGCCGCCCATCTGCTTCATCATGCCCATCAGCGGCCCGGCCATGGCCTGCGCCTCGGCGGGCAGCCCGGAGGCGCCCAGCGTGCCGCTCATGGTCTCGACCATCCGCGCCGCGACCGGATCGCACAGCTTCTGCCAGACCGGGGTGGTCTTCTCGATCCACTCCGATCTGCTCCACGCCTGGGGATTCGACACGCCGCTAGGCAAAGTCGTGGCCTCATTCAGCCACAGATCAGCCAGATTGAGGGCGTCGACGATCTGCCGTCGCTCGCCTTCCATCACACTGGGATCGCCACCCTCGGCGAGCACCGCGTGCCTGGCGATGTTCTTGGCCATGTCCCAGTTGACAGGCCCGGAACTTTGCGGCGCCGACAGCATGTCGGCGAACTGCCGCATCGCCGCGGCCATCTGCTCCGGGTTGCCGAACATGGCGAACGGATTCTCGTTGGGGTCGTTTTCGCGACCTGGCAGGTCAGTCACCGCGCCACCTCGTGCAGGATGGAGGAGTCCACATCCGCCACGTTATCCGTCGTGGGGCGGATCAGTGCAAAGTGAGGACCTCGTGCCGACCTCGAAACGCCATCGTCCGCCCGTCGTCGCCGTCACCGGCGCGGCCTCCGGGATAGGCAGGGTGTTCCTCTCGAAGGTCGCCTCGTCTGCGGATTTCCGCCGCGTCGTGGCCATCGACGACCAGCGCGGCGACGTCCCGGACGTCACCTGGCGGGTCCTCGACATCCGAGATCCGCTCTTGGCGAACCGGATCTCCGACGTCGACGTCCTGGTGCATGTGGCGGGCGACTTCGGGCTGGACGCCGAACCGGCCGAGCGCCGGGCGTACAACATCAGAGCCGCCCAGACCGTGCTGACCGCCTCGGCGGCGGCGCGGGTGCGCCGGGTCGTGCTGCTCACCAGCGCGATGGTGTACGGCGCCGCCGCCGACAACCCGGTCCCGCTGGCCGAGGACGCCCCGGTGGCGGCCGCGCCGGACACCGGTGTGGTCGGCGACTACCTGGAGATCGAGTCGCTGGCCCGCCGGGCGCTGCGGGTGCATCCCGGGCTCGAGGTGACCGTGCTCCGGCCGGCCGCCCTGGTCGGGCCCGACGTGGACACCGTGGTCACCCGGCACTTCGAAGCGCCCCGGCTGCTGGTGGTCAAGGGCTGCCTGCCGCGCTGGCAGTTCTGCCACCTCGACGACCTGGTCTCCGCGCTGGAGCTGGCCGCGCTCGGCCAGGTCACCGGCGTGGTCGCGGTCGGCTCCGACGGCTGGCTGGAGATGGAGCAGGTGGAGGAGGTGTCCGGACTCCGGCGTTTCGAGCTGCCGGCCGGGCTCACCTTCAGCACCGCCCAGCGGCTGCACCGGCTCGGTGTCACCCCCGTCCCCGCCACCGATCTGCACTACGTCGTCTACCCGTGGGTGGTGGCCACCACCGCGCTGCACCAGGCGGGCTGGAAACCGGCCTGGACCAACGAGGCCGCGCTGCAGGAACTGCTGTCGCACCGCGAGGGCAAGCACGCGGTCGTCGGCCGCCGCCTGTCCGGCAAGGACGCCACGATCACCGCCGCCGGAGCCACCGTCGCCGTCATCGGCACGGCGGCGATCGTGCGCGCGGCCCGCCGCAAGAAGAGGATTTAGACTCGGCGCGTGGACGTCATCCGGTTGGTGGAGATCCGTGACACCGCCCTGTCGGTGGACGAGGTGCTGCGCGCGGTCGGCGATCACGCCGCCGGCGGCACGACGCTGTTCATCGGCACCGTGCGGGAGCAGGACGAGGGCAGGCCGGTCACCCGGCTGTCCTACTCCGCGCATCCGAGCGCCGAGGCCGAGTTGCGCCGGGTCGCCGAGAAGGTGGCCGCCGACTTCCCGGTGACCGCGCTGGCCGCGGTGCACCGGGTCGGTGACCTGGAGCTGGGCGATCTCGCGGTGATCGTGGCGGTCGCCGGCGCGCATCGGGCCGAGGCGTTCGCCGCGTCCCGGCGCTTGATCGACGACCTCAAACGTGAGGTTCCCATTTGGAAGAACCAGCTGTTCGCCGACGGCTCCGCGGAGTGGGTCGGCGCCTGCCAGGGGTCATGAACGAATAGAGTCTCCGCATGTCCCGACGTGCTCTCACCTTGATCGTGGCGGGTTTCCTGACGCTCACGCTGGCGGTCGGCGGTGCCATGCTGCCGGTGCCGTACGTGGTGCTGAGCCCGGGGCCGACCGAGAACACCCTTGGCGACGTTAAGGGCAAACCGGTCATCAACGTGCAAGGCAGGCAGACCTACGCCACTACCGGCACGCTCAGCCTGGTCACCGTGGCCTACCAGGGCGGGCCTGGCAACCGGATCGGGCTGCTGACCGCGCTGCGCGGCTGGTTCGACTCCACCATCGCCGTGGTGCCGGAGGAGACGATCTTCCCCAAGGAGCGGTCGGTCAAGGAGGTCGAGGAGCAGAACACGGCCGAGATGGCGGGCTCCCAGGACACCGCGACCGCAGCGGCGCTGAACCAGCTGAGGCTGCCGGTGGAGGACGTGGTCAAGGTGTCCACCGTGGACAAGGGCACGCCCGCCGACGGGAAGCTGCTGCCGGGAGACATGATCGTCGCGGTGGACGGCACGCCGACCGCCGACCCCGACGCCGTCGTGGCCGCGGTGCAGAAGCACAAGCCGGGCGAGAAGATCGTGTTCACGGTGGAGGGCCGATCGGCCAAGACCGATGTCACCGTGGTCAGCGCGGCCGCCAAGGACGGCAAGGCCGTCGTCGGGGTGCGGATGGGGATGAGCTACAAGTTCCCCTTCAAGGTGGACTTCAGCGTGGGGGACGTGGGCGGGCCGAGCGCCGGTCTGATGTTCTCGCTCGGGATCTACGACAAGCTCACCCCCGGGGCGCTCACCGGCGGCAAGGCCATCGCGGGCACCGGCACCATGCGGCCCGACGGCCAGGTGGGCCCGATCGGCGGCATCGAGCAGAAGATGGTGGGCGCCCGCAAGGCCGGGGCCACGATCTTCCTCACCCCCGAGCTGAACTGCGCCGCGGCGCTGGCCGCGGTCCCCAACGGGCTGCGGCTGGTCAAGGTGAAGAACCTGGACGGGGCGATCAAGGCGCTGGACGCGCTGCGTACCGGGTCCGGGACGGTCCCCTCCTGCTCCTGAAAGCTTTACCCTTCGCGGATCGCCGTCCACAGGGGGAGGCTTTGTCCACAGGGCCGGTCCGGAAATCACAGCCGGGCTTTTCGCGGTGTAGGTTGCCAGGCACGGACCGTTGTGCTCTCTGAGATTTATTAAGGGGTTGGCGTTGAGCTTCCGGAGCCCCGGAGCCGGTCGGGCGATGCGCTTGCCCCGCCGGCCGCGACTGCTCATTCCCGTCGCGATCACCCTTGTGGTGCTCGTGGTGGCACTGTTCATCTTCGCCGGGATCTACACCGATTACCTGTGGTTCGACTCGGTCGACTTCACGCCTGTTTTCTCCACCATGCTGCTCACGCAGATCCTGCTGTTCCTGGCGGGGGCTGTGCTGATGGTCGGCATCGTGGGCGGGAACATGGTGCTCTCCCACCGGATGCGGCCCATGTTCGGCCCCGGCATGTTCGGCAACGCCCAGGGTGCCGATCGTTACCGGCTGGCCGTCGATCCGCACCGCAAGCTGGTCTTCCTGATCGGCATGGCCATCCTCGGCCTGTTCGCCGGCTCCTCCACGGCCGGGCAGTGGCGCACCTGGCTGCTGTTCCAGAACGGCACCCCGTTCGGGCAGGCCGACGCCGAGTTCAAGCTGGATCTGTCGTTCTTCATGTTCACCTATCCGTTCCTGCGGATGGTGCTGAACTTCCTGTTCACCGCCGTGATCCTGTCGATCATCGCGGCCGCGCTGGTGCACTACCTCTACGGCGGGTTCCGGATCCAGACCCCCGGTGGCGTGCACGCCTCCCGGGCGGCCCGCTCCCACCTGTCCGTCCTGCTCGGTGTCTTCGTGCTGCTCAAGGCGGGGGCCTACTGGCTTGATCGGTATGGTCTGGTCTTCTCCGACCGGGGCAAGGTCTTCGGGGCGTCGTTCACCGACATCAACGCGGTGCTGCCCGCCAAGGGCATCCTGGCGATCATCTCGCTGATCTGCGCCGGGCTGTTCTTCGCCGGGGTGGTCCGGCCGGGCGGCATGCTGCCCGGGGTGGCGCTGGGCCTGCTCGTGCTGTCGGCCGTGCTGATCGGCGGCGTCTACCCGGCGCTGGTCGAGCAGTTCCAGGTCAAGCCCAACCAGCAGGCCAAGGAGCAGGAATACATCAAGCGCAACATCGACGCGACGCGTAAGGCGTATGGGGTCGATACCGCCGTCGTGACACAATACAGCGCGAAGACCGACGCGTCCGAGGCCGTGCTGCAGAGCGAGTCGGCGGCCATTCCGGGCATGCGCCTGCTCGACCCCAGCCTGCTGTCCCCGACTTACCAGCAGAAGCAGCAGATCAGGGGTTACTACCAGTTCCCCGAGCAGCTCGACATCGACCGCTACCCGACGCCGGACGGCAAGTTCCGCGACACCGTGGTGGCCGTCCGCGAAATGGGCCTGCCGCCCAACGAGCAGCGCAACTGGATCAACGACCACCTCGTCTACACCCACGGCTTCGGCGTCGTCGCCGCGCCCGGCAACGCGGTGGACGGCAGCGGCGTGCCCAACTTCAGCGAGAAGGACATCCCGCCGACCGGCAACCTGGGCAAATACGAGCCACGGGTGTATTTCGGGGAGAGCTCGCCCGAATACTCCATCGTCGGCGGCCCCAACAGCACCAACCCGGTCGAGCTGGACTACCCCGAGCAGGGCGGCAGCGGCCAGAAGAACAACACCTACACCGGCCAGGGCGGCGTCCCCATCGGCGGCGTCTTCACCCGCTTCCTCTACGCGCTGAAGTACGGCGAGACCAACCTGCTGCTCAACTCGAACATCAACGAGGACTCGCGGATCATGTACATCCGCAAGCCCATCGAGCGCATCCAGCAGGTCGCGCCGTTCCTCACCCTGGACCGGGATCCGTATCCGGCCGTGGTCGGCGGGCGGATCGTGTGGATCGTGGACGCGTACACGACCTCGGACGCGTACCCGTATTCCGAGCCCAAGAGCCTCGAAGAGCTCACCACCGACATCTCCACCTCGCGCCTGGCCGTGCCGCAGGTGCCGCGGGACATCATCAACTACATGCGCAACTCGGTGAAGGCGACCGTGGACGCCTACGACGGCACCGTCACCCTCTACGAGTGGGACTCCAAGGACCCGGTCCTGAAGACCTGGCAGAAGGCGTTCGGCGGGATCATCAAGCCGACCGCGCAGATCTCCGCCGAACTGCGCAACCACCTGCGCTACCCGGCCGACCTGTTCAAGGCCCAGCGCGAGATCCTCACTCAGTATCACGTCACCAACGCCAACGCCTTCTTCAGCGGCCAGGACTTCTGGAAGGTCCCCGAGGACCCGGCCACCAAGAAGAGCAAGCAGCCGCCGTACTACGTGACCATGAAGATGCCCGGCAGCACCGAACGGTTCTCGCTGACCACCACGTTCGTGCCCAACGGCCGCCAGAACATGGCCGCCTTCATGGCCGTCGACGCGACCGCGGGCGCCGACGCGAAGCTGGAGATCCTGCAACTCCCCAGCAATACCGCCATCCAGGGTCCACCACAGGCGCAGAACACGTTCCTGTCCAACACCACGGTCTCGCAACAGCTGAACCTGCTGCGCGGCACCGGCGGCGCCACCGAGGTGCTGTACGGCAACCTGCTCACCCTCCCCTTCGGCGGCGGCCTGCTCTACGTCGAGCCGGTCTACGTCCAGCCGAAGGAGGAGACCTCGGGCCGCTTCCCGACCCTGCAGAAGGTCCTGGTGCTGTACGGCGAGAAGGTGGGCTTCGGCAACAACCTCGAAGACGCCCTGAAACAGGTGTTCGGCGGGGTTACCACCACGCCCTCCACGAACCAGCCGGAGACCACCAACCCCGAGCAGACGGAGAACAACACTCCCCAGGCCGCGACCCTGGCGCAGACCGTCGACAAGGCCAAGAAGGCCTATGACGACGCCCAGGCGGCCCTGACCGCCAACCCGCCCAACTGGGCGGCGTACGGAACCGCACAGGCCGCGCTGAAGGCGGCGCTGGAGGAACTGGCCGCCCTCCAGAGCGCCGCGCCGACAACGCCCGCGTCCGCCTCACCGTCACCATCACCTTCGGCCTCACCGAGCTCGTCTCCGGTGGCCGCGGCTTCGGGTGGGCCGTGACACATCGACCGGGTCCTGGCGTCTCAGCGTGAGCCGACGGACCTGATGCCAACCGGGACCCCCGCATCGACTTCGGTGCGGGGGTTTTCCTATTCGGTTTGCCTAGCCTCCCGGCTGTGGATAGAGTTAAAGCACACACCAACGCGGGGTGGAGCAGTTCGGTAGCTCGCTGGGCTCATAACCCAGAGGTCGCAGGTTCAAATCCTGTCCCCGCTACTCATATGTGAAGGGCCTTGGTCATCGACCAGGGCCCTTCACCGTTCCCAGGGCCTCGGGGGATCACGGGAGATCCCGAGGCGGCTCCCCGGAGGCTTGCCTGCTGGCTGGGCTCGACATGGAACTGCTCGAGCGGCGCAGCGAGTTGAAACCTGCGATCCCTTCTGGGGCACGTCGGACATGGGATCCAGAGGCGTGACAGACGTGAGGCCAGGGGCCACGTCAGGCGTGAGGATCCAGAGGCACGTCAGGCGTGAGATCCAGGGGCATGTCGGACATGAGGATCCAGGGGCACGGGGTACGTCTGGCATGAGGATCCAGGGGCATGTCGGGCGTGAGAAAGGCCCGGGCCAGAAGGCCCGGGCCTGGGGGAGGGCTCGGTTAGGCGCGCGCGAGCGCGGCGCGGAGGCGGGCGGACGCACGCTCGGCCTGCCGGCGTGCCTTCTGCACGCTCCTGACTCGGCTGGCGATGCTGTGCTCCGCGGCCTCCTGGTGGAGCCCTCGTATTCGTTCGTCTACCAGATCTTTGTAGATGGTCGAGGCGGCGAGGGTCTGGATGCTCATGGCAGTTCTGCTTTCTGTGGAAGAGCGTGGTCGGGGGTTAAGCGGCGACGGGAGTCTTGCGGGGACGCCCGCGCGGCCGCTTCCGGGGAACGATGGTTCCCCGCAGGATGAGTTCGCCGCCCCAGACGCCCCACGGCTCCTCGCGCTCCAGCGCGCGGGCCAGGCAGGCCTCTCGGATCGGGCAGCCTCCGCAGAGCGCCTTGGCGAACTCCACGTCCTCCGGAGACTCGGCGAACCACAGGTCGGGCTCGGTACGACAGGGGATCTCGGCTTCGATCAGGTCCATGACCGGGGCCGCCATCTGCGTCACCTTCTTTGGGATTGGTTTGGTCGGATGTCCTCTTCGATGCGGGGATACGTGGCCGGACAAACAAGAAGGCCGCGGATCCGGTGTGCGGATCCGCGGCCTGGAGAGTGGAGACCGGTCAGGTTGTGACTGGTTCTCTCCAGGCATATTGCGGACCCTGCACTCCGCCATTGGCGGTGTGGCTGGTCGGTGCGTCGCCCATCAGGCGGTCCGTGTGGACCGCGACATAGGCGGCGGGGGCGTGGGTGGGCACAAGGGTGGCGCCGATGAACGCTTCCGGACGGAAGGCCTTCTCCTGGCGCAGTTTCGCTTGCGCAGCACCCGCACGCGCGGTGGCGAGCCACGACGGCGACGACATTCTGCTGTTCTCCACTGGGCTCACCTCCACTCGAATGCGATTCGCCGGACAGGACCGTCCGACTTGCTTGAGCATGACCCTAAACGGGAACCCGACAACCGGGCAACCTATTTTCTACCTGGGAATATACGGCTGGCCGAACAGAAACGAGCGGTGCCGCGCCGACCGCGGGCCGATTTCCGCTGACAGCCCAGGTAGTACGGCATCTGCGCAGCTGAGGGCCGATAGCGGACAACTCACACCCCGGTATGTAACAGTTCGGCCACGGGCCTCGGTAGTGGTAACCGGAGTCAGGAGGAAGGCATCCTCATGGCGTGACACGTCGTCTCGCATGATTGAACCGGCGGCGGGAGCGGTCCCCCGTGCAGGACCAGCTGGAACTGCTGGCTGTGCTTGAGCACTGTCGGCCGGTCACACTGGTGGTCGACGTCGAGCTGTTCGTGGTCGGGTGGAACACCCCTGCGGGAGCGTTCTCCGGGATCGCGGCTAGCTCCCCCGAATCATGCACTCGTGCACCACAGACACCGCCAGGTCTCCCGCAGGCGTGAGCATCTGGCGGCGTGTCAGCCTTCGGGCGTAGCCGGACCAGGGCGGATGCAACGGGAGTAGTCACGTGGCATGCGGCCGGCCTACTCACCCGGTCATGGGCGAGGCGCCCGGCGGTCCCGCCGCTCTTCGAGTTCTTCCGCGCTTACCGGGATGAGCATCGGCTGCCCGGCCACACCGAACATCGTGACGACGAACGCGGTTTCGGCGTCCGGGAGGTTGTTGGCGTCCTGGTAGTGGATGACGTCGCCGCCGGCTCCCAGAACGACTCTCCGGCCTTGACGACCCGCTGGGGTTCGCCTTCCAGCTCGAAGATCATCTCGCCTTTGATCATGTACCCGAACGCGGGACCGGTGTGGCGGTGCGGCGGGTTGCCCGCACTGCCCGGCGGCAGGGTGACCAGGATCGTCATCGCCTCGGCGTTGTCGGGCACCGGCGGCGCCGGCACCGAGGAGATGAGTTCCAGCTTCGGCGGCGGCGTAGTCGCGTTGGGGTTCTCGAGGTGATGCGAATGTTCGATACCCATCGGTTCCTGCCTCCTCCGTGGTCGTTCCTGTGGCCAGCCTAGACAAGCGGTGATTTGTGAGTGTCACCGGGTGGTCACAGAGCGCTTATCACCCTTGGCGGCATAGGCCCGGTTAGCGCGGGAGCGCGGTTTCCCCGCGGTGGCGTGGACGGCGAGTCACCAGAGCCTGCCTCGACGACCCGGCGACCGGTTTCCCCGCGCAGGCGGGGTTGGCGACCGTCCCGTCCTTGCCGCGCACGTGGCCGGCTATTCGCCTGCCGTGACCCGGATGATCGTCTTGCCGGAAGTGCGCTGGGCGGGCGCGAACGCGGCGGGCGCCTCGGCGAGCGATCGCACGGCCCCGACGATCGGTCGGAGCCGGCCGGCCCGGAGCCGCCGGGCCAGGTCCGCGAGCCGGGCGCGGTCGGGTTCGACGATGAAGAAGATCGCCTGCCCGTCCAGAGGCCGGACCGTAGGTGGTGAGGCGATGGTGACCAGCGTGCCGCCGGCGCGCACCAGCGCGGCCGAGCGGTCCAGGATGTCGCCGCCGATCACGTCGAACACCACGTCGACCTGGCCGGCATCGTCCAGGGAATCGGCCTGCAGGTCCAGGAAGGCGTGCGCGCCGAGACCGAGTGCAGTGTCCCTGTCGCCGGCCCTGCCGGTGCCGATCACTCGGGCTCCCGCCTCGCGCGCGAGCTGCACGGCGAGAGAACCGACACTGCCCGCGGCGCCGTGGATCAGGACGGTCTGGCCGGCGGCGAGGCGGCCGTGGTCGAACAGGCCCTGCCATGCGGTCAGCCCTGAGATCGGCAGCGCGGCGGCCACGGTGTGGTCGATGTCGGCCGGCAGCGGCGCGAGGTTGCGGGCTTCCACCGCCACGTACTCGGCCAGCGAGCCGTTGCGGGTCCAGTCGGTCAGCCCGAACACCCGCTGGCCGACGGTCAGCCCGGTCGTCCCGTACCCCAGTTCGGCGACGACGCCCGACACCTCGTGCCCGGGCACGCTCGGCGTCCGGTCGCGGCCCGCGCGATCGGACCACGTTCCCGGCCAGTCGAGCTCTCCGCGGGTGAACCCGGCAGCGTGCACCCGCACGATGACGTCGTTCTCGGCGGCGTGGGGGTAAGGCTCCTCCGTCAGGGAGAGCCCGGCCAGACCGGCGGCGCGGTCTCGGACGGTGATGGCTCGCATAGTGGGTCCTGAGAGATCGCGTGCGTGTTCGGCCAGTTCAGAGCTAGCTTACGCGGATCATGCACTCCTGCACGACGGACACGGCGAGCTCCCCGGCGGGCGTGAACATCTGGCCCTGGGCGAGTCCACGCGCGCCCCCCGACCAGGGGGACTCCTGGGCGTAGAGGACCCAGTCGTCGACGCGGAAGCGCTGGTGGAACCACATGGCGTGGTCGAGGGAGGCGCCGGTCACGTTGGAGGCGCCCCAGGCCAGGCCGTGGGCGAGGAGCACGGTGTCGACCAGGGTGAAGTCGGAGGCGTACGCGGCGAGGACGACGTGCAGGAGGGGGTCGTCGGGCAGTTCGGCGTCGTAGCGGAACCAGACGTTGTTCTCGGCGCTGATCAGGCTGGGATCTTTCTGGGCTTCCCAGGTGAGGGCGTTCACGTAGCGGGCGTCGACGGCGCGGGGTTTGCTGAGCCAGTCGCGCCATTCGGGGTTGTCGCCGACGACGGCGCGCATGCGCTCCTGGAAGGGGGCGAGGGTCTCGGGGTCGGGCGCGGCGGGCATGACGACGGCCTGGTGGTGCACGCCGGGCTCGGCGATGTGGAAGGAGACCGACATGGTGAAGATGGCCTTGCCGTGCTGGATGGCCTGCACCCGGCGGGTGGTGAACGAGCGGCCGTCGCGGACGCGTTCGACGTTGTAGACGATCGGGATGGCGGGGTCGCCGGGGCGGATGAAGTAGGCGTGCAGCGAGTGCACGTCGCGCTCGTCCGGCAGGGTACGGCCCGCGGCCACCAGCGCCTGCGCCGCCACCTGCCCGCCGAAGACCCGTTGGATGCGCTCCTCGGGGGACCTCCCCCGGAAGATGTCCAGCTCGATCTGCTCCAGGTCGAGCAGGTCGAGCACCTCCTTGAGCGCCGAGTTCACACGTCCTCCCCGACCTTCCGGCACAGTTCCAGCACGGCTTGACCGTATCGGTCCAGTTTTACCCTGCCGATACCGGCGATCGAGAGTAGGGCTTCCTCGGTGGTGGGAACCCGCTCGGCGATGGCCTGGAGCGTGACGTCAGTGAAGATCACGTAGGTGGGGACTTTGGTTTCCTTGGCCATGGTGGCCCGCCAGGACTTGAGGCCTTCCAGGAGTGCTTCGTCGTAGTGGGCGGGGCAGGTCGCGCAGCGCCCGAGTTTCTGTTCGGCGGCCAGCGCGAGGGTACGGCCGCAGACGCGGCAGCCGACGGGCGTGGCCATGGTGCGCCGGGGCGCTGCCGGTTGTTCGGGGCGAGGGGCGGGAGCCGTACGGGGTGAGAGGCCTTCGAAAAAGCGGGACGGGCGGCGGGCGCGGCGGGCGCCGGGGGTGCGGGCGAGAGCCCAGGAGATGTGCAGGTGCTCGCGGGCGCGGGTGACCCCGACGTAGAGCAGCCGGCGTTCCTCTTCGACCTGTTCGGGGGTCTCGGCGTAGATGATCGGGAGCATGCCGTCGGTGGCTCCGACCAGGAAGACGGCATCCCATTCGAGGCCTTTGGCGGCGTGCAGGGACGCCAGGGTGACGCCTTCCTGCGGCGGCGCGTGCTGCTCGGCCGCCCGGCGTTCGAGTTCGGCGACGAAGCCGGGGAGTTCGGTCCCGGTGGCCGCCATGTCCTCGGCGAGTTCTGCGAGGGCGTTCAGCGACTCCCATTTGGCCCGTGCGGTCCCCCCGGCGGGCGGCTCATGAGATAGGCCGATCCCGGCCAGAATCGCGTGTACGGCGGGCGCCAGCGGCTCCGCGTCGTTGGCCGAGCGGGCGGCCCCGCGCAGCAGCACGACGGCCTGCCGGACTTCGGGGCGCTCGAAGAACCGTTCGGCGCCGCGCAGCAGGTAGGGCACCCCGGCGTCGGTGAACGCCTGCTCGTACGCCTCCGACTGGGCGTTGATCCGGAACAGCACGGCGATCTCGCGGGTGGGCACCCCGTCGGCCATCAGCTTCTTGACGGTGAGCGCGACTCCGAGCGCTTCGGCGGGCTCGTCGTCGTACTCCGAGAAGACGGGCTGCGGCCCGGGCGGGCGCTGCGCGACGAGGTCCAGCCGGTGCACCGACTTGCTCATGATCCGGTTGGCGAGGGTGACCACTTCGGGGGTGGAGCGGTAGTCGCGGACCAGGCGAATCACCTGCGCACCGGGATGTTCCACCGCGAAGTTGGTCAGATAGTGCGGGGTCGCCCCGGTGAAGGAGTAGATGGTCTGGTTCGGGTCGCCGACCACGCACAGGTCGTCCCGGCCGCCCAGCCAGGTGTCCAGGAGCAGCTTCTGCAGCGGGTTGACGTCCTGGTACTCGTCGACGACGAAATACCGGTACTGGGAGCGGATCTGGGCGGCCACCTCGCGGTGTTCGGTCATCACGGCGGCGGTGAGTTCGAGGATGGTCTCGAAGTCGACGAGGTGGCGCGTTCTGCGCAGGTTCTCGTAGCCCTCGTAGAGGCGGGCCAGCTGGTCGGGCGGGACGGGCGTGCTGCGGCGGGCCTTGGCGGCGGCGGCCGGGTAGTCCTCGGGGCCGACCTGGGTGGCCTTGGCCCATTCGATCTCGCTGGCCACGTCGCGGAGCTCGGCGCGGTCGGGGTTGCGGCGCAGCTGCCGGGCGGCCTCGATCAGCAGCGGGAGCTTGGACTCCACCACCTGGGGCGGGTCGCCGCCGATGACGCGCGGCCAGAAGTAGCTGAGCTGGCGGAGCGCGGCCGCGTGGAAGGTCCTGGCCTGCACGCCGGGCGCGCCCAGCCGGCGCAGGCGCTGTTTGAGCTCGCCCGCCGCGCGGGTGGTGAAGGTGACCGCGAGCACGCTCTGCGGATCGACGCCGCCGGATCGCACCGCATGCGCGATCCGGTGGGTTATCGCCCGGGTTTTCCCAGTTCCGGCCCCCGCGAGCACGCACACCGGTCCGCGCACCGCCAGGGCGACCTCACGCTGTTCCGGATCGAGACCCTCCAGAACGTCCAAATAGGGCTCCCCAACGTGCGGATGACCGGATCTGCTGGCATCATCCTTCCAGCAGCCGACCAAGTGTGTCTCAAGACCGGGTCAGCCACAGGCAAACAGGAACCGCTCGCGGGAGGAACGAGGACCTTGAGGAAAGTCTTTGGTTTCGGTGCGCTCGCGCTGGCCGCGATCATTCTCTCCTCGCCCGGACCGGCGTCCGCGACGCCCGTCGGAGGTGACCCCACACCGAGTCCCACCGCGACGCCCTCCGTCTCGGTGGAGGACCGCGCCACTTTCTCGTACGGCAAGCATGTCCGCCAGCGCATGGACATCTGGTGGCGCAAGGACGGCGTCGTCCGCCCGGCCGTGTTCGTGATCCACGGCGGGTGGTGGTCCGGCGGCGACAAGAAGTACATGACCGAGGTGAGCCGGAGCTATTTCCAGCTCGGCTACGTGGTCGTCAACATCAACTACCGGCTGGCGCAGGACGCGGCCTGGCCGGCCCAGCGGACCGACGCGCTGGACTCGATCGCCACCGTCCGGCGGCACGCCGCCCAGTTCAACATGGACCCGGATCGGTACGCGTTGATCGGCTTCTCGGCCGGGGGCCACATCGGGGCGGCGGTCGGCACGTATGGGGACGGGGTTCCCGGGTTGCGCGGCGTGGTCGGCATCTCGCCGGTGGTCTCGCCGCGGACGGCGTTCGAGGACGGCGACGAGGGCTCGGATCACGAGCAGCGCAAGTTGCGCAAGGCGACCATCGTGCTGGCGGGCGGCTGCGACCCGACCGAGTGCCCGCGGATCTGGTCGAGCATGGAGGTGCCGCTGCACGCCAGCCCGCAGGACGCGCCGATGTTGAGCGTGCATTCGACCGACGAGTTCGTGCCGCCGTACCAGAGTGAGATGTTGAAGCAGGCGCTGAACGAGGTCGGGGTGGCGATGAACATCCGGGCGGTTCCCGGCGTCCAGCACAGCAGCCCGCTCTACCGGGAGCCGGGCGTGGCGGAGTCGGTGCAGTCGTGGATCATCGCGCGGCTGGCCCACTGACGATCACCGGGAACATGAACGATCCTCGCTGTGTTGCCAATGTCGGCCTAAGGAAAGGGACGAACATGGCGCTCACGGTTTACACCACCACTTGGTGTGGCCCCTGCAAGCGGCTCAAGAGCCAGTTGACCCGGGAAGGCATCTCCTACCGGGAGGTCGACATCGAGCGGGAAGCGGACGCGGCCGAGTTCGTGATGAGCGTCAACAACGGGAACCGTACCGTCCCGACCGTGGTTTTTCCGGACGGGACGGCGTTCACCAATCCGTCGGTCATCGAGGTGAAGGCCCGGTTAGGGATGTAGTTACCAGTCGCCGTTGAGCGTGTCGCCGTACCAGGTCTCGATCAGCCGGCGGGCGATCGAGACCGGGGGCGGCAGGCGCAGGTCGCCGCTTTCCAGGGCGGCGAGGAGTTCGGCGCGGGTGAACCAGCGGGCTTCGGCGATCTCTTCGGGGTCGCGGGTGAGTTCGGTGGTGGCGGCGCGGGCGAAGAAGCCGAGCATGAGGCTGCGCGGGAACGGCCAGGGCTGGCTGCCGAGGTAGCGCGGGGCTTTGACGGTGACGCCGACCTCTTCGAGGACTTCCCGGATGACGGCCTGTTCGAGGGATTCGCCTGGTTCGACGAATCCGGCGAGCACCGACATGCGGCCTTCCGGCCACTGCGGGCCGCGGGCGAGCAGGATGCGATCGTCGTCGTCGTAAACAGCCATGATCACCGCGGGGTCGACCCGGGGGAAGTGCTGGCTGCCGTCCTGCGGGCAGGTGCGGACATGCCCGCCCGCGGTTATCTCGGTACGGCTACCGCATTGCGGGCAGAACTCGTGGGTGCCGTGCCAGGCCTCCAGGGCGACCGCGTAGACGAGCAGACCGGCGTCCCGGTCGCCGAGCAGCGCCCCCGCTTGGCGCAACCCCGCCACCTCCGCGCCGGATATTTCCGGAAGTTCGGTGTCAACGGCGAAGTAGGCGATGCTCGCGGCGTCCACGCCGAGCAGGTAGCGCTGGCCCCGCGGGGCCTGGCCGGGCGGGAGCAGGATCAGGTCCGCGCCCTCCTCACGCCGCCTTACCAGGGTTTCTCCCTTGCGCACCAGCACTACTCGGGTCTTGTCTTCGGCCCAGGCACGTTCCAGCCAAGCGGTGTCCTGGCGCAGCACCGCGGACCGGTCGATCGTGCTACGCGCCAGGAGTAGTGGGCCGAGTAGGCCCTCAGAGATCTCCACAGGCTTTATCCTTCCTCATCTCGGCATCCACAATGGACCAGGGTCACGGATTCCCCGCACGCCACTGAGTGATCGACTACGATGGCCGAGTTAGGTAAGCCTTACCTCAGGGGACTTCGTTGCGGCTGTACCTTGCCACGCTCAATCCCACCGATTCGGTCATCTCCGGGTTCCTGCCCGCGGCGGACACGCTCGGCTGGGACGTGACGATCCTGACCGACCGGCCCGAACGATACCCCGGGCGCGAGACGATCGGGACCGACGTCCGGGACACCCGGGCGCTGATCGACACCATCGCCCGGCACCATCCCCCGGACGTGGTGTTCACCAATTCCGACCATATCCAGGCGGAGACCGCCCTCGCGGCGTCCTATTTCGGCCTGCCCGGTAAGGATTGGCGCGCTTGCCTGACGACCAAGAACAAGTCCCTGACGCGACGCGCGCTCGCCCTGGCCGGGGTGGAGTCGGTCCGGTCGGTACGGCTGCCGCCCGGCGACCCGCCACCCCTGGAGTGGCGCGGACCCGTGGTGATCAAGCCACGGGAGGGCGTGGCGAGTGAGGACGTGATCCTGGCGCGGAACGCGCGGGAACTGTGGACCGCCGCGTCGGCGATCAAGGCACGGCGTCCGGGCGAGACCCTGGTCGCGGAGGAGTACCTGGAAGGCCCGCTACTGACCCTGGAGACGTTTGGGGACGGGCGGGAGATCCGGGTGTTAGGCGGATATCGCACGACATTGGGGCCGTTGCCGCATTTCGTGGAGGAGCGTCTGGATTGGGAGCCTGACGGTCCGGGTCGGGAACATGTCCTGACGGCGCTGAACGCCCTCGGAGTCGGCTTCGGCGCCTGCCACACCGAATACGTCCTGACCACCGCGGGCCCTCGAATCATCGAGATCAACTACCGCGTCATCGGCGACAACTGCGACTTCCTCCTCACCGATCTCCTGGACATCCCACTTTTCGAGTGGATCCTGCGAGTCCACGCCGGGGAGCCGATTGCCGATTTAGGCGAAATATCGGCCGAGCACATGACGCCTGGGCAGGGTGCCGGAACGCGGGGTGGAGAACCGCGGGACGCGAAGGCAGACAGTGCCGGGATGCGTGATTTCGCGCTGGAAGCTGCCGCCCATAGCAGCTCGGCGCAGAAAGTCATCGCCCACGACGGCACGCCGAAGGAAGTCGTCGCGCACCATGGCAAGACGCAGGTAGTCATCGCACCCGGTCGCATGATGCACGGTGCCACGGTCAGTCTGCTCGCTGATCGGAGCGGGACGATCGTCGCGGCGCCGCCCGCGCAGGAGCTGGCGATCGGGTCCGCGCGGGTCTGGCATAACCCGCTTCGGGCGCTGGGCGACTACGTGCAACTCACCCATACCAACCGCGACTACCTGGGGCTGCTCCGGGTGGTCGGGCCCGATCCGGTGGCCGTCGACGACGCCGTGCGCCGGTTCCGTGAGGAGCAACCATGGGTGATCTCGTGATCTCGCTGCCGCGACGGCGGGGTGTGCGGGCGGTTCCGGCGCGGGAGGCGTACCTGGCGGCGCGGGTGCTGAACGCGCTGCTGCGGGAGGACTACGGCGGGCTGGCGGCGCGGGTCACCCGGGACAAGGCCGGGGTTGCCCTGGAGTTGGCCTCCGGGCGGAAGGTCCGGCTGACCTCGGGTGGTTTCGCTGGCCTATTTCAGGATTTCGTCGTGGCTTCCGATGAGGAGCTAGAGCTCGACGAGATCCTGGAGACGCTGGCCGACGTCGCCGAACCCGAAGACACCGCGGGCGTGGCGGCGTTCGCCGAGGAATGCCGAGAGACGCTACTCGCCCTCGATTTGTACGCCGCGCATGACATCGAGGCCGGTCTCCTCACGGATCTCCTAGCTGACGGGCAGAACCCACGGAAGCACGGTCACGACGGCAATGACGGAGCCGGGCGAAGCCCGGAGAAGGGCGGTGGCGGGGCCGGGCGGAGCCCGGGGGAAAACAAAGGGCTGGGTGGGTGGGAGAACCCCGGTGTCCTGCAGCGCGAGAAGATCCAGATCGATCGGACGACGATCGGGTATGAGTCGTTGGCGGCGTGTGTCGATCACCCGATTTATCCGACAGCGCGATGCCGATCGGGGCTGAGTTCGGCGGAGTTGTTGGCATACGCGCCGGAGTTCTCGCCGACGTTCGAGTTGCGTTGGGCGGCTGTTCCCAAGGACAGCGTGATCTCGCGTGGGGTTGGGGAGTTCTGGCCGGGATTCTCCGAGGTCGGGCTGCGGGAGTTGGGGATGCATGTGTTGTTTCCCGTGCATCCGTTGTCGGTGGGGAGTCTGCCTGGGGTGATTGTGGGGCCGGTGCCGTACCTGCGGGTGCGGCCGACGTTGTCGATGCGGACGGTGGAGGTCGATTCGCGTACCCACCTGAAGTTGCCGTTGGCGACCAGCACGCTGGGGGCGCGGAACCGGAGGTCGATTCGGCCGGGGACGCTCAGGGACGGCGCCGAGGCGGAGCGGTTGCTGCGAGGCGTGCTCGATCGGGAGTCCGGGCTGCGTGTGCTGCTCGCCGATGAGCAGACCTACGCGCACGCGGGCGAGGAGTATCTGGCCTGGATGATCCGCCGCCTTCCGGAAGGCGAGATCGTCTCGGTGGCCGCGCTGGCCGCCCCCGGCGTGCTACCCGATCTCGCCGACCGTCACTACGAGGGTGACATCACCGCCCTGCTCAGGGACTACCTCTCCGTCCTGTTCGCCTGGAACGTCACGCTCTTCGTCCGATACGGCATCGCGCTCGAAGCCCACCAGCAGAACCTCGCCCTCGTCTTCGGCGATGGCCCGATGCACCTGCTGGTCAAGGACAACGACGGCCTGCTGGCGGCACCGGACCGGCTGGCCGCCTCCGGTCTTGAGGTGCCCGCGTTCGGGGATCAGCGCATGTTCACCGACGACCCGCACGCGCTCGCCGACGTATTCGTCACGATCACCCTGCATCTGGCAGCCGCGGCGATCACGGTCGGCGCGCTCGGCGAAGCAGACCTGGTGCGCGCCACCCTCTCCGAAGCCCTGGACGCCTTCGGCGACGACCCCACGGCCAGGCTGCTCAGGGCCAGAACTCTGGACGCGGCCAGGCTGGTGGGCAAGTCGATGGTCACAGCAGGCACGCTGGTCGACAAACACCGCACCGGCGCCAGGGATATCAACAAGTTCTACGGCACCAGTGGCCCCAACTATCTCCTGATCACGCAAAGGAGCGTGTAATCCATGGACCGCCTTGTCCTCCAACCCCTCACGAGCTCGGGTGCGCATGATTCCGGGTGGTCTGGGGAGTCGGCTACGGAGATCGCGGAGAGGGCCACGGTGGCCGCGCTGTTGCGGTGTTGTGTGCGTGAGGTGGCCGGGCCGCGTGGGCGGGTCTGGCCGTCGGACGGCCATCTCCTGCTGGAGCTGGGCGGCCGGTGGTTGCGGGCCCGGACGAGTGGCGGGATCGCGTTGCGGCTGGAGCAGGGCGAGTGGCTGCGTGACGGGGTCTGGGAACCGCTGAGCTCCACGATGCTGGTCGAGCTGATCATGGCGGAGCTGGGCGGGGACAATCCGGAGTTCACCGAGCAGGTGGCGTCCAGCAGGTCCGTGCTGGAAGTGCTGGCGCTGGTCCGGGAGGAGGTCGCGCCGTCGCAGGATCCGTGGCTCGCTTCCGAGCAGTCGCTGCTCTTCGGGCACGCGTTTCATCCCACGCCCAAAGCGCGGATGGCGGCGAAGGGCGACTGGCTGAGCTACGCGCCGGAGGCGTACGCGCGGTTTCCGCTGCGGTTGCTGGGGGTTCGGGCCGATCTGGTGGTCGAGGAGGGCGACCCGAGCGCGCTGGATCGGCTGGGGACGGCTCCGGAGGGGTACGCGCTGCTGCCAGTGCACCCCTGGCAGCACGAGCTGCTCGACCTGCCGATGGACGGACGGCTGATCGATCTCGGTTTCACGTCTGGGCTTTCCACGCCCACTTCGTCGGTTCGTACGGTGTATGAGCCGGATCTGGATAAGTGCCTGAAGTTCAGCCTGGATGTGCGGATCACCAACTGCGTGCGGAAAAACGCCTGGTATGAGCTGTCCGGGTCGGTGGAGTTGTCGCGGCGGCTGGCGCCGGTGTTCGCGGATCTGGCGGAGACGTTTCCGGGGACGCGGTGGCTGCCGGAGCCGGGGTATCGGTCGGCTGATCTGGGGACCGCGCTGCTGGAAGGGCTCGGGGTGCTGGTGCGGTGCAGTCCGTGGGGGCGTTCGGGGAGCGGGGTGACACCGGTGCTGGCGGGGGCGCTGGCCGTGCGGGATCTGCGGCGGGCGGATCCGATGGCGTGGTGGGTGGCGTATGTGGAGCGGGTGGCGTTGCCGGTGTTGGATGCATATTTCCGGCATGGGGTGGTGTTAGAGCCGCATCTGCAGAATGTGCTTGTCGGGCTCGACGGTGAGGGCATGCCGGTGGAGGCCGTGTTTCGCGACCTCGAAGGGACGAAACTCGTCGGTCATGATTTATCTGGACTTGCTCCGGAGGTGGCGGCTGCGCTGGAGTACGACGCCGAACGCGGCTGGAACCGAGTCGTCTACTGCTTGTTCGTCAACCACCTGGCCGAAATCGCAGCCACCCTCGAAGGCCCTCACACGCTCCGCGAACTATGGACGGCCGCCAGCGGAATTCTCACTGCCTACGCCGACAGCCGCGGCTGGCCACCCCCACTAGCCGACCTACTCGCCGGCGTCCCACTCCCCGCCAAGGCCAACCTGACCGTGCGCTGGTCCCGCGCCGCCGACCGAACCGCCACTTATGTGCCGGTGGCCAACCCACTGTCGAGGCCCGCATGAACCTCCAACCCGACGGCGATCCCGCCCCTGCCGTCAAGAGCGGGATTCACCCGCGACCTGACCGCCCCAACAGTCGAGACCGGCTGAACCCGCAACCCAATGGCGACCCCACCGCCCCGACTGTCGAGGCCCCCCGCGCGTCTATCCCCCGACATCCTCTTGATGTCCGGGCAAGCCTTCGCGAGTACGCCGGGCGACTGGGGGACGTTCCGGCCTATGTCTACGATCTGCCCGGTTTGGACGCGCATGCGGAGGCGATCCGGCGGGCGTTGCCGGGGATCGAGATCTATTACGCCGTCAAGGCGAACCCGGATCCGATGCTGTTGCGGGTGATCGCGCCGCATGTGGATGGATTCGAGGTGTCATCCGGGGGTGAGTTCGCACATGTGCAGTCGGTGCTGCCGAACGCCCGGATGGCCTTCGGCGGGCCTGGCAAAACCGACGCCGACTTGGATCTCAGCCCATACCGGCTTCATGTGGAAAGCCCCGGCGAAATGCGGCGGCTGCTCCGGCGGGCGCAACCCGTGGATGTCCTGCTGCGCGCCAATCTGGATGTGCCATTGACCGGAGCCGCCCTCACCATGGGCGGCGGGGCCACACCGTTCGGCATGGATCCCTCCGGTATCGAGGAATGCCTCCGACTCATTGGCGGTCCGGTGCGATTTCGTGGCCTGCACGCACATCTGGCCAGCGGCCTTGACGCCCCAGACCTGCTCAAGCTGGCGACAGCGGTAATCGGCTACGCCCGGGAGATCGGCGCCACCGAAGTGAATTTGGGCGGCGGTATGGCCGTGGACTACCAGGATCCGGAACGACGCTTCGACTGGATGGAGTACGGCCGCGGCCTGGCCGGATATCCGGAAAAACTCCGGATCGAACCCGGACGGGCAATGACCGCGTATTGCGGCTGGTATCTGACCAAGGTCCTCGACATCAAGCGGGTACACGGCGAACTATTCGCCATCCTCACCGGCGGAACACAACATCTCCGCACACCCGTCACCAAAGGACACAACCAGCCATTCACCGTGTTCAGCTCTTCCGACCACCCAGAGGAGAAGTCCACGAACGCGGGCTATTCCGACCACCCGGAGGAGAGATCCACAAACGCAGGCTATTCCGACCGCCTGGGGAGGATGTCCGCACCTGCGGATTCCCTCGACCACCCGGAGGAGTGGGCCATAACCGCAGGCTCTACCAACCCGCCCGAGAAGGTCGCCACAACTGGAGGCTCTTCCAACCCACTCGGGACTGCAGGCTCTTTCAACCAACCCGAGATGTCCACAACTGTGGGCTCTCTACGTGTGCCCGAAGAGACGGTCACGCTGGTAGGGCAGTTGTGCACGCCAAAGGATGTCTTCGCGCGACAGGTCAGGGTGTCGTTGGAGGTGGGGGATGTTGTGGCGTTCGGGATGGCAGGGGCGTACGCCTGGAACATCTCTCACCATGACTTCCTGATGCACCCAAAGCCTGATTTTCACTACATTTCGGGAATTTCGTAGATCAGGGCGGTTAGGTCTTCGGATTCCATTAAGTCGACTGGGCGGACGGTCTGGTTGGCCCGTACATAGTGGAAGGCGGCGCCGACCTTCTCCAGTGGTGTGCGGGAGAGTTGTGCCCAGGCCAGCCGATATGCGGCCAACTGGATGGCGGCCGTGCGAGCGGCTCCACCCCGGGGGCGTTCGCCGGTCTTCCAGTCGACTACGACATATCCGTCTCGTTCCCGGAAGACGGCGTCCATCCGGCCACGGACCAGCCGGTCGGCGATCACAGTCTCGAATGGGACCTCCAGGTCGACCGGTGTCTGGTCGGCCCAGCGGCTCTCCTCGAACCTGGCGCGCAACTCTGTGAGGCGTAGATCAGCCTCGGAGATCGCATCGGCCGCGCCGGGCAAGTCGAACTCGTCGAGCAGGCGCTGCTGCCCCCAGCGGGACTCCAGCCAGCGGTGGAAAGACGTGCCCCGGCGAGCCAGCGGCGCGGGTTTACGCGGCAACGGTCGGCGGATCTGCCTGGCGAAACCCGACGGATCCTCGGCAAGCGTGACCAGTGACGACACCGACAGCCGCACCGGAAGTTCGACAATGCCAGACTCGCGGCGACGATCACGTTCGCGGAGCAGGAGTTCGGTGTCGCGCGCCCACGAGCGCATCCGTTCACGCTCCCACTCCTTCACCTCGCCCTGACCTTCCTCCGACAGCCCATCCATCGCCTCGGCGACCATGTCGGCCCCCTCCTTGATGGCATCCCGGACGACCACCTGCGGCCAGGTAGCCTCCGGCGGCTCCGCCAGTAGCGGGTTCTCGTCGACCTCGCCCTCGGTCCAGCGCGGCACAGCGGTGGCGTGCTCCTTGATCTCCTGAAGGAATTCGGACGGTTCGAGCGGCTTCGACGAACTCCCCCACCGGTAGCCGGAGGCGATCAGCAGATAGTGCGCACGAGTCACCCCGACATACGCCAGCCGCCTCTCCTCCCGAAGGTCCCGTTCCCGGCAACGCTCGTCGAAATCAGCCAGCGCCTCCTTATCGAGACCGGTCAACTCAGGCAGATCAGCACTGTCCCCACGCAGCACGTACGGAAGTTTGCGCGGGTTCTCCGTCCATCGGGAGTTGGTGACCGGAGTCGCCGGAAAAATACTGCCCTTCGCCAGACCACCGCGCTGCGTGGTCAGCTGGGACAAACCAGGCACGACGACGACCGGCCATTCCAGCCCCTTGGCAGCATGCACGGTCATCAGCTTCACGCTGTTGGTCTCACCGACCCGACCCTGCTCCAAGCCGAATTCTTCGCTTTCCGCAGCTTTGATGTAAGCGAGGAACGCGCCCAGCGTGGGATCCTCCGCGTCACCCGCGAACCGGCCGGCCGCGTCCTGAAAGGCATCCAGGTCAGCGCGAGCCGCCAACGGGCTGCCACCCCGGGCGGCCACCTCCACATCCAGACTGAGCCTGCGTTCCACCTCACCGATCAGATCGGGCAACGGCTGCCCAGCGTGGGCGCGCAGCAGCCGGAGCTCCAGCGCCAGGGTGGGCAGCCGCTCCTGAGCGAGCTCGGAGAACTTAGCCCGCCACTCCTCCTGGTCAGGCAATTCGTCCAGCGCGTCGATCAGGCTACCCCGCTCAGCCTCCAGGTCAGCGACGACCTGCTGCAGGGGATCCTGTCCGGGCCGGTGCCCAGCGTCACGGTTCAGCTCCCGCGCCAACTCCCCGAGAACCTTCAGGTCCGCCGGCCCGATCCGCCAGCGTGGCCCGGCAAGCAGCCGGACAAGCGCGTCGCCCGCAGTCGGGTCGTACATAACCCGAAGCGTCGCCACGATATCCGCCACTTCAGGCACGGTCAGCAGACCGCCCAACCCCACGACTTCCACCGGAATATCCCGCGCTTCCAGCGCACGCCGGATCGCCGGAAACTGCGATCGTTTGCGCGCAAGAATCGCCACATCCTGGGGTTGTACGGCATTCGCCCCCCCAAACACGCTGGACTTCGCCTTGGCGCGTTCGCCCTCCCCCCACGGAAGACCGTCGGGCGCGGTCTCCTGCCCAAGCGTCCCGGCGATACCCTCCGCGATCCACGCGGCCTCGTCCTCGGCGGTCTCATGGAAGGCGCAGATCACGCGACCACGGTCGGCGCGGTTCTCACCCGGGACCAGGACGGGCACCTCGGTCGCATCCCGGCGCAACTCGACCTGAACCCGAGCGGCCACGTCGAGAATGCGCTCCCCGTTGCGAAAACTCACCGAAAGCTGCCGGATCGGGGCAAGCTCACCACGCGAAGTCCGGAAATCCTCCGGGAAACGCGTCAGATTGCCCGCCGACGCGCCACGCCAGCCGTAGATCGACTGGCAGGGATCGCCGACGGCGGTGACCGGATGCCCGCCGCCGAACAGCGCGCGCAGCAAAACAAGCTGGGCATGACTGGTGTCCTGGTACTCATCCAGCAACACCACCGTGAACCGCTCCCGCTCCAGCTCCCCCACTTCCGGATGATTCGCCGCGATCCTCGCGGCCAGCGCCATCTGATCGCCGTAGTCGATGACCTCCCGCCGCCGCTTGACCCGCTGGTACGCCTCGACCAACGGCACCAACTGCTCCCGTACCAGCTGCACCTTGACCGGTTTCTGCTGCGGCAACGTGACCCGCCCGGACAACGCGGCCAGCCGTTCCCGCAGCCAGTCGCCGGTGCGGTACACGTCGTCCGGTTCGCGCAGGTGCTCTGACAGCTCGCCCGACAGCTCAAGCACGGCGGCGGTCACGCTGGCGGGGCCCAGATCGACGTGATCCATCGGGCCGTCGTACTGGCCGACCACGCGGGACGCCAGCTGCCAGGCCACCGCGGGCGTCACCAGCCGCATCGTCGGTTCCATCGCCTCGCGCAGCGCGTGGTCGGTGACCAGCCGGGCGGCGTACGCGTGATAGGTCGAAACCGTGGGTTCGGTCTCCAGCTCGGCGATCAGACCGGCCGAGACCAGACCGGTCAGGCGTTTACGCACCCGTTCGGCAAGTTCGCCCGCCGCCTTGCGGGTGAACGTCAGACCGAGGATCTGCTCCGGCCGGGCGTACCCGTTGGCGACCAGCCAGACCACCCGCCCGGCCATGGTCTCGCTCTTGCCGGAACCGGCACCCGCGACGACCACCATCGGCTCGCGGTCTGCCTCGATCACGGTGGCCTGCTCGGGCGTGGGCGGCAGCACCCCGAGCTTGACGGCCAGCTCATCCGGAGTCAGCACACCTGGCCTCCGCTGTCGTTGACCGGGCAGGAGATCTTGGCGGCGCAGGTGCGGCAGCCGTCGTTGACCTTGGCGACGAAGAGTTGGGATGACATTCCGGCGGCCACGGTGGTGACCAGGTTCTCGGCCCAGCCGGGGTCTGGGTCGTCGCGGAGGGCACCCTGGCGCTGTTCCTTGGCGTCTTTGCCCGCTGCCTTGCCGAGTTGCACGAGTGCGGCACCGCCGGGCTCGACCAGGCCGTGGCGTTTGAACGCCCCGAGGAGGGTGGCGAGTTGGTAGACGCCGAGCTGGGGGTGCCGGTCGAGTTCGTCGTCCTTGGGTTTGCTCGTGCCGGTCTTGATGTCGATGATCACCGCGCGGCCCTCGCCGTCGCGTTCGACGCGGTCCACGCGGCCCTTGATGACGACGCCGTCGGAGACGACGGCGGTGAACGCCTCCTCGGGGGCGATGAGTTCCCTCGGGTTCTCCGCGTGCCAGCGGAGGAAACGTTCGACCATCTGCTCGGCGACGTGCCGCTGCTTGCGGTTGAACCAGAGGCCGCCGAAGTCGAGTTCGTCCCAGATCTCGTCCAGCCGGCCGCTGAGGGCGTCGACGGGATTGTCCTCGGCGGCCAGCACGGCGATCGCGTGGATGACCGTGCCGAGGCTCTGCGAGACGCTGGCGCTGCTGGCGCCGACGGCTGTCTCCAGGACCCAGCGCAGGCTGCATTTGGTGAAATTCTCGACGGCGGACGGGGAGATGCGGACGATGTCGTCGGGCCAGGCGAGAGGGCGGTCGTCGGAGAGTTCGGTCAGGGCATACCAGGTTTTGGGGTCGGCGCCGGGGATCTTGGCTTCGGCCAGGCGGGCCAGGTGGCGAGCGGCGGCGCGGCGCAGTGGTTCCGGGCGGGACTGGTCGCAGACGGTGGCGCGCAGGTCGGCGACCAGGGCGGGCATGCTGAGCCAGCGAGCGCGGTCGTCCACGGTGGCCGCCTCGAGTTCGCCCGGCAGCAGTTCGGCCAGGAACCGGGACGGCCGCTCCTCGGCGTCCTCGCCGCCCACCGCGGTGACGACGAGCTTGCGCTTGGCCCGGGTCGCGGCCACGTAGAACAACCGCCGCTCCTCGGCCAGCATCTTGGACCCCAGCGCCGCCTTGACCGCGTCGGTCCCGTCCAGCCCGGACCCGCCGGCCACCTCGACAAGCGTCTCAGTGCCCAGCAGAGACCCGCGCAGCCGCAGATCCGGCCAGATCCCTTCCTGTACGCCGGCGACGACCACCACGTCCCATTCGAGCCCTTTGGAGCGGTGTGCGGTCAGGATGCGTACGGCCTCCCCGTCGGGCGCCTGCTCGGCCAGCGAGTCGGCCGGGATCTCCTGCGCCACGAGATCATCGAGAAAGACCTCGATCCCCGCTTTCGGGAGCCGGTCCACGAACTTGGCCGCGTAGTCGAACAGCGACACGACCCCGTCCAGATCCCGATCGGCCTGCGCCCCCCGCGCTCCCCCACCGAGACTGACCGACGTCCACTTCTCCGAAAGCCCCGAAGCCTGCCAGACCTCCCAAAGCACCTCTTCGGCCGTCCCCGACTTCCGCGCCGCCTCCCGCGCCACCTTCAACAACCGAGCCACCCGCTCCGCCGGCGCCGCCACATGCGGCTCCAACAACCCCAGCTCCCGCTCATCCCGCAGCGCCGCAATCACCATCTCATCCGACGACCGCATCCCAAACGGCAACATCGGCTGCCTCGCCCCATCCTCCTGCCCCTCAACACCCTCCTGCACCGCGCCCAGATCGTCGGCACCCCCCGCACTCAAACCATCGGCATCCCGCCCACCAGCGCCTTCCTCCCCAGCGCCTAAACCACCCGCATGCCCCTCACCGAGATCGTCGGCGCCCTCGCGCAAACCACCCGTACCCCCCTCGCCGGGAGCCTCGGCACTCTCCTCCCCGGCACCCAGCCCATCGGCATCGCGCTCGCCTAGATCGCGAACGCCCTTCTCGCCCTTGCCCAGACCATCGGCATCCCCCTCCGTCAGGCCGTCGGGGCCTTCCACGCCCGCGCCGACGACGGCTGGTCCATCGCCCACCACGACCGCTTCCCCCTGCGCGGCGGCCGCCAAAGCCTCATGTTCCGCGATCCGGAGCGCCCGTCGCAGCCGCCGTACGCCGATCATGTCGGTGGCCCCCACCGGCCCGGTCAACAGCTCCTCCGCCGTGGCCACATCCAGCGCCGACGGCCGGACCGCGGCCCGAAGCAACGTCACCAGCGGCCGGACGCCCGGCTCCTGAATCAGCGGAACCTCATCCCCCGCCACCACGACGGGAACCCCCACCGTCAACAACGCCCGCCGTAACGTCGGCACCTGCCGGGTGGCACTCCGCACCAGCACAGCCATCCGCGACCACGGCACCCCATCAAGCAAATGCGCCCGCCGCAACACATCCGCGACAACCGCCGCCTCCTGGCTCTCACTATCAGCCAGGATCACCCGAACACTCCCAGGCTCATCGTCATCGGCCGCCACCAGATCACGATGGCCACCCCTCTTCCCAACGACTCGGACAGGGTTTCTCCACACCCACCCACCCTTTTTCGACGCTGCCGCTGAGGGCCCTCCGGCGGTTGGTGGTCGTGTCGGCGTAGACGAAGGAGAACAGGCGGGAG
>NZ_JBDPLV010000098.1:0-35627 GCF_039871605.1 Acrocarpospora sp. B8E8 | reverse complement strand
AGGTGCCGCCGGTGGCGTCCTTGGTGCCCCTGATGGCGGCCCAGTTCTTGGGCTGGACGTGCATGATGATCGACACGTACGGGTCGCGGACGTAGGTCTTGCCCTTGCCGGTCTTATGGATCAGCGTCGACCCGTCCCACGCCTTGCGCAGGTAGGTGCCGATCTTGGCGTCCTTCTTGGCGTTGGCGATGAAGCTGTCGCCCTCTTCGGTGACGAACAGCAGCGGCTGGATCTTGCCGTCCACCACATGGTCGGAGAGTTCACCGATGAATCCCAGGCCGGTAGCCGGGAGTTCGAAGGTGGCCTGCTCCTCCATGAAGGAGCGGAAGTCGTGCTCGTTTGACAACTCGTCTCGGATGACGAACGGACCAATCGGGCCCATGACATCAAGCCGGAACAACGCCGGGGCCGTGAGGTGTCGGCCCCGTTGACCGTGGCACTGATGAGCTCGCCTTGGGCGTTCCATTCGAAGGTGCCGTCGGTGCGGCTGGTGAGCTGGCCGGCCTCGTCATATCCGTGATAGCAAGCTTACGAACAAAGGATCCGCTGCTATGTCACGGCGTCAACTCCTATCCTGCCGGGCGCACGAAAGTTAAGCGGTTTGGTCGGCGGCCTGTGAGGTCCAATGGTTTGCGAAGGTACCCACTGCGATTTTCTGTATTGCTTGCCGGATCTCATCTCTCGTCACCGCGGGGACTATCAGTATATTTGCGCTAGAGAAATAGCCATCAGAGGTGATCTCTGTTTCTATATCCTGCGACAGCCTGACAGGGTCGTACACATTCAGCAAGTACCTCTTCCCCTGGCTTATTATTTCGAGATTCGCAAGATATCCCTTCGCCTCCGTTTCAATCTCGTAATCGGTCAGATAGTCGGGAAAATTTAGTTCGTACGCAATTGACATACGTCCTCGTTTTTCACTTAAACTTGATCTGCGCAAGCGCTGCCGCGTACTGCCTTGGCGTCAGGTTGGCTCCCGCTGCGGGTACGATCTCGAAGTGTCTCGGATCCCTCCCCCTCTGAATTATACGCAAAGAGCTGGGCACTGAGCGCATGTCGATTGAGTGGGGAACGAAACCCTTGCCGGCGACGCTTTCTGGATTATCGAAAACGGAGACCCCGTGCGATTCCTTTACAAAACCTGTCTTGGGATCGACTTTGTAGTCATTGGGTCTAGGTGCAAGGCTTGGTGATTCACCTGGTCTGCCGCCTCGATAGCATTCGTCTGGGGTTGAATTGTGTACAAGAACGTCTCGGTGTCCAGCAGCGACATAGTAGGTGTGGTCGTTAGCAACCGCGATGTTGTGGACGACCACGTGCGTCGCCTGAGTCGAGATCTCTCTAACTCGGACAGGCGTACCGATGTTGCTTTGAAGGTGTAGGCCAGGTACCAGATCCGCAGCATTGAACCAGCCAGCATACTCTTGAATCCAGAACGGATGATTCTCAGTGGAGATGATGGCGGAAATCGATCCGCCTGTTTCTGCGATGATACGGACGAGGATCTTTTTACCCTGACTGCTGATCACATCGAGGACGGGTTATGGCTCAGTTTTTCCGGTTATCGGATCGGTGGCAACGACTCGGTCGCCGATCTTGATCTGCTCGATCGGCTTATGGGTACCATCAGCCATTAACACTTGAGTGCCTGGAACGAAGCTGTTAGAAAGGCGGCATGATTTAGCAATCGCATTGGCGGAATTACGCGCTTCCCTCGCCTCCGCCCCGGCTTTCAACCAGCCTTTGAACTTGTCCACTGCACTTGAGATCGCCGAGGCTAGTTTCTTACCAAGTTCATATGCTTTCTTCCATTTCCATGGAAGACCGTATTTGGCTGCGAGTTTCCCAGCGAGTCCACCTGCGAACGACGCGAGAACGTTCAGCGCCGTGCTGCCACATGCCCCGAGATCTCCTGTTGTCAAGCACTTGAGGGCGTCCTTGAGTCCGAGTTCCTCGGCAGCGATGTCGCCGATATACTTCAGGACGTTCAGGAAATCCTGCCAGGCTGCGTTCTCGGCAGCTTCCGCGTTCGCCGCCTTGGCCTGGGCGCATCTGACCTTGCCGAATTTATTGACACATACGTCGTAGTTGACGGCCGCGCAAGTGCTAGCGCTGGTGCACCCGCTGCTACCGCCTCCCCCATCGGTCACCAGGCCGGTCGGGTCGGAAAAGCCGATCGGGTTGTTGCCCACGTAGGCGAACGCGTTGGCCCACTGGGGGCGCCTCAGATCCAGCAAGGGGTCGGTGGAGATGAACTTCCCCAGGCTGGGGTCGTAGTAGCGGGCTGACAGATAGGTCAGCCCCGTTGACTCTGCGCCTGCCGAAAATTCCGTCCATGCAGGTCAAGCGGCATGTGAGTACTCGTGGAGGATTCCACCGAGCCGGTCTCGCCGACGTACGGTCAAGCTCGCGATTCGCTCGGGATCGATGATCGGATCCGGGACAGGACGCAGCGGGGCGGCTTGGGCGAGAGCCTGGTGGGCTCGGTGCCGGTTGTAGAAGCGTTCGTACGCGCGCAGGGCGTACAGGAGATGGCGTTCGTTCCACAGCAGGCAGCGGTCGAGCAACTCGCGGCGGCACGACTGCACCCACCGTTCCATGATCGCGTTCATCCGCGGCATCCGGACACCGGTGAGCACGGTCTGGATGCCGGCATCGGCGAGGATCTCGTCCATGAGCGCGGGGAACTTCCCGTCCCGGTCGCGGATCAGGTAGCGGACCCGGCAGCCGGCGTCCTCCAGATCCATCACCAGATTCTTGACGGCCTAGGCGACCCAGTTCGCGGTCGGGTGGGCGGTGATGCCGAGCACGCGGACGCGTCTGGTGGCGTGGCCGATGACGGCCAGGATGTACTGACGCTGCCCATCAAGGGTGACGGTTTCGATGAAGACGCAGGCCAGCAGTGCTTCGGCTTGGGAGCGCAGGAAGTCGGCCCAGGTGGTGGACGCCCGTTCGGGTGCCGGATCGATGCCTTCCTGCTTGAGGATCTCCCAGACCGTGGACGGCGCCACTTTGATGCCGAGCATGGTGAGCTCTCCGTGCACCCGCCTGTAGCCCCAGGATGGATTCTCCCGGATTAGGCGCAGGACGAGGGCGCGGATGGAACGGACGGTTGGCGGGCGCCCGCGCCGCTTCGGCACGCAGGCACGAGCATGACGCCGTTGCACGAGATCGCGGTGCCACCGCATGACGGTATCGGGCCGGACGAGGAGTCGCAGGCGACGCAGGACGTCACGGGGTAGCGGTGCCAGGAGGGCCGCGAGGAAGGCTCGATCCTCGGGCGCGAACCGCGCCCTGGCGCCGACGCCGAGTTGCCGTTCGAGGATGGTGATCTGGTGACGCAGGGCGAGAATCTCGACGTCCTTGTCCCGATCACCCATCGGCAGCAACCGCAGCGCCGCGAAGGTGTTCGTGACAGCGAGATAAGCCAGGCGAAGGAGCACGACCGGTCATCCTGCCGCACTGGCTCCTTTTCAGCAGTCGAAGCCTGCCTACGAGAGAAGCACTGCAAGGCCGTGACCTGGACGGATGGAATTATCGGCACGCAATCCTGACACCGGTGAGAACAGTCTGGACGCGGGCCTCGGCCAGGATCTCCTCCATGAGCGCCGGGAACTTCCCATCCCGGTCGCTGATCAGGTAGCAGGCGTCCTCCAGATCCATCACCAGGTTCCTGACGGCCTGAGTGACCCAGCTCGCGGGCGTCGTTAGCGAAGAATAATGGTCATGTTACCAGCCCTTGATGTAGTCAACGTGCATGACTACAGTTCTGGCCATGGATCATGCCTTGTTGCGCGAGCGCCTTTCCGCCCTGGTGGCCGTCGAGTCGCCGTCCGGCCACAGCGAAGGGCTGGAGCGCTGCTACGCGCTGATGCAGTCCTGGGGAGAGCCGCTGCTCGGCAGGCCGGCGGAGATCGTCGAAGTACGCGGAACGCCGCACATGCTGTGGCGTGCGCCCGGCGAAGGTGGGGTGCTGCTGCTTGGTCATGTCGACACGGTGTGGCCACTCGGCACGACCGCCCGCCGTCCGTTCCGTATCGAGGGCGGCCGCGCGTACGGTCCGGGTGTCTTCGACATGAAGGCCGGGCTGGTGGCGGCATTCGCCGCGCTCGCCGAGTGTCGTGATCCTGCCGCGGTCAGTATTCTGATCACCGGCGACGAGGAGATCGGCTCCCCGACCTCGCGGGCACTCGTCGAAGACGTGGCCGGTTCCCGCGGTGCCGTACTCGTATTGGAGCCAAGTCAGGCAGGGGCGGTCAAGACGGCCCGCAAGGGTGGTTCGTTCTACAGCATCGACATCACCGGCAGGGCGGCCCACGCCGGGTTGGAGCCCGAACGCGGGGTGAACGCGTTGCTTGAGCTTGCGGCGCAGGTCTTGGCCGTATCGGCACTGGCCGACCCCGAGCGCGGCACCACGGTCACCCCGACCGTCGCGCGCGCAGGCACCACCACGAACACCGTGCCCGCGCAAGCGCACCTGCGCGTGGACGTCCGCGCCTGGGACCTGGCCGAGCTGACGCGGGTTGACGAGCGAATGCATGCGCTCTCCTCCAGCGTCCCGGGGACGGCTGTCCGGGTCGACGGCACGATCAACCGCCCGCCGCTGGAGCCCGCGGGCTCCCGGGAGCTGTACGCGACGGCCCGCAAGGTCGCGGCCGATCTCGGCCTGCCCGAACCCGACCAGGTGGCGGTCGGAGGAGCGTCGGACGCGAACTTCACGGGCGCGCTCGGGATCCCCACCCTCGATGGGCTCGGCCCGCTGGGCGACGGCGCGCACGCGGAGCACGAGTGGGTCGATGTGGCCTCACTCGCGGAGCGAGCGCTGCTCGTCGCCGGACTGCTCGACGCGTTGACGCGCCCGTGACCGTTCGGCGCGCACCTCGATCGCGTCGAGCATCATCTCCAGGCCGATGTCGAAGGCGCCCGGGCCGCCGAGGCTCGGGAGCCGCTCCGCGTAGTGGGCGATCGTGGGGTACGAGTCCGGGTCGAGCTGGCGGTATTCCACCTGCCAGGCGAGCTCGTCCCTGCGCCGCACCTCGGGGTCGAGCGCGTGGACGGCCGCCTCCAAGCTCGCCACGGCGCGCACGAAGTTGCCGAGAGCGCGCTGCACGAGCGCCACCTCGTCGTCGTCGACTCCGGCACGCCGTACGGCGTCCAGAGTGAACTCGACGTTGGAGAACTCCACCGGACGTCGCGTGGTGCGCATGACCATCTGCTGCGCGAACGGCGCATAGCGGAGGTAGTGCTCGCGCACCCGCTGGGAGATCGCCCGCAGATCGGCACGCCAGTCGTCGGTAGGCGTGAGGGTGCCACCGTAAGACCGGGCCCTCAGGCCGTCGACCAGCTCAAGAAGCAGTTCGTCCTTGTCTTTGAAGTGGCGGTAGAGCGACGTCGGATGTGCCTCAAGCTCGGCTCCAAGCTCCTGGAAGGTCAACCCGTCCAAGCCATCCCTCAAGGCGATCTTCTCGGCGGCCGCGAGGATCATCTCCCTGTTGAGGCTGTCGCGGGCGCGGCGCGGCCGGGTCTCCCCCTTTGACCGGTTCTCCTTTGACTGGCGTGCTGATGCCACCAAGAGCCTCCCTCGTCGACCAAAAGCCACCGCTGGTGCACGCATTTTCGCACCGGCTGACCGCCCTGCCGGACTTCAGCATAGTCAATGAGTATGACTAGAAACATGCCTAAGGCCCTTGCCTGGTGCCTGGCTTGCCCATACTCTCCCTTCATCACCTGCCAGAAAGGTCAGAGTATGAGCACTCGGATCAGACTCGGAGCCGCAGGGCTTACGGTCCTAGCTCTCACAGCCGCGTGCACGAGTGGGGGAGGCGGCCCGAGCCAGGGTTCCAGTGATCGCCCGTCCACGACCATGCCGGTGCGTCAGGGCGGGAGCATCGTGATCGGCGCCGAACAGGAACCGGACTGCACCGACTGGATCGCGAGCTGTGCCGGCTCGATCTGGGGCACCTTCATCATGGACATCCCGACCATTCCACGGGTGTTCGAACCCAAGAAGGTCAATGGCGCGTGGACGCCGGTGGCCACGAACGTCATGGCATCGGAACCCGAGCTCACGGCAGGTCCGCCGCAGAAGATCACCTACCGGATCAACCCCGACGCGGTGTGGTCGGACGGGCAGCCGATCACGTCGGCGGATTTCGAGTACACAACGCTGGCGATCCGCGACGGGAAGGATGTGCTGAACCGGACCGGGTACAGCCACATCGCCAAGGTCGACACGCCTGATCCGAAGACCGCCGTCGTCACCTTCTCCACCCCCTACGCGAACTGGAAGGGCTTGTTCAGCGACAGCAGCGGGCTGCTTCCCAGCCACCTGCTCGCCGACAAGGACCGCAGCGCGCTGATGAAGGACGGCTATTCCTGGAGCGGCGGCCCCTGGAAAATCGAGTCTTGGACGAAGGGGGCCTCGGTCGTCCTGGTGCCGAACGAGAAGTACTGGGGGGAGAAGCCAAAGCTGGACAAGGTCACCTTCCAGTTCACCGCCGACACCGCGGCGGCATTCCAGGCATTCAAGACCGGCCAGCTTGACGCCCTCTACCCCACACCGCAGCTCGACTCCATCGACCAGATCCTGAGCGGGCTGCCCAATGCCGACTCGATCGTCGATCCCGAGTCCGGCAACCTCGAAGCCGTCTGGTTCAACAACACCAAGCCCCCCTTCGACTCCGCGACGTTCCGCCAGGCCGTGTCGTACGCGCTGGACCGCAAGGCCATCGTCACCCGCCTGTACGGCGCCCTCGGCGTCACCGAACCCGCCCAGAGCGCGCACACCCCGCTCGTCGGCCGCTACGGGGGCACCGATTTCGCCCAGTACACCCCCGACCTCGGCAAGGTCGGCACCCTGATGCAGGGCGACGGATGGGCCAAGGGATCCGACGGCATCTGGGCGAAGGCGGGAACCCGGGCGAAGTTCACCGTCAGCACGATGACCGGCAACAAGCGTCGCGAGCTGACCGAGCAGATCCTGCAGGAACAGTTGCGGACCGCCGGTTTCGAGCTCACCATCGACAACACCTCGGCCGGGGATCTGTTCGCCAGCAAGCTCCCCAAGGGCGACTTCCAGATGGGCCTGTGGACCCTCGTCGACACCTTCCCCCAACCCTCGCTTGAGGCATCGTTCTCCTCAAGCGCGATTCCCACCGCCGACAACGGCTACTCCGGGCTCAACATGTCGCGCATCGACGTGCCCGGTCTCGACCAGGTGCTCGACACCGCGGCGTCGACGCTTGAGGAGGACAAGCGGATCGAGGTGTCGCGGCAGGCCGACAAGCTCCTGGCCGACTCGGCCGCCTTGCTGCCGCTCGACGTGATCCCCAACATCCTGCTGTGGAACCGCAAGATCGGCGGGCCGTTGGCCATCGACCCGGCCCGTGGTCCGTTCTGGAACCTCGCCCAGTGGGGCCTGGTGGGCTAAGAGCCGATGTTCGCTTACGTGGCACGGCGGCTGCTCTACTCAGTCCCCGTCATACTCGTCGCCTCGTTCCTGCTCTTCTGGGCGGTGAGGGTCACGTTCGACCCGCTGTCGAAGCTGCGCGGTGGGCGGGACCCGGGCGCGCTCGCCCGCGCGGCGGAGCGCCTCGGGCTCGGCCAACCGATCCCCTACCAGTACTGGCGGTGGCTTACCCAGTTCGTCACCGGCGACTGGGGAGTCAGCTCACGTACGGCGGGCTCGGTCCAAGGGCTGATCCTTCCCGCCCTCGGCGCCACTCTGCAGCTGATCGTCTGGGGTGTGCTGGCCGCCGCGGTGATCGCGCTCGCCGTCGGCGCCTACTCGGCGGTGCGGCAGTACTCCGCGGGTGACCTGGTCTTCACCGGGCTCTCCTACCTCGGTGTCGCGATGCCGCCGTTCTGGCTCGGGCTGATCCTGATCCAGATCCTGGCGGCCTGGCCCCAGGAGTTGCTCGGCCTGACCGATCCCCCGCTCTACTTCGTGGGTCTGCACTCGCCGGACGGCAGCGGTCCGCTCGATTACGCACGCCATCTCGTGCTGCCTGTGCTGACTCTCACCGTCGGTCTGGTGGCGAGCTGGAGCAGGTTCACCCGCGCGACGATGCTGGACGCGCTCACCAGCGAGTATGTGCGAACCGCACGGGCCAAGGGGGTGCCGAAAGGCCGCATCGTCGTACGGCACGCCCTGCGCACGTCGCTCGGCCCGTTTGTCAGCGTCACCGCCGTGGACGCCGGCCTGCTGTTCGGCGGGCTCGTCGTCACCGAGCAGATCTTCGCCATCCAGGGCATGGGCAGGTTGTTCCTCGACTCCCTGCTCACGGGGGACGTGTTCGTCCTCGTGCCGTGGACGCTCGTGATCGCGCTGGTCGTGATCGTGTTCAACCTGCTCGCCGACATCGTCTATGCCGTACTCGACCCGAGAGTGAGGCTCGGATGACGACCGTCACGCCCGAACGAACCCAGTGGCAGCGGGCCCGTCGGCGGTTCCTGCGCCACCGGCTCGCCGTCGCCGGGCTCACCGTGCTCACGGTCCTGCTGATCTGCTGCTTCGGAGCGGACGTGGTCGCCCCGTACGAGCGCGGCGTCCAGAACCTGATGCTCGGGCCGACGCCACCGTCGGCGGCGCACTGGTTCGGCACCGATGAGCTGGGGCGCGACTACCTCACCGAGCTGCTGTTCGCCGGGCGGATCTCGCTCGCGATCGGCCTGTCGGTCGCCGTGCTCGCGACCGCCGTAGGCACCGCGCTCGGTGCGGCGGCAGGGTTCTTCGGCGGCTGGGTGGACGAGATCATCATGCGGGTCACGGACCTGTTCATCGTCCTCCCCGCGATCGTGGTCCTGGCGGTCGCGCTGCAGGGCGCCGGTCGCTCCCCGGCCGTGATCGTCCCGGTGCTCGCGGCCATCGGCTGGACCACCGTGGCCAGGGTCGTCCGCAGCCAGGTGCTCTCGCTCCGGGAGAAGGAGTACATCGCCGCGGCGACGGTGCTGGGCGTTACCCGGCGGCGCATCATCGTGCGGCACATCCTGCCCAACCTCACCGGCGTCATCGCCGTGAGCACCTCGCTGGGCGCGGCGAGCGCGGTGATCGTCGAGTCGACGCTCTCCTTCCTGGGGTACGGCGTGCAGCCTCCGGAATCGAGCTGGGGCAACATGCTGAGCCAGGCGTCCGGGCTGATCGGCACCGAGAAGGTCTACCTCCTGTACTTTCCCGGCCTGTTCATCCTCCTCACGGCGCTGGCCATCAACTTCCTCGGCGACGGCCTCCGCGACGCCTTCGACCCGAACGGAGCCCGATCATGAGCGCCCTCCTCGAAGTCGACAACCTCACCGTCGAGTTCCCGGGCCCTGTCATGGCCGTCTCCGGGCTGTCGTTCGCGGTCGAACCCGGCCAAACCCTCGGAATCGTCGGGGAGTCGGGGTCCGGCAAGAGCATCACGTCGATGGCGGTGCTGGGGATCCTGCCCAGCCGGGCCCGCGTCACGGGGTCGATCCGGTTCCGTGGTGAGGAGCTGCTGGGCCGGTCGGAGGCCGAGCTCCGCACCCTGCGGGGCCGCCGCATCGCGATGATCTTCCAGGACGCCTTGACCGCACTCACCCCGGTGCACACCGTCGGTGCGCAGATCGCCGAGGCCATCAGCGTGCACGACCCGTCGATCTCGCGGTCGGCGCTGCGTGATCGGGTCGTCGAGCTGCTCGACCTGGTCGGCATCCCCTCGCCCGCCAAGCGCGCCGACCAGTACCCGCACGAGCTCTCCGGCGGCATGCGGCAACGTGTCATGATCGCGATGAGCATCGCCAACGAACCCGATCTGCTCATCGCCGACGAGCCGACGACCGCGCTCGATGTGACCGTGCAGGCGCAGATCCTCGACGTCATCAGCAGGATCCAGCAGCGCACGGCGACGGCACTCATGCTGATCACACACGACCTCGGCGTGGTGGCCGGCATCGCCGACCGCGTGCTTGTGATGTATGCGGGCACGAAGGTGGAGGAAGCCGCTGTCGAGCCGATCTTCTACGAGCCGGCTCACCCCTACACCAGGGGTCTGCTGGCCGCACTCCCACGGCTCGACGCGCACCACGGTGAGCGGCTCTACCAGATCCCGGGCCACCCCTCGCGAGCTCCGGGGTGTCCGTTCCACCCGCGCTGCGAACACGTCCGGGCCGGCCTGTGCGACGCCACCGTCCCCGCGCCGGTCCTGATCGCAGCCGGACACACCGCGTCGTGCCTGCGTGCGGCAGAGCTGAAGGAGGTGCGCTGGCGATGACGGCGTTGCAGGTCACCGACCTCGTCAAGACGTATCCGGTACGCCGTGGGGTCTTCCGTCGCCGAGTCGGCACCGTGCAGGCCGTATCCGGGGTGACGCTGCGGGTGGAGCGGGGCACGACGCTCGGGCTCGTCGGAGAGAGCGGCTGCGGGAAGTCCACGCTGGCCGCATGCCTGGTGCGGCTCGTCGAACCGACCTCGGGCCAGGTGCTCCTCGACGGCACCGACTTCACCGCGCTGCCGGCCGCCCAGTTGCGTACGGCACGGCGGCGCATCCAGATGGTCTTCCAGGATCCGTACGCCTCGCTCAACCCTCGCATGACCGTCGCGGCGATCCTCAGCGAAGCGCTCGAAACCCACGGCCGTGACCTCGGGCGCGTCCCCGAACTGCTCGATCTGGTCGGGCTCGACCCCCAGCACGCCGCCCGGTTCCCGCACGAGTTCTCCGGCGGGCAGCGCCAGCGCATCGGCATCGCCCGCGCGCTCGCCGTCGAGCCTGACGTGATCGTGCTGGACGAGCCGGTCAGCGCGCTGGACGTCAGCGTCCAGGCGGGCGTGATCAACCTGCTGGAGGACCTCCAGGACCAGCTCGGGCTGACCTACCTGCTGATCGCCCATGACCTGTCTGTGGTACGGCATGCCAGCGACGAGGTGGCCGTCATGTATCTCGGTCGTATCGTCGAGCAGGGACCCCCGGACGAGCTCTACCAGCGTCCCCTGCACCCCTACACCCAGGCACTGCTGTCCGCCGTGCCGATCCCCGACCCGCGGGCCGAACGCGCCCGCCGCCGGATCATCCTGACCGGCGACGTCCCGAGCCCCACAGACCCGCCGTCGGGCTGCCGGTTCCGGACGCTCTGCCCGAAGGCGATCTCGATCTGCGCCGCCGTGGTCCCGCCGCTCGTCACGGATGCGCAGGGCCACAGCGTCGCCTGTCACCAACCGGAGTTGATCAATGTCCTCTGAAGCTTGGCGCGACCGCTTCCGCACCTCAATCGTCGAAGACATCCGTCCTTGTCCCGGCGCCCTCAACCTCGAAATGGTCTACGCGGCGGGCCTCAGCGATGCCGAGGTGTCCATCTGGAATCCGGCCACCGGGGAAAACCTGCGGCTGCCGGACCTGCCGCCACACGTCGCGAACCCGCTGCCCGCCGCGGACGGCAGCTCCGTGCTGGTGCTGCACGACGAGGACGGCGGTGAGGTCGGCCATCTGTGGTCCTACCCGGCCGACGGCAAACCCGTCGACCTCACCCCCGAACTGCCTCCTTACACGCTGCGCGGAATCGACGTCGCGCGCGACGGATCGGCCATCGTCATCTCCACGGTCACCGACGAGGGATTCACGCTCTACCACCTGGCCGACGGAGCCGCCCACCGTCTGTTCCGCAGCCGGAACGAGGCGTGGAACAGCCGGATCTCCGCCGATGGAGCACTGGCGAGCATCGACACCACAGACCACAACCCCGGCATCCGCCGCTTCGCCGTAACGGTGCTTGACACCTCCGACGGCGCGGTGCTCGCGTCGGTCTCGGACGGGCCCCTCGCGCCGGTTCGCGGGGTCCGGTTCTCGCCGGTCGCGGGGGACCCCCGGCTGCTGGTGAGCACCGAACGCACGGGGTTCGCGCGGCCGGCCGTGTGGAACCCCCGCACCGGTGAGCGGGTCGATGTCGACGCGCCCGAACTCTCGGGTGAACTCGTCCCGCTCGACTGGTCGGACGACGGCACCCGGCTGCTGCTCGTGCACGTCGACCGCGGCATCCACCGGGTGTACGAGTACGACATCCAGGCCGGGGAACTGCTCCGAGTTCCGCATCCCGACGGCGCCTTCTTCTTCCCCGAGGTGGCGTGCGCGGTGACCAACCAGTGGGCGTCGCACTACGGGCCCGGCGGTCAGATCCGGCTGCTGCGGCAGCGCGCCGACCTGCCTTTCGACGTGCTCGCGCTCGACCGCGGCGAGAGCGAGCCGCGCAGCATCCTCGCCCCCGAGGCCGTCGTGGCGGGGATTCCGCTGCGTTCGGTCTCCGTCACCTCCAAGGACGGGACCGCCCTGCAACTGTGGGTCGCGGCACCGCACGGCGCGAGCGGGCCGGTGCCCCTTGTCCTGAACGTGCACGGCGGCCCGAACCTCGCGGAGGTGGGCGGGTACGATCCGGTCGCGCAGGCGTGGCTCGCGGAGGGCTTCGCCTACGCGTCGCTGAACTACCGAGGCTCCGTCACGTTCGGCAGGACGTTCCGTGAAGGATTCTGGGGCGCCGTCGGCGACCGGGAGCTGGAGGACGTTGAGGCAGCCTGGCAGTGGCTCGTCGGTGCGAGCATCGCCGACCCCGCGGCCGTCTTCATCACCGGCGCCTCCTACGGCGGTTACCTGACGCTCCTCTCGCTGGGCCGGCTCCCCGACCTGTTCGCGGGCGGGTTCGCGTTCATCGCGCTCGCCGACTGGAAACTCGCCTACGAGGACATGCACCCCGCTCTGCAGGCGGCCTGGCGCAGTTTCCTGGGCGGCCGCCCCGAAACCGCGGAGGAGCGGTTCCGGCTCAGCTCACCGATGACCTATGTGGAGAACGTGCGGGCGCCCGTCCTGATCTATCAGGGACGTTACGACACCCGCACGCCCGCACGGCAGGCCGAGGAGTACGCGCGGCGGCTGCGTGCCGCCGGAGGCGATGTGCTCCTGCGGTTCTTCGAGGGCGGGCACGGACCGATCGGCAACGACGGCGTGGTCGGCAAGTTCGAGTTGGAGCTGGAACTGGCCCGCAAGGCGCTGCGCGCGGAGCCCTGGTCCTGAGCTCACCGGGGCAGGAACTTTTCCAGCTCCCGGATGACGAGAGCCGGCGCCTCCTCCGGTAGGTAGTGATCGCTCGGCAACGCCGTACCGCTGACGTGTTCGGCGTATTCGCGCCAGACCTCCAGGACGTCGTAGGTGCGGCCGACGAAGCTGTGCTCGCCCCAGAGCGCCAGCAGCGGGCAGCGCACGCGCCTGCCCGCTGCCGCGTCGGCCTCGTCATGCTCCAGATCGATGCCGGCCGCCGCCCGGTAGTCGGCGCATGACGCGGCGATCGCGGCATGGTCAGAGAAGCACCGGACATACTCCCGAACCGCGGCCTCGTCGTATGCGGCGCCACCGGAGTGCCGGGCCGTCATCCGGCTGCGAATCCAGAACTCGGGATCGTGGCCGATCAACCGCTCCGGGATTCCGTTGTTCGCGGCGAGGAAGAACCAGTGATAGTAGCCGAGGCCGAACGCGGCGTCGGCGTGCGCGAACGCGTGCCGGGTGGGCACGATATCCAGGACGGCGAGAGCCTCGATCGCGTCGGGGTGGTCGAGGGCCATCCGGTGGCCGACCCTCGCCCCTCGGTCGTGGCCGACCACGGCAAAGCGGTCGAATCCCAGCTGCCGCATCACCCTGATCTGATCGCGGGCCATCGCCTGTTTGGAGTAGAGGCCGTCGGTAACCGGCTCCGGTTTGGCGCTGTCGCCGTACCCGCGCAGGTCGGGCAGCACGACCGTGTGGCGAGAAGCGAGCGCCGGGGCGACTTCGTGCCAGATCAGGTGCGTCTGCGGGTAGCCGTGCAGAAGCAGCACCGGCGGCCCGCCACCCCCGATCACCGTGTGGATGGCGACACCGTCCGCATCGATAGTGCGGGACCGGAACGAGCTGGGCAGTGGGACGCTCATGCTTCCTTCAGAGGGCTTCGACGATCGCGAGGGTCATGTCCGCGGTGGTGGCCGTGCCGCCGAGGTCGGGGGTGCGCACGGAACTCTTCGCGAACACACTGCCGATGGCCGCCAGAATATTCGCTGACGCCTCGGGGTGACCCAGGTGGTCAAGCATCATCGCGGCGGTCCAGATCGCGCCGACCGGGTTGGCGATTCCCCTGCCCACGATGTCCGGCGCCGACCCATGGACGGGCTCGAACATCGACGGATGCGCACGCGTCGGGTCGATGTTCGCGGCGGGCGCGAGGCCGATGCTGCCCGCGACGGCGGCGGCGAGGTCCGAAAGGATGTCGCCAAACAAGTTGGACGCGACGATCACGTCGAACTGGGCCGGATCGAGCACCAGTTTGGCGCACAGCGCGTCGATGTGCTCCGAGCGCATGGTCACGCTGGAGCGCTCGGCGACCCGTTCGGCGACGATCTCATCCCAGAACGGCATCGTGTGGATGATCCCATTCGACTTCGTCGCCGAAGTCAGCCGTCCGCTGCGCTGCTCGGCCAGGTCCAGGGCGTAGTCGACGATGCGGGTGACCCCCGTCCGGGTGAACACCGACTCCTGCACCGCCATCTCGGCCGGTGTCCCCCGGTACAGGCGCCCGCCGATCTCGCTGTACTCGCCCTCGACGTTCTCGCGCACCACCACAAGGTCGATCGCCTGCTGCCCGTCGAGCACCCGGATCGGACGCAGGTTTACGAACTGCTCAAAACCCCGGCGGATCGGGATCAGCAACCCCCACAGGGACACGTGATCGGGCACGCCGGGTGCGCCCACCGCGCCCAGGAAGATCGCATCGTGGTGGCGGATCAGGTCGAGGCCGTTGGCGGGCATCATCGCACCCTCGTCCAGGTAGCGCGCGCAGGACCAGTCGAACTCGTCGTAGGTGAGGTCGATGGCGTGTCCGCGGCCGACGGCGTCAAGTACGGCGCGGGCGGCGCGGCATACTTCGGTGCCGATTCCGTCGCCGGGGATCACGGCGATGCGATGCGATTTCATGGCACCGATTCCAGCAGTCAAGTCCGTCCGAAGTCCAAGATCGGCTTCCTGCCCGACCGATCGGCGACTCCTATCGTTCCTGGTCCGTGGCCATGCGCAGGAACATGCGCGCCGCCGGACCGAGCCCACCTGCGTGACTCACGTAGGCGACCTCAAGATGGACAGGAGGATCGAGGTCCACGACGACGGCACCTGCCCGCTCAGCGGTCTCCCGCCACGAGTCGGCCAGTACGGCGATGCCGCTCCTTGCGAGCACCAGGGGCAGAATCGCCTCACGATGCTCGGTCTCCACGGCGATCGTCAGCTCGACGCCGGAGCGGATCAGCTCATCGACGACCGCACGCATTCCCGTGCCGGTCTGGCCGGCGATCACGCGCAGGCCGGACAGATCGTCCGGCCCCACCCTCGCACCGGCGGGGAACGGTCCACCGGCCGACGTCACGACAACGAATCGTTGCCGAGCGACCGGGTGAAGGCCCACGCCAGGCTGCTGCGGGAGCCGTACACCCGCCAGCAGGCCCAGCTCCGTCCGGCCGGTGCGCACGGCCTCCACCACCTGGTCCGCGGTCGCGCCGGCCCGGACCACCGCCCGAACGCCGGGGTACTCCGCGGTGAAGCGGGAAATCACACCGGCGAGCGGGGCGATGGCTTGCGACGGCATCGCTGTGATCTCCAGCCGCCCGGTCCGCAGCCCGCGCACCGCCTCGACGGACTCGATGGCCAGGCTCAGCGTGTGGACGACCGCCCGCGCGGGCTCGACGAGAGCCCGTCCCGCCTCCGTCAGCACCACACCGCGGCCGACACGGTGGAACAGGGCATCGCCCAGCTCGCGCTCCAACTGCTTGATCGACTGCGACAACGACGGCTGCGCGACGTAGAGTGCCTCCGCCGCGCGGTGAAACCCGCCGTGGTCGACAACCGCGAGAAAGCGCTCCAGCTGCCGGAAGTCCACCGGAGGATCATCCCGTTCCCGGCGACACAGGTCCAGGATGTGACGTCCTTGTCACGATCACCCATCGGCAGCAACCGCAGCGCGGCGAAGGCGTTCGTAACGGCGAGATAGGCCAGGCGGAGGAGCATGGCCGATCATCATGGCGCACGCGTTTCCCTCTTCTGGTGGCCGGAACTCACCCACGCCACGCGAAGCCCCATATGGTCATGACCTGGGCAGATGTAATTGTCGGCAGGCGCAGGGTCGACGCGGAGCGATCAGCGACCAGTGTTCAAGCGACAGCCCGAAAATCCCGGGCGGCGGGATCCGCGTCACCGTGGAGAGACCCGCGGTACCTGGACGGACGTGCTCTGCCCGCGCCGGATCAGCAACGCACGACCCGCGATCTGACCGCCCCCCGTCGAGCGGGGAAGCTTGACCTCGAAGACCTCGCCGTCCACGTACGACGTCGGGTTGAGCAGCAGTCCTGATCGGGCGCGGCGCAGGCTGGCTATCCAGTTGCGATAGCGGAACATCGCCAGATCGTCGGTGGTTCCGGCGGCGATGACGAGGTTGCCGTCGTCGCGTGCGGTGTGGACGAGCCGGTCGAGGACGTCGGCGGCGACGCCCTCCGAGAGCCGTTCCGCGTCGTCGACCACCACCGCCAGCGGGCCGCGGGTGCGGGCGATCGTCTCCTCGAGGTCCGTTGCGATCGCCGACCCGTGCAGCGCCGCGACGACCCCGGGCAGGCCGGCGAGTTCCATCAGCGGGGATCGACGCGGGCAGCAGAGCAGGACCGAGAGCTCGCCGTTCTCACGGCCGCGCAGCGACGAGACGATAGCCGCGAGCGCGGCGCTACGGCCGGAGCGGGGCGGCCCGGAGACCAGGAAGACGGAGTCGGTGTCCATGAGGTCCACGTCGATCGGCCGCAGATGGTCGCCGCCGGCGCCGACCGTGCAGGTGCTCGGGGTGGACGTCATACGCGTGCCCCGCAGTTCTTCGAGTGCGGCAAGGTCGATCGAGGCGGGGAGCCGGTCGATCCGGTGGGGGCGGGCCGTCGCCGGTAGCCGCTCCCAGCGGTCGGTGAGGCGTTTGGCCAGGTCTTCCACGGCGGCGGCCTGCGCGGCGCCGTCCGGGTCGGGGGTCAGCAGGGCGATCTGCACCTCCATCCCGGCGGGGATCGCCATCGCCCGGCCCGGGGGCGTGGCGGACATGGCGCGCGGGTCGGCGCCGAAGACGGCCGCGTCGTCACGATCGGCCTGCCGGAGGACCAGCCTGGTGGCGGCCGTGCCGGCGAGGCGGTGGGTGAAGCCGGAACGGTCGGTGGTGAGCACGATGAGGATGCCGACCGCGGCGCCGCGCCGGAGCAGGCCGTCGAGGGTCTCGACGAGTCGGCCGCCGTCGGTTTCCGCGTGCCGGGCGAGGAAGGACTCGTACTGGTCAATGAGGAGCACCAGATAGGGGAGCCGGTCGGATGGGGCGGCGGTGGCGCGCTGTTCGCGGAGCGAGGCGTGTCCGCCGGCGGCCAGGATCTGGGCCCGTTCCGTCATCTGGGAAGTCAGCAGGTCGAGGAGCCGTGTGGTGCGGTCGGTCTCCGTGGCTTCGATGTAGGCGCCGCAGTGCGGGAGCGCTTCGAGGGAGGTCAGCGCGCGGTTGCCGTGGTCGAGGACGTACAGGTGGAGGTCGGCGGGGCTGCCGGCGGCGGCCAGTGAGGCCGCCAAGGTGCGGAGCGCCGTCGAGCGGCCACTGCGCGCCATCCCGGCGATCACGGTGGGTGCGGCCTGCTCCAGGTCCAGCAGGAACGGCGACTGGGCCTGACTCGCGGGCAGGTCGGCGAGCCCGATGTGGGCGATCGGGGGCGGAGCGCCGCCGTCTTCGGCGAGGGGGATCGTCAACCGGTCCGGGAGCGGGGGAAGCCAGGGACTCGGCGGCGCCGAGACGCCACTGTGCTCGGCCGCCTCCCGGATCGCCGCCACGAGAGCCGTCAGATCGGTGTTACCGGCGTGGCCGTCGTCCGGGCTGGCCGGGCCGTCCACGAGACGGGCCCGGCCGAGTTCGGTGATCCGGCGACGAGCGACGGTGACGGCGTCCGCGCGGGCCCGCGCGTCCGGCGCGTCGTCTCTCGGCCAGCCGATGCGGGCACACTGGAGGGTCGCCAGGTCGCCGTGCCCGGTGCGCAGGTAGGCGCGGCCGGGGTGGAGACGGGAGATGCGGGCGGCGTCGGGCACGTCGATGACGTCGGTGCTCTCGTCTGGGCGGGTGACCCGCAGGCAGAGGCGGAGGTTGACGTTCGCGCGGAGGTCCGCGTTCACGACGCCGCCCGGACGCTGCGTCGCCAGCACCAGGTGGACGCCGAGGCTCCGGCCGCGCATGCCGATTCCGACGACGCCGGTGATGAAGTCGGGGAGCTCCTCGACCAGCGTGGCGAACTCGTCGATGACGATGACCAGCCGGGGCAGCCGGCCGCCGGTGCGGGCCCAATAGTCCTCGATGTCCTTGGCCCCGGCCTCGGCCAGGATGGTCTCCCGGCGGCGCAGCTCGGCCGTGAGCGAGGCGAGGGCCCGGTCGGCCAGCCGGCCGTCGAGGTCGGTGATCATGCCGACACAGTGGGGCAGGTCGCGGCATTCGGCGAACGCGCTGCCGCCCTTGTAGTCGACCAGGACGAGGTTCAGCGCGTCGGGCGTGTTGCCGAGGGCGAGTGAGGCCACCAGCGTCTGCAGCAGTTCGGACTTTCCGGCACCGCTCGTTCCGGCGATCAGGGTGTGGGGACCGTCCCGGCGCAGGTCGACGGCCACGGGGCCGGTCCCGTCCACGCCGATCAGCGCCGTGGTGCCGCGTCCGCCGGGCTGGGCGGCCCAGCGCGCGAGGACCTCGTCGCGGTGCGGGCGGGCGCCGAGCCTGGCGAGATCCAGGTAGCGGACCCGCTCGGGCAGGTCGCCGTCTTCGCTGAACCGGGCGCCGAGTACCCGGATCGGCGCCAGCGAGCCGGAGATCTTCTCGGCGAGCTCCTGCGGCAGGCGATCCGTCAGCACCTCCTCATCGGGGAGGTCCGCTCCGGACACTTGGGCCCGGGCGCCGGACGAGTCGGCCACGACCGTTGTCCGGCACTCGTCGGGCAGATCGGACTCCGCCCGGTCCAGGCAGACGGCGTAGATGCCGACGCCCGGCCCCTCGGCCAGCAGGTCGGCCAGGCCGGGCAGGCTGCGCGCCCGGCGTGCGCCGTCGAGAACCAGGAGGAGCCGCCTACCCTGGGAGACCCCGCTCCGCAGCCCGGACCGTCGCTCCTCCATGATCCGGAGCAGCTCCGCGATCCGGGTCTCCGCCATCTCCCGATCGGTGGCGATCATCCGGCGGCAGGCCAGGTCGGGCCGGTGTGGGAGGGTGTGCGGCAACCAGGTCGCCCACTCCCAGTCCGGCGCCGTGTCCTCACCGGAGAAGATCACGAGGCCGAGATCGTGCGGCGCGTGCAGCGTCGCCGCCTGCGCGACGAGCGCACGGGCGATCGGCAGGATCGCCGCGCGCGGCCCGGCCACCCCGGCGACACCCGCGGCGACCAGGTCGAGAGCCACCGGGACGGCGTAGACGGTCGGCGGCTCCTCGGCGTCCGCGCCCTGACCGGTGAGCCGGACGTCGGCCGGTCGGTCGGCCAGCCCGACCCGCAACCGCCCGAAGTCGTCGTCGTCCGGCCGGCGTTCGAAGAGGCGGCCGGACGGGCCGGTCGCGATCCGCGTCACCGCCACCGGGTCGGGCAGCGCCTCACGGGCGGCCTTCTCCTGCGCGACCGCGATCGCGCCGAGCCTGGCCCGGACGGTGGCCATCTCGCTCTCGTACGCGCGAAGTTTCTCCTTGTACTCCCCCCGGCCGCTGCGGCGTTCGGTGATGACGTGGGCCACGGCCATCAGCGGCGACAGCGCCAGGAAGATCAAGAACATGGCGGAGCTCGGCATCAGCGCGTAGACGACTCCGCCGAGCACGAGCGGCAGCAGCACGGTGGCCAGCGGGAAGCGGATGCCCTTCGGCTGGTCGGGCGCGGACGGAACGGCCACTTCCAGACGTCTCCGTGGCGGCGCGATCCTGGGCGGGCGGTTGAACCGGCGTGCACCACCCACCTGGTCGAGTTCGGCGTCACCTGGGGCGGCGGGCCGGACCGTGACCATGGACTCGCCGATCCGCACCAGGTCACCCGCGGGCACCGGCGTGTCCGCGCCGATGCGGTGGCCACGCCAGCCGATGCCGTTGCGCGAGCCCGCGTCGGCGACCACCACGGTGCCGTCCGCGTTCAGGCGCAGTTCGGCGTGGCGTCGGCTGACCTCGGGATCGTCGAGCACCAGCCCGGCTCCCGGCGCCCGGCCCACGATCACCGCCGCGCCGTCGCCGAGCGGCACGGCGGTCCCGGCGCCGTGCCCGCCCACCACGGCGGCCTCCCAACGGGACGCCGGAACCGCCGCCGGAGCAGACGAGGGCGCGAACGCCAGGCGAGCGCCGGCGCGCAGCGAGGTGGCGGAGAGCGGCTGGTCGGGCCGCAGCCACTCCGACTCCAGATACAGCCGCGCGTCCGGCGTGCGGCCGATCGCTTCGACCAGGCCTCGGACGGTGGCCGACTCGCCCGCGCTGATCAGCAGCGGCGTCGCGGTCCCACCCTGGTCGGCGATCGTGACCTCGTACTCCATGGCAGTCGCTCCTTCACCCCGGGCTCAGCGGCCGTGGTCGATCGCTTCGGTGTCGCGGGCGTGGGCGTGCATCGCCGTCTCGGCTTCCTTGAGCGCGAGCTTCATCCGCTCCAGCGTCGGCGTGAACTCCTGCATCGACTGCTGCATGCGCTGCAGGCCGGGCCGGAACTCGCTCTCCCACTGGTTGTCGAACGAGGTGGCCCGTCGGCCCTTCCAGTCCATGCCCTTCACGCCCGCCGTGAGCGTGCCAATCATCGTCTGCATCCGGTGGATCCCGGCGTTCATGTCGCGGATCAGGGCGGTGGTCTCGACGTCCGCCTGGTGGCCGAACTTCCGCGCCAACTCGTGTGCCTGTGCCGGGTCGAGCTGGTACATGCGCTTCTCCTGTCGTCGGTCTTGACTGGATCCGACGTTAGGAACGAGACCGGGGTGGGCGGAATCGGAAGCCCTCCCCAATGCCCCCCGCGCTGGATGGGGAGGGTTTCCGATATCCCGGCGAACCGGGCGCGGGCGAAGCTGACCGGGTGAGCAACGTAGCTATCCTCACCGCGCGCGTGAAGGCCCTGCGCGACGCGGCCGACGAGGCCGACGGCCACGCCCAGGCGTGCCGGTCGGCGGCCAGACGAATCCACGGCATCACCGCCGCGCTGTCCGGGGTGTCCGTCGACACCGGCGCGATGCGCTCGAAGTCCGTCCGGGTCGAACGGGCGAAGACCAAGGCGGACGGCGCGGCCGGGACGGTTCGCTCCACCCGCGCGGCGCTGGACGGGATGACGGGCGAACTCCAGGCCATCGCCCGCAAGTACGACCACAAGGCCGACACCGCCCGAGCCGATCTCCGGGTCGCGAAAAGCCAGCTCGAGGCGGCCCTCCTAGAAGGGACCGGATGACATGTCGGCGTTCAACCTGCGGATCTTCGTGTTCGACGAACTCTTCGCCGCCGACGAGTCCCTACGCGGGCAGGCCCGGCGGGTACGTGAGGCGGCCGCCGACCTCACGATGCAGTCGGGGGATCTGCCGCCCGAAGCGCGGCAGGTCCTCGCGGGGCTGCCGTCGCTGCGCGGCTGGCTCGAACGCGCCGCAGACGCGCTGACGGCGGCGGCGGGGTCGTTCGGTGAGACCGGCGCCGCGGCCAAGAAGGCCGACAGACCGGGCATCGTGCCCGCCTTCGGCAAGGCGTTGAAGGAGAATTTCGCACCGCCGGGCGAACATGGCCCGCTCGGTCCCTACACCTGGCTGTTCGGGCGGCTGACCACCGTCAACAGCATCGCGATCAAATTGCTTCGCCATCGATACGGCTACGCCCACGCCCAGAACGGCCCACGCTGGCGCACCTTGCTCGCCGGCCCCAAGCTGCATTCTCAGTTGAGGACCTTGGTCGACCGAGCCGACAAGATCGGCAAGGTGGCGGGTCACGCCGGTCGCACTGTGCACGCGTTCAACAACCGCCTACGGGATGGCGCGAGCGTGGGCAGGGCAACCGCGGCGGCGCTGGGCGAATCCGCCACCGTCGGCGCGTGCGCGATGGCCGGTGCCAAGGCGGGCGCGGCGGTTCCCATCCCCCACCCGGGAGCCAAGTTGGCGCTCGGCATCGGCGGTGGAATCGTCGGCGGAGCCGCGTGTTCCGCTCCCGGCAAGTGGGTCGGTGACAAGGTCGCCGATGGGGCGAGCAAGGCCGGCGCGTTCGTCAAGGATCTGCTCCCCAAGCCGCCCAGGATCCGAGTGCCGTGGTGAACACAGCCGACGTCATCTCGCTGACCGGCGATGAGCTCACCGCCATCGCCCACGGCCTCGGCGCGGGGTCGTTTCCCGGAGTCGGCGCGAGCTGCTACGACGCCGTCGGTCCCGAGCTCCACTCGGTGCTGGACCACGGCTTCCTCATGTCGCTCGTCGCCCGTGGCCTGCTCGCCCCGGACGAGGACGGGGTGCTGCAACCGTCCGAAGAACTGGCCGTGCTGATCGGCGCGGTGGGAGATCACCGGGCCCACCTCTCCGTGGAGCAGACAATCTCCGGATCGGTGCTTCGGTGGGAGGTCATGACCAGCGACGCGGGCGTGGTGCGGCATCTCGTGGACGACCCCATCCACCTCTTCGCCCTCGACCCGGCCGGCACCGACCTGGCCGTGGTCCTGGCGGACCTCGTCGACCGGTCTGAAGGCTGCGGGGAGTCCGGGCGACGACGGCGATGTGCTTCAAAAGCAGCCGGCCTGGACGATGTCGTCCAAGCCCCTGAAGGCGGCTGGCGGCGGGTGACCCGGCTGGCCCGCGCCGACGTGAAAGGCGGCGCCCGGGTCGACGGCTCCCTGGCGATCCTCGACGGAGGCCCGGGTCAGATCTGGCTGGTCCACGAGGACGACGCCGATGACGTGCTGGTCGCCACCCCGGTTTCGGACTCCGAAGTGGACGCGGCGCTGAAGGCGATGGCCGTCCACGGAAACTGACGTTCAATCGAGCAACGGCCCGGCGGTCTGACCGCCGGGCCGTTTCGTCATCTCAGCAGGGGCCGTGGATCGAGGACCGCGCCGAGCCGTCGGGCGGGTGGCATCGTCGCCCGCACCTCGCCGTGGATCCGGGCCGCCGCCGCCCAGGCGTCGGCGCTGAGCGCGGGATCGGGTTCCTCCGGTGCGTACACGGCCCGGTCGACGGCGTCGGCGAGCGTCGGCAGGGCGCCCGAAAGGCCAGCGGCGGCCACGACCTCGCCGGTGGTCTGCGCCGGTCGCACCGGGATCCCGGCCTCCTGGAGGCGGTCGAGCGTCTCCCGCCACGCGCCCAAGACGGAGAGCCGGTGGGAGGGCGAGCGCCGCCTCCTGGCCCGGCGGACCGCCTTCGCCAGGGGTGTCGCCGCGACGAGCAGCGCGACGACCGCCAGCACCAGGGCCGCCAGCAGGGGCGCGACGGAGCCGGCAGGTTCGGCCGCCACGTCGTCCTCCTCGACGGGGATGGGGGCGGCCGGGGGCGGGGACGCGTCGGCGTCCTGGAGCGGATCGTCCAGCGGGGTGGATTTGCTGATGGTCTGCGGCGCGTCCGGCCGGGTGCCGATCGTGTTCCGCCACGGGCTCGGGTCGACGCCGACCCAGCCGAGGCCGGCGAAGTGGACCTCGACCCAGGCGTACACGTGCCGGCCTTCCGCGACGAAGGCGTCACCGGTGTAGTCGGGCCGCAGCCCCATCACCACCCGGGCCTCGTAGCCGAGGTGCCTGACCATGACGGCGTACGCGCTGGCGTACTGCTCGCTGGTGCCGCGCCTGTCCTGGAGGAGTCGCAGGATGTGGAAGTAGCCGTGCCCGCCGGGCGCTTCGGCGGACTGGTCGTACCGGAAGCCGCCGGTCTTGGTGAACGCGCGGTAGAGGGCGAGGATCTGGTCCGGTCCCGGGGACCAGCCGGAGACCGCCTTGCGGACGAAGCTGCCGATCCGCGGCGGCACGGCCGGGGTCAGGGGCGCCGACGCCCGCGTCGGCGTGGCCGCGAGGATCTCCTCGAAGGTCGCCTGGGTGATGGCCGAGGACGCCGAATAGCGGGTGGGCGGCGCGGTGTCGTCGGGGACGGCGACGTCGCCGGTGATCTCGTCGACGCCGAGGCCGGGCACCGAGACCTCAGTGGCGCGTCCGGCGGTGAGGAGCCAGTCGAGTTCGCCCGCCTCCACGTTCACCCGCTGGGTCAGCGTGACCCGCCGGCCGGCCGGTTCCCGGCCCGTCGGCAGCGTTCCGCCGGCGCGGCGGAAGTCGCCTTCGACCGTCCAGTAGGAGCCGTCGAACCTGGTCAGCGTGGTCATCCGCAGCAGGCTGCCGGGGTGGGACGCGGTTCCGGTGACGCGCAGCAGCCGGGCGCCGTCACGCAATGCCAGGTACTGCTGGAGCGGGCTCACCCCCGTACGTGGCAGGACCGGGGCGGCCACGAGGTCGCGGACGTCCGCGGGCGACCGGCCGAGCACCGGCGCGACGGGCCCGAGCAGCGCGCCGGCGGCGACCGCGACGACAGCCGTGAGCACACCTCCGGCGAGCGCCGAGGGCGAAGGCGCGTCGGGCCGGGCGGCGACGAGCAGGGCGACCAGCAGAGCCACCACCGGAAGCGCGTACCACCCGGGCAGCGGCGGCCCCGAGGCGCCGAGCGCCAGCGCGAGCAGCAGACACGCCAGCGGTGGCGCGGCGGCCGACAGCGGCCGGGCGGCGTGCACCGCGAGCAACCCGGCGGCCAGTGTCCCCCAGCCCGCCGCGACCGCGACGGCGGCTAGCGCCGGGCCGGACGGCTCGGCGGGCACCGCGCCGGTGAGCAGCCGCCGCGGGCCGTCGACCAGCCCGATGCCGCTGCCGGTGGCGACCATGGCGGCGACCACCACCAGGGCGGCGCCCGTCACGGTTGACGCGACCGGTGGCACCCGCGGGAGCGTCAGGGCTGCCGCGCAGGTTAGCGCCGCCGCCGCCATCACGGCGGCCATCGCGATCATGAAAGCGTTCGACACGCCGCCGAACACCGGCCAGAACGCGAACCCGGCGAGCACTCCGAGTGCCCCCGCGACGATGACCCGCATGGCCCTCATCCGACGTCTCCATTGATCATGCGGTGCCAGGCGGCGGTCGCCTCGACCGCCGAACGGGCGGTCAGCATGCCGATTCCGGGACGGCGGCGGACCCCCGTGTTTCCGCTCGCCGGATCGATCATCGCCAGCACGACCGGCGAGAATCGGCGGCGCTGCTCGGAGAGCCGGGCCATCGCGGCCGGCTCCAACTTCCCGGTGACCACGACCAGCGCGCCCCCGGACGACAGCCGGTCCAGCCCGCCGACGAGATCGGCCTCGTTCGTGGACTGCGCGAGGGCCAGGCGGTCGAGGGAGCCGGTGGCGCCGGTGGCGACCACGTCCGCGGGCCGCTCGCCCATGATGTGGAGCGTTACAGGGCGGCCGATGCGTTCGACCGCGCGCACCACCGACGCCGCGAACTCCACGGCCTCCTCGAACGCGTCGGCGTCCAGGGCCGAAGGGTGGGCGTCGAGCACCACGGTCGTGCTGGGTTCGGTGGTGTCCACGTGTTCCCGTACGGTCAGCACGCCGGTACGGGCGGTGGACCGCCAGTGGATGCGGCGGGGGTCGTCGCCGGGCACGTACTCCCGGAGAGAGGAGAACGTCACGGTGCCCAGCCGTGCGTTGTCGGTGGTCCGGCCCTCGTAGTCGAGGACGATCCCGACGGGCAGCGGGGGGATCGGATGGACCCGCGGGTGCACCCACAGCACCCCGTCGCCGGTCTGGCGCTGCCGCCACGCGAACAGGCCCGCCGGATCGCCCCGCTCTACCGTCAGCGGCCCGAGCCGCAGCCGCCCGCGCCGGTCGGCCCACACCGGGAAGTGCACGGCCCGTCGCCCTCTGCCGGCGAGCGCGCGGACCGTGAGCGGGACCTCTTTGCCGCCGACCAGGTCGACGGCGGTGAAAGCGGGCGCCGGCCACCGCGACTTGTTGCGCACGTCGAGCCGCCCTTCGGCGGGCTCCCCGACCGTCACCCGGTCGGGCCGGACCGCCCGGGTCAGCACGACCGAGGGCCGGATCGCGACCGCCGCCGCGGCTGCGGCCAGCATCGCCAGCCCGGCGACGGCCAGGACGACGAGCAGCCGATATCCGAGCGCGACGCCGGCCGCGTACGACACGATCGCGCTGATCGCGACGCTCACGCCGGTACCGGTGACCGTCAGCCGGTTCACGTTCGCTCCGCAGCGACAGGAGCCGGCACCCGTACCGTGTCGAGCACCTCCGCCAGCACGTCCGCTGCGCTCACTCCGCGCACCTCGGCCTGCGCGGACACCACCATCCGGTGGGTCAGGACGGCCGAAGCGGTCGCTTTCACATCGTCGGGCACGACGTAGTGCCGGCCCGCACACACCGCGTGCGCCTGGGCCGCCCGCAACAGCGCCAGGCTGCCGCGGGTGCTCATGCCGAGCCGGAGCGCCTCGTGCCGGCGGGTGGCGTATGCGATCGACGCGATGTAGCGGGCGATCTCCTGGGCGGTGTGGACCGTCGCCACGGCGCGGCGCACCCAGTCGATCTGCTCAGGAGAGGTGACGGGCCGCAGGACGGGCAGGGCCGCGCGGGCGCGTCCGGTGAGGATCTCCTCTTCCGCCGCCGGATCGGGGTGACCCAGCGAGATCCGCATCAGGAACCGGTCGAGCTGGGCTTCGGGCAGCCGATAGGTGCCCTCCAGGTCGATCGGGTTCTGGGTGGCGACGACGAGGAAGGGCGTCGGCGCCCGGTGGGTCTGGCCGTCGACCGTGACCTGGTCCTCCTCCATCACTTCCAGCAGCGCGGACTGCGTCTTGGGGGAGGCCCGGTTGATCTCGTCCGCGACGACCACGTTCGCGAACACCGGGCCCGGCCGGAACTCAAAGGCCCGGCGGTCCGGATCCCACACGGAGACGCCGGTGATGTCGGTCGGCAACAGGTCGGGCGTGAATTGGATGCGCTGCGACGTGCCGCCGATGCTCGCCGCCAGCGCCTTCGCCAGCGAGGTCTTGCCGGTGCCGGGGAGGTCCTCGATCAGCAGGTGGCCTCCGGCGAGCAGGCAGGAGAGAGCCAGCCGGATCGCCTCCGTCTTACCGCGCAGCACCTGTTCGACGTTGGCGGTCACCGCGTCGGCGACCCCGCGCGGGTCGGCGGAAGGGTAGGCGGTCATTTATCTGATGTCCTCACGTTGCTGGGGTCACACAGGTGGCGGGTGGGGGGATCTCGGGCGGCGCGGCGGTGACGCCCACCGCGATGACGAGGTAGCAGGACTCGCGGCCCGGCCGAAGGCCCTTGATCTTGTAGGAGGTCTCGTCGCCGGGAAGCAGAGCGGGCGAGACCGCACGGGCGCGGTCGCCGCTGACACCGACCACGAGGAATCCCTGGAAGCCGGGCAGCTTGGCCGCCTGGCCGGTCCAGGTGATCGTCCCGGTGCCCTTCGCGCCCACGGCGATCGACGCGGGCACGGGGTACTGCCGCGCGGACGGAGAAGGCGAGGGAGCAGGGGGATCGCCCTGCAGCCCGTTCTGCCACACGGCTCCTCCGGCCCCGATCGCGAGACCGAGCAGCACCGTCGCCGCCATGATCAAGGCGGGCCGCAGGGACCGGCGCGGCGGTGGTTCCGGGGGGCGCACGGGCAGCGGCCGTGCCGAGGTGAGCGTCATCGACCCCACGGAAGGCGGCGACTGGCGGGCCGGCTCGACCGGTGGCGGGGTGGTCTCGCCCGCCGGGCCGGATCTCGCGATCTCGGCCCACCGGGCGGCGGCCTCGGCGGCGGTCGGCCGCGTGTCCGGGGTCTTGCTCAGGCACGCGGCCAGGAGCTCCCACACGCGGTCGTCCAGGCCGTCCGGCCGGGAGGGGGTGCCGTCGAGATGCGCCCGAACCAGCGCGTCGATGCTCGCGGCCTGGAAAGGGAGCCACCCGGCCAGCAGTTCGTAGGCGGTCACGCCCAGCGCGTACACGTCGGCCATCGGGGTCGGCGGCCGTCCGGCCACGATCTCGGGAGCCAGGTACGCCGGTGTGCCGATCGGCTGGGTGTGGGACGCGCCCTCCACCGACCGCGCGATGCCGAAGTCGGACAGCAGGGCGACCTGGCGGCCGTCGCGCCGCGTCACCAGCACGTTGGCCGGTTTGACGTCCCGATGCATCAGCCCGGCGGCGTGCACAGCGGCCAGCCCTTCGGCCGTGTGAGCGACGAGTTCGACCGCGACGGCATGGGACAGGGGACCCCGCCGGGCCGTCCGGTGCAGGTCCTCGCCCTCGACGAAGTCCATCACGATGGCGATGACCCCGTCCTCCACGACCAGGTCGTGCACCTTCAGCAGGTGCGGGTGGTGGAGGCGCTGCAGGAGTTTGTACTCACGGACAAAGCGGGCCGTCGCGAGTTCGTCCTCGATGAGGTGCTCCCGGAGCACCTTCACCGCGACCTTGGCGTGGTCGTCGGTCCGGCGGCCGGCCCACACCTCGCCGCTGACGCCTGAGCCGATCCTGGTCTCCAGCACGTATCGGCTGCCGAGCTGCCGATTCCCGGGGGCGCCGGCCGCGCGCAGCGCGCGGGCGAACTCCCTCGGTGTGGCGGGCCGTTCGGCCGGGTCGGCGGCGAGCGCCGTGCGCAGCAGGTCGACGATCGGCTCCGGTACGTCGGCCCGCATCCGGGCCGGCGGCGCCGCGATCATCCGGGCCAGCGTGGCGGACCCCCGTCCGTGGGGCGGCCGCCCGTCGAGGAGGGTCCACAACGACCACGCGCAGGCGTAGACCTGCCCGGCCGGAGTCCACTCGTCGCCACGGAGCACCTCCGGCGGCTCCAGGCCGGTCCCTCCGCCGACCGTGGACTCCAGCTCCGCCAGCGCCGGCGGCAGCGGAGTGCCGAGCGCGATCACGCCGGGCCGCACGGTGTGCAGCCCGCGCGGCGGCCCGACCACGCCCCGCTCGGCCAGCGCCGTCAGACCGGCCGCGAGCGCCTCCGCGGCGGCGGCCACCTGTGCGGGCGGGAGCGGGCCGGTGAGCTCGGAACCGGGCCGGGACAGCAGAAGATAGGGCCGTCCCTCGGCGTCGACGCCGTGATCCACGATGGGCAGCACCACCGTGGGATCGAGGTCGGCGAGGACCGCCTCGAGCGCGCCGCACTCTCCGCGGATCCGGCGGGACAGGACGGGATCGAGATCCTCGACGACCACCAGGATCCGGACCGGTTCCCCGGTGAGGGCGTGGACGGCCGGAGCGGTGGCCAGGGGAGAACCGGACAGCGGCTCCAGCGGGCGCACGTCCGGGATGGCGGGCGGTGACATGGCCGGGGTAGGCACCTCGTTGTGATCAATGTCCGCCGAATGATGAGAAAGGGGATGCTGCGCACGCGGCATCACATCGAGGCGGCTGGGGTCCATAGATATAGGAGATTAGAGTGCGGGCCGTCCGAGTGATATGGGAATGTCTTCCCAACTCCGAATCAGGAGTTAATGAGACCTAGATCGTTTTTCGTGATCAGGCCCGTCGTCAGGGCGTACTCGGCGAGGGTGCTCAAGGCGTTCCATCCCTGCATGCCCGGAACGCCCGATTTGTCTAATCGGGTACGCAAATACTCGATTCGCTTGACCAAAGTGGTGCGGGGCCAGCCGAGTCGTGCGGCCGCCGCGGCGTAGGACTTCGGGTTCGGGTCGTAGCGGTCGCCCTCCCGGAGATAGCCCGCGAAGAGCGCGACGAGCGCCAGCCGGTCCTGGTCGTTGATCAGCACGCCTTCGCCGGCCGTCGTGGCCGTCCCGGTGCCCGCCGCGGGCGGCTGTTGCGCCGGCTCTGGGGCGTGCAGCACCAGCTCGTGGGTGTGCGCGCCTTCGACGACCACCCGGACGCGGCCCTCGACCGCCGCCCGGCTCAGCGGGGGCAGCACGCTGCGCAGGCCGAAGCGGTCGACTATCGCGAGGGGGCGCGTCTCGCTGGGGTTGCGGAGAAACCAGACGGATCCGTGGCACTCCACCACGCCGGCCACCCGCGAAATCGTCGTGTCTTCCGGTGGCAAGCGGACCGTGCAGCTTTCTCCACGTCCAAAAGTAAACAATTCTTCTGGTCCAACTTCGTATTTCGCCCCATTTGCGACAATTTGCAGCTCGCCGTCACCCACGACGCGGCTCCTCGCTCGTATTGGGGACTCCTCCCCATTCAATGGATGGCCTTACCTTTGTAGCCTGGCCGCCACACACGGGCAAATTGGGACGAAGGAGCTTTGGTGAAGCTGAAGTGGTTGCCTGGCCCCAGGCGCCCCGCCAACAGGGTCGGCGCCGCGCTGCTCGCCGTCGTCATGCTCGGCGGCGTTCTCGCCGCCGCGGCCGGGATCGGCTACACGGCGGCACGGCCCCTTCTGAGCGACGGGTCGGCGTTCCTGGGCAAAGGACACACGACCGCCCGCGTCAACAGCGAGACGGGCAGATCGGATGCCGAGGTCGCCATGCAACTGGCCACCGGCGAGGAGCAGCTCCAGCCGGTAAGTCTGCCGGGGGGCCGCCTGGCGGTCGTCAACGAGGACACCGGCAAGGTGATCTATCTGGACGCCGCGACCCTGACCGCCGACGCGTCCGCCGACGACCGGCCCGCCTCGGCCGGGAAGATCGATGTGGTGTCCACCGAGTCGGACGGATACCTCGTCGACTCGGAGAAGGACACGATCGACAAGATCGCCGTGCCGGGTGCGTCCAAAGGCGCGCCGCTGGCCGTCGAAGAGGGCATCAAGGAGGCCGTGCCCGCCGCCGACTCGATCTGGGTGGTCACCGACAAGGGCGACATCATCGAGGTCGCCGGCGGCCGCGAGGTCCGCCGGATCCGCCTCGGCGCCCCGCCGGTCGGCGTCACGGTCGCCGACTCCCAGCCGATCGCGGTCACCGAAGACGGCACCGCGTACGCGATCGACGGCGACGAGCCCAGGGCCGTCGGCAAGCTCGGGATGTCCGGCCGATCGGTCTTCCTCGGAGCCTGGCGCGGCGCGGGCCGGCACGTCCTCGCCGTCGATCCGAAGAGCCTCCGCCTGGCGGTGCTCGACCCCCGGACCGGACACGCCTTCAACGTCGAGCTGAACGCGGGCCCCCGCGCCGAACTCGCGGCGCCGGTGATGCTCGGCGACTTCGCCTACGTCCCCGACCACTCCGAGCCCAGGCTGTGGAAGGTCGACCTCCGCCAGAGAAAGGCCGTCGGCAAGCCGCTCGACGTCCCCGGTCAGCCGGGCGTCTTCGAGCTCAAGGTCACCAGCGGCCGGGTCTGGGCCAACAACCAGTACGACCGCAGGACCCTCGTGGTGGACGCCGGTGGCCGCCACCGCTACGCCGACAAGGGCGCTGGGCCGGAACTCACCGATACTGAAGGGCAGAACAGAGTGCCCGAGCAGCCGGAGGCGAAGCCGTCGACCGAGCCGACACGGTCCCCGAAGGTCGACATCGAGCCCTCCCAGCCCCCAGCGGACACCACGACGACCACGACGAAGGTCACCGTGCCCGCGATCGAACGCGGTACGCCCTACCAGGAGGCGTGCGCGACGATCACCCAGGCGGGCCTGCTCTGCCGGCCCGTACCGGCCTCCGAGGAGACGGCCGGACTGGAGGCGGGCGACGTGCTCGACACCCGTCCGGCGGCCGGTCGGCAGGTCGCGGAGGGCAGCCGCGTGGACGTCCGATACGTGGGCCCGCTGCTGACCCCCGCCGTGCGGGGGCTGCCATACAAGCAGGCCTGCCGTGAGCTGGCCGCCGTGAAGCTGAAGTGCGAGAAGGGCGTCGCCGTCGGCCCCGCCCTGGCGCCCGAGGAACTCGGCGTCGTGTCCGAACAGAATCCGCTCGCCGACACCGAGGTCGCCCGTGGCGACACCGTCGCCCTCACCTACCCCGAGACGATCGCGCTCCCGAACGTCACCGACCAGCCGTTCGCCGAGGCGTGTGAGCGACTCAAGCAGCAGTACCAGATGAGGTGCCAGAGCACCGTGGACGGACCGCCGCCCGCAGGGAAGCAGCCCGGCCAGGTCAGCACCCAGGCGCCGGCCGCCAACGCCGTCGCCGCGATCGGCGACCTGGTCCAGCTCCGGTACTACCGGGGCGAGAGCACCCCGGGCAACGTCGTTGGCACCCTCGTCACGGACGCCTGCGCCACCATCAAGAGTGAAGGGCTCGAATGCGTGCCCGCAGCGGGCAACTGCGCCGCCGGCACCGGCCGTCCCGTCAACGAGGTGTACGACCAGAATCCGCCCGGCGGCACCCCCGTCGCCGTGGGCGGCCGGGTCACCCTGACCCACTACAGCGAGAACTGCGCCCTGGGCAACTACGTCAACACGGCTCCGGACGCCGCCTGCGCCGATCTCCAGGCGAAGGGGTTCGTCTGCAACCAGGTTCACGTCCTCAACCCGACGCCGAACGCGGTCGTCGCCCAGGACCCGCCCGCCGGTCCGTCGAAGCTCGGCACCACCGTGACCATCCACTTCTCGCCCTGGGCGTCGGCCCCCTCCGCGCTTGGCACCGCCTACCCGCCCGGCACGGCGATCCCCGGCGGGAAGCTTGTCTACCACTACACGTGCAGCGCCGGCGGGGGAAAGTGTCGGGGTCTCGACCGCAACGAGTTCTACTCCCTGCTGCCGCCGGGCTCGCCCACGGTCGACGCCGATTTCCGGGGCGAAGCCCACGCCGTCCTCATGACCTGCGGTACCGCGGCCGGACAGCGGAAGGTGTGGCGCACGTGGAACGGCGGTTCGCCGCGTCACTACCAGCATGTCGCTTCGGAGACCCGGCCGGCCGCGGACGACAGCGAGGAGCTCGGCTGCGTCTGGTGACCGTTGTGGGATCGCAGGAATTCATGATGCGTTTGATGTCTGGTTCTGCGTTGGCGGGCTGAGAGGACTTCGCACTTCCCCAGCGGTCGGCTGGTTCATACCGCACCCGTGGGACTTGACGGCGCAGGACCGTGTTCTGATGGCGAAGCACCAGCAGCTCCGCCTCCCTGGAGGCGTCGCGCCGTAACAGCAGTGCGGGCAAAGACAGCAAGCGCCGGGTGACCGCGTACACCGTGGATAAGATCACGAAACATGATCCCAGGGATCCGGACCAGCCGCTCGGCGCCCCTCAATCCTTCCGTCCCACCAGATGAAGGGCTCTGCGCTGACAGTGATTCGAGTTCTTGAGCCCCACAGGCTCCCACGCAGGCTCATCTAAACTTGTCGGACGAGAACGAGAGTTTGCATGGACTTCGCCACTGACCTTCCCTGGCCATTCTGTCTTACCTGGTGCGATGACATAGACGTGACGACCTTAGTATCCGCGCTTCGGGCGGTCCCAACGGATGACGATGAGGAAGGGCATGCCGCGATCGTCGCGCCTCCCCGTAACGGCTGGACGGAGATCCTCGAACTAACGGCATCCGGGTTCTCCTTGACCGCCCAGATAATCGCGCTGAGTCAGAATTCTCGACGAGTGTTCACTGTGTTCTGGGATATCGATGGGAATAATTCGGTCACCTATGCGGTAGGCGGCCGGATCCGCGTCCGCTTCGTGCCCGTGATGTTCGAGCCTATAACGGCGATGTTCAATGTGAACGACCCCTCGCATCGCCAGGGCCTTGATCCCGATGCGATCAACCCGTATCTGGAGGGACTCGTATTCGAGAGCGGTTCTCTTGCGCGACATCAGTCGGGCGAGACGCGAGGAGGGGACTCCAATGATGAGATGCCCGTCCGGGAGGTCTGGCAGGAGTCGTGCATCAGAATCGGTGAGCGGCTGACGGGTAATCCGTTTGATCTGGACCGCTTCTTCCAGCCCGATGTACGGTTCCTGCGGATTGACTACGATGCTCTGTACGAAGAATATGGAGATCCTTACTCTGAGCCTGGATCCACCGTGTAATTCCTGGTGATCATTTTCGGGTCCAATTTCTCCACGAGGGCCGTTGCCGCAGTTGAAGGCCCTATTTTCGGGTGTGGGAGGGCTGCCGCGCGCGGGTCGCGGCTTGTCCACATGTGCATGGGCTCGGGGCTCTGGGGGCGCCGAAGGCGTAGGGTGACCGGCGAGGTCGTCGGTTGGGCGATGACCAGGGGTTTGCGGCGGGTCAGGCCACGCGGCGGCGGGGTGGCCCGTGGCCGGCGGCGAAGGCGTTCCGCCAGGCGCTCTGCCAGCGCCAGTGCTCGGGCAGGTGCAGCGTGATATGCCCGTTCCCGCCCGCACGGCCGTGCCGGGCCAGGCGCGCGGGGACCGCGATCAGCTGACGGCGCAGCGTCGCGCCGCGCGCTGTGGCGTGGAACGCCGAGGCCAGGCAGCCGGTCGCGCGGAGCAGGTTATGGGTGAGCACGGCCAGGGTCAGCCAGACGGCGTTCGCGGTGAACACCCCCGACGGCAGATGGGCCAGCGGCCCGTCGATCAGGTCGGCGTTGACCTGCTCCATGACCGCGTGTCCGCGATGCTGGGACTCGGCCTGGACCAGATGGAACGGGCTGTCGGTGAAGATCGCGTGGTAACGCCAGGTGGCGAACAACTCCTCCTGGCCGGCCTGCGCTTGAGGGTTGAGCCGCCTGACCCGGCGCACGATCAGCCGCGCGGTCACCGCCCGCTTCCTCTTCGACGCGAACGCGGTATAGGAGATCTCGGCGATCTCAGCGTTCGACACCCATCGGCCGGCCTGCTCGTCGAAGACGGCGTTCGGATACTTGATCGCGACCCACGCCGCCTCGGGAATGGCCGCGATCGCCGCTTTGATCTTCTTGTCCATCTTCGCGGTGACCGAGAACCGCACGTCGTGGTCGCGGCAGGCGGCCACCACCCCGGCGGTGTAGAACGCCGAATCGCCGCGTAACACCACCAAGCTGTCGGCGTTGGCCCCGGCCCCGGCGGCTTTGGCGGCGCCGATCGTCTCGCGGGCGAAGGACTCGGCGCCACGCCCGGACCCCGCCGACCCGCCGCGTAGCCTGCTGCCGCAGACCACCGGGGCCGCCACCGGTGTCGACAGCGTGGCCAGCAGCACGTTCAGGCCGCGCACCAGCACACTCTTGCCACCGATCTTGGTGTGCCCGAATCCCGACCCCTGCTTGGCGTACCCGTAGGTGCGCCGCTGCATCGAATCCAGGTCGATGAACGCCAGCACGCCGACATCGGGCAGCAGCGGCGTGCACGCGGCCAGACGGGCCAGCATCTGCCGGTTGACCTTCTCCAACTGCCGCACGTTGCCCCAGTCCGGCGCGCGCAGGAACGAGCCGAGCGTGGACGGGGCGCGGATCCCGTCGAACAGTTTGTCCATCCCGCCGTGCCGCAGCGCGTCCAGATCCTCGATGCTGTCGGCCCCCGCGGCCATCCCGGCCACAATCGAGGCCACCTTCGCGGGCGCGTTCACCCCGAGCCGGTCGCCGATCGCCACGTGCTCGCCGACCAGGGCAGCCAGGCCACAGCGCTCGGCCAGCCGCATCACCGGCTCCAGCCCGGCATAGGCGACTATGTGCTCCTCATCGAAGATCGCGTGAGTCCTGGCCAGAGCATGAAACAATGCCGGGTAGCCGGAGCACGTTACCGTGCTCCGGCCCCCTCAGAACCGTACGTGCCACTCATCGCGGCATACGGCTCAAGCAAGCCACAACGGCCGTCAGGTTGGCTGTGCTGGTT
>NZ_JBDPLV010000097.1:0-35734 GCF_039871605.1 Acrocarpospora sp. B8E8 | reverse complement strand
GACCCAAAGTGCGGGTGGGTGGGGAAAAACCGCAACGTTTCAGGAGAAGGTGATGGTTGCGTAGTCGGATACCGGGACGTACCCGATGGATTGGTAGATCGAATTGGAGACGGGGTTGGAGAGGTCGGTGAACAGGAGGACCTCGGTGGCGCCGTCGTCGATGGCTTTGCGGGTGGCGGCGTAGGTGACGGCTGAGCCGTACCCGTGGCGCCGGAATTCCGGGGGCGTGAAGACAGGGCCGATGCGGGACATGCCGGAGATCGGCGTCGATACACCCGCCAGCGAGACCGGGCGACCCGCGAGTTCCCACCAGACGAGCTCGTTGCGATTCAGGCGAGCCGAGACGACCGGCCCGGGGTCGGCGGAGACGTCGACGTGGGCCTCGGTCTGGAAGGCGCGGAACCAGTGGACGGCGGTCGGGAGGTCGTCGAGGGTGGCCACCCGCGCCCGGCCTGGGCCGTACAGGGCGGAACGGCCGTCAGGGCCGCCGGGCGCGACCAGCATCGCGAGCCGGTAGAGGCGCTCCGAGCGGCGTTCCTTCTCCGGCTGCCACCAGGCGGAGGCGAAAGTGGACACGGTCTCCACCGGCCCGGTCACCCCGGGCAGCTCACGACCGCGATTGACCAGCTGCCCCACCAGAGCGGGCAACTCGGCGAACGGGGACGACCCCAGCAGCAGCGGATACGGCGGCGTATGACATAACGCCCCCCGCACCTCCCCATGCTCGACAAACCAGCCCATCAAGGGATCCGAGTACTGACCGCTCCGGATCCAGCGCAACACGGTCAGCAGGACCGTGTTGCGCACGTGGTCCCGGAGCAGCCAGGGCTCCGCTGCTTCGGCGTAGGCCGACACGTCTGAGGTGAGCGTCCACGTCATGATTCGATTGTGCCCGTCCGATCAGCGAGTTCAGGCCGCCGACTCCGTGAGATAAGGAGCCCACTGCGGATCACCGTCGAATTGTGCACCAATCAGCCGCCAGTGCGCACCGCGTGGCACGGCTGGGCTGACGCGGAGCGACCACCCGATCTCTTCCAGCAGCTTGTCCGCCTTGCGGTGATTGCAAGGCATACATGAGGCGACGCAGTTCTCCCACGTGTGCGGGCCACCCTTGGATCGGGGGATCACGTGGTCGATGGTCTCGGCCCGCTGCCCGCAGTACGCGCAGCGGAAGTCGTCCCGGCGCATCAGCGCCGCCCGCGTGAGCGGGATCCTGGACCGGTACGGAATACGGATGTAGCGGCGCAGCCGGATCACGGACGGCACGTCCAGAGTCCGGGTGGCCGATCGGAGAACCGTGCCTCGGCCGTCCCGGTGGACGACGTCGGCCTTCTCCCTCAGCACCAGGATGATGGCCCGGTGCAGGGAGAGCGTGGTGAGCGGTTCGTAGGTGGCGTTGAGGAGCAGGACTTGGCGCATCAGCCGGCCTCCACGGCAGTCTCGGCAGACCTGGCGGCCGACCGGAGAGCGGCGAGTCGCAGAGCGACGACTGTGCGCCTACGTTGCGGCCCCACCTGTTGGGACTCGGGTGTTTCCTTCACGAAGACCTCCGCCGGACGGTCCAGCGGATGGTCACCACGGCACCGTCCTCAACCAAAGTGTGGCCTTTGCGATGACCTGTCCGCCACCCCATAACCTGGGCAACTGATACGCCTGGTGCTCTTTATGCCCCGGCGATCATCTTTTTACTCCCCGGTATTGGGGGTACGAGTCTGTCGGTGGCCTGCCCTAAAGTGCGTGACATGACGCGACCGCCTTACCCACCGGCTCGCCGGGCCGAGATCGTCGACGACCTGCATGGCACCTCTGTGCCCGATCCGTACCGATGGCTGGAGGATCCGGACGCGCCCGAGGTGAAGGAGTGGCTGGAGGCCCAGAGCGAACTGCTCGGGCAGGCCGGGCTGGCCGGCCGGGAGCGCTTCCGCGGGCGGGTCGAGGAACTGCTGAAATCGGGGTCCGTCGGGGCCCCGACCTGGCGCGGCGACAAACATTTTTTCATGCGCCGCACCCCCGAGCAGGAGCACGCGGTGCTCTACGTGGTGGACGAGCGGGGCGAGCGCGCCTTGATCGACCCGATGGCGCTGGATCCGTCCGGGCTGACCACGCTCGACTCCTGGCAGCCCGACAAGGAAGGGCGCCTGCTGGCGTACCAGATCTCGGTCGGCGGCGACGAGGAGTCCCAGCTGCACGTGCTGGACATCGAGAGCGGCGCGGTGGTCGAGGGCCCGATCGACCGGTGCCGGTATTCTCCGGTGGCCTGGCTGCCCGGTGGGGAGTCCTACTACTACGTGCGCCGGTTGGCCCCTGACCAGGTGCCGGAGGGCGAGGATCAGTACCACCGGCGCGTCTACCTGCATGTTCTCGGCACACCCGCCGACGACGACGTGATGATCTTCGGGGCAGGGCTGGAGAAGACCAACTACTACGGCGTCTCGGTCTCCCGCGACGGCCGCTGGCTGACGATCTCCGCCTCCCGGGGCACCGCGCCGCGCAACGATCTCTGGATCGCCGACCTGGAGTCCTCCCCGCGCGAGTCCCCCACGCTGATCACCGTCCAGGAGGACGTGGACGCGCAGACCGGCCTGCATTTCGGCCGGGACGGCAGGCTCTACGTGTTCACCGACCGGGACGCGCCACGCGGCCGGGTGTGCGTGGCCTCGCCGGAGGCTCCCGGCCACGAGAACTGGCGGGACCTGATCCCGCAGGACGCCGAGGCCGTGCTGAGCGACTTCGCGATCCTCGACGAGCTGGACGATCCGATCATGCTGGTGGGCTGGACCCGCCACGCCATCGCGGAGATCTCGGTGCACCGCCTGTCTGACGGCGTCAGGACCGGCGTGGTGCCCACCCCCGGCCTCGGCACCATCGGCGGCATCTCGGAGCGCCCTGAGGGCGGCCACGAGGCCTGGTTCGGCTACACCGACAACACCACCCCGCCCACGATCCAGCGCTACGACGCCAGAACCGGCGAGACGACCCTCTGGGCCGCCTCCCCCGGCTCGGTGGAGGTCCCCCCGGTCAGGACCGAGCACGTCGTCTACTCCTCGGCCGACGGCACCGAGGTGCACATGCTGGTCATCTCCCCCGTCGACGGCTCGGGACCTCGCCCCACCGTGCTGTACGGCTATGGCGGCTTCGGCATCTCGATGGCGCCCGGCTATTCGGCCTCCATCCTGACCTGGGTCGAGGCCGGCGGGGTCTACGCGATCGCGCAGCTGCGCGGCGGCGGCGAGCAGGGCGAGGAGTGGCACCGGGCCGGGATGCTCGGCGCCAAGCAGAACGTCTTCGACGACCTGCACGCGGCGGCCGAGCACCTGATCGCCACCGGCGTGACCACCTCGGCGCAGCTGGCCATCTCCGGCGGCTCCAACGGCGGCCTGCTGGTCGGCGCGGCCCTCACCCAGCGCCCGGAGCTCTATGCGGCGGTCGTCTGCTCCGCCCCGCTGCTGGACATGATCCGCTACGAGCAGTTCGGCCTCGGCGCCACCTGGAACGTGGAGTACGGCTCGGCCGAGGTGGCCGAGGAGTTCGCCTGGCTGTGGTCCTACTCGCCGTATCACCACGTCCGGGAGGGGGTGGCCTACCCGGCGACGCTGTTCACCGTGTTCGCCTCCGACACCCGGGTGCATCCGCTGCACGCCTGGAAGATGGCGGCCGCGCTGCAGTTCGCGACGTCCTCCGACCGCCCGATCCTGCTCCGCAACGAGACCGAGGCCGGACACGGGGCCCGCTCGGTCAGCAAGACGGTCGCGCTGGCCGCCGACCAGCTCGCCTTCCTCGCCACCCACACCGGGCTGGCGCGCGAGTCGTAACCCCTGCTCGGGCCCGGATCCGTTCGAGGCGGAAAATTTCCGCCTCGAACGTCTGTGACGGCGTACGGGCGCTCTAACGCGGGAAGATGACGGTCTTGTGGCCGTCTAGGAGGATCCGGTGTTCGGCGTGCCAGCGGACGGCGCGAGCCAGGGCCTGGCATTCGAGGTCCTTGCCGATGGCGACCAGGTCGGTGGCGGAGTGGGTGTGGTTCACCCGGGCCACCTCCTGTTCGATGATCGGGCCCTCGTCCAGGTCGGCGGTCACGTAGTGCGCGGTGGCGCCGATGAGCTTGACGCCACGGGCGTGCGCCTGGTGGTAGGGCTTGGCGCCCTTGAACGACGGCAGGAACGAGTGGTGAATATTGATCACCCGGCCGGAGAGCTTGGCGCACAGGTCCTCGGACAGGACCTGCATGTAACGCGCCAGCACCACCAGATCGGCCCGGTAGTGGTCGACCAGGGTGAGCACCTCGGCCTCCTGCCTGCTCTTCGTCTCCGGCGTGACGGGCAGGTGGTGGTAGTCGATCCCGTACGACTGGGTGAGCGGTCGCAGGTCAGGGTGGTTGGACGCGACCGCGACGATCTCGATGTCGAGCAGCCGGGAGCGCACCCGGTAGAGCAGGTCGTTCAGGCAGTGATCGAACTTGCTGACCAGCACCAGGACCCGCGGCTTCACCGCCCGGTCGAAAAGTTGGAGATCCATCCGGAACTCGGTGGCGAGGGCGGCGAAGGCGACCCGCAGCTCGTCCACCGGCACGTCGCCGGTGAACTGCACACGCATGAAGAAACGATCGGCTTCGGGGTCGCCGAACTGCTGGCTCTCGGTGATGTTGCACCCGCGCCCGGCAAGTAACCCGGAGACGGCCGCGACCACCCCTGGCCGGTCCGGGCAGGACAGGGTCAGCACATATTCGGCGTTCATCGGGATCCCTTGGCGCGCGTGTCCTTCGGCTGAGCATGATATCGCTCTCCCCGGATATCACTGTCCCGGATGTTCCGGAGATAGATCGTCCGCTCCGATGGCAGGATGGGCGATCGTGGCTGACTCACGACCCGCGGCCCGGGTTCTCTGCGTGGACGGTCAGGGCCGTGTGCTCCTGCTCCGCTGGCACGATCACGTGAGCGATGTCGTCTTCTGGGAGCCCCCCGGCGGCGGGATCGAACCCGGCGAGACGCCTCTGGAAGCGGCTCGCCGCGAGCTCGCCGAGGAGACCGGGCTGCCCGGGGACAAGGTCCTTGACCAGTGGATACCGGTCGAACGCGACTACCACTGGTTAGGCGTGCACTACGTCAAGACCGAGCCGTTCTTCCTGGCGCGCTTCGACACCACTCCCGACGTGGCCTCCACCGAACTCACCCCGGAGGAGGACGGCACCTACCGCGGCCACGCCTGGCACTCCCGGGCCGACCTGGCCGCGCTCCCCGAGCCGATCGAACCCCCGAACCTGCTCACCATTCTCGATCACCTGCTATGAACCGGCCGGAAACTTTCACCGGCCAGCCGTACTCACCTGATGAAGTGACCAGAATTCACAGGAATTAGTGATTTTTCGCCATAAAGAACGACGGCGTCGCCGCGGACTTCGCGGCTGAGTTCGCGCCAGCCGTACTTGCGGTAAAGCTCGATCGCCGCCCCCTGCTGCAGGGTGGTGTCCCCGCGCAGGAGGCTGTAGCCCAGCTCACACGCCCGCTGTTCGAGCAATTCCAGGATCTGCGCGCCATAACCCCGCCGCTGATACTCCGGATGCACCCGCAAACGGCACATTTCCGCCGTGTTCTCATCCAAACGGCGCAATCCGCCCATAGCGACGATCCGGCCGCCGGGCACCTCACCGACGAGGAATTCGCCCCGATCGGCCAGATACACCTCGCTGATCCGGGGGAAATCGTCCTCGTAGTAGACGCCGTCGCCGGGCGCGAGCCCGACTTGGGCAAGGCTGATCTGGTGCAGCGCCCAAACCTGGTCCAGATCGGACCACCGGTAGCGCCGCACCCGTAACGGGAAGCTCATAGACCCCCCACCAGATCGCCGAGATCCAGCTGGGCCCGGTCCAGGGCGACTTCCCTGAGCCGGTCCAGGCCCTTGATCTCGCCATACTTGCCGGTGATGCCGCCGATCAGCTCGTTCACCCTGGCTATCACCAGTTCGGTGCGGTGGATCTTCTCGATCATCTCCAGCGCCCTGGTGGCCAGCTGCACGGCCTCCTCGGGCTCGCCCTCGATGAGGCGGCACTGGGCCAGGTCGAGCCGGATGAGCGTCTGGTCCAGCGGCTCGCCCTCGTACTGCCCGAGGGCCTGCTCCAGCACGACGTCGGCCTCGAGCGTCTCGCCGAGCCGCACGAGCACGTCGCCTTGGTAGAAGTAGAGCTGGCGTTCGGTGTAGCCGAACGCGGTGTCCTCCTGCTCGGACGGGACCATCTGGGAGAACGCGGTGCGGGCCCGGGACAGCGCCCGCTTGGCCTGGTCGACCACGTCCTTCTTCTGGCCGTTGCTGCCAGCCAGCATGGCCAGCGCCCTGGCCTCCACGACCGGGGCCATGGTCTTGGCCGCACAGGGCGTCTGGCCGGCCATGTCCCGGCTCTTCTTGGCCAGCGTGAGGGCCTCGCGCGGGTCGCCGTAGTAGAGCGGGACGAGCGCCTCGCGGGCCACCACCCAGGCGCGCAGCGCGCGGTCGCCCGTCTCGTCGGCGGCGGTCCGCCCGGTGCGGAAGAAGGACCGCGCCAGCCGGTGGTCGCCGAGATCGATCATGATCATGCCGCACAGCCCGGAGAGCTGCGCCGCCATCCGGCAGAGCCGCTCCTGAAGATCGACCGGCTGGCGTCGTTCCATCGCCTTGCGCACCGCCGCGAATTCCAGCAGCACGTCACAGAGCAGCCGGAGCGGCGGGGTGTTCATATATTGGCGGCCGAAGCCGACCGTGGATTCCTCCCACTGATCGAGCATCGCCGGAGAGACGGTCGCCGACACCATCGTGTCGTCCATCCGCCGCCTGATGTTCTCAACCGCACCCAGGACCTGACCGTCCAGGCTCACCGAGGTGCCGGCGAGGAGCTTCAACAGCGTCCTCCGTAGCACGTTCTCGTCCTCCTCGCCCCCGCCCGTTGAGGGGTCACCGCCGTCCGAGAGGACCAGCAGCTCGCGCGAGACGGGGGATGTGTCGGATCTTCCGTCTTGCAGGTCGCCACCGCGGACTACGCCCGGCATACGGTGACCATGACCGCAGATGCACGGACCGTCGTAGCCCAAGGCGACCGGTTCGACCCGGTAGACACAGCAGAGGTAGTGGAGGTACTCGGGCCCGGGGCGTTTGAGTCCGGATTCATACGCGGACAGCAACGTCTCCCCGATTCCCGGGATTGCCTTCCCGTCCCGCTCGAAAAGGGCGCGCACCTGCTCGATCACGTCGGCGAGCGCGATGCCGTTCGAAAGCCGGTGGGATTTGATCCGGGTGGTGCCGAACAGCGGCGAGCATGTCTCGAAGATCTCTTCGGCGACGCTCGCCAGACTCCGCCCAGCGGCCAGGCCTCGGGCCCGGACTCGCCTCGCGGTCTCCGTCTCCTTGTGTTGCCTGCCGGACATACCGGCCCCTCTCTCGTGGCCAGCCGTACGCGCCGCCCACATGTCCCGACCGGTCCTCATCTACTGACTCAGCGTAACGCTAAGGTTGCACTGCGCCCAACCAAATGATGGACCAGTTTTGTCCGGCCCGGTCCCACTGTCGAACGTGCTGATTAAGGATCGTCCACCCCCGGGCTGGTTCTTTCAACCCACTTGGTGTTAACCGCATCCAGGGCTGCCTTTCCGCTTCGTTGACCGGTGCGGCCTTGTAAGTCATCTTGGGCCAACCAGCACCGAAACGCAGAGCCGCAAATCACCGAAAGAGCCCGAGAAGGAGGACGAACGGTGGGGGAGGACGATTTCGGGCATCTGGAGCGTCTTGCTTCAGAGCTCGGCACTCGGGGATTTCACGCGCGGGTGGTGCACAGCCAGACCGGCCGTGCCTTCGTCCGCGTGATCAACCCGAATGCGACCAGTCTCACCGAGAACGTCGTCTGCAAGGCGGCGGACTATTGGTGGTCCTGGGGGGAGCGAATGCACCGGGCGGACGATCCGGCCGGTGCCGCGACCAAGGTCGCGCGCGTGCTCGCCGCGGTAGGCGAATAACCGAATGATCGCACCGCCGCGACGAACCAGGTGAAGCGCAGTCACCTTGGCTCGTCGCGGCCACCGCGGCTCCACAGGGCCGGCGGGATGCCCGGTGCGGAACGCTCCCCTCGCGGGGAACGTTGTGGCATCCCGCCGGTCCCGAAACCGGCGGATCTGATTGGTACTGGTACGGAATTTCCTGGGCCCTCGGGTCCACGCAGTCTCGGGTACGGCTCCGGCGCGGAGCCGTACCCGGCTGGCTGCCATCCGGCACGGGCGACCGGGCTGGATGGCTGTTCGGGGGGTCCCCCTCTCGGAGAACGGCTTGGGATGTGCTTCCGGGTGCACGTCCCGGTCCTGCCAGCCGTCACAGGAATGTCTGCCCCTGCCCTCCGCGGCCCGGGGTCAGGCACTCACGTCTCCCCGGCGTAATGTGACGTTGGCCGGTTCGCTCGGCAATATGGTTTAGGTTGACCTGCGTCGACCTCACCTAGCGCCGAATGAACCGATCCGAGGGGGATCCACCTCGTGTTCCTGCTCTCCCCGAGCCCGAGCCCGACATCGAGCATCACGCCCAGCCTCACCCCCAGCGTGACGCCAAGTTTGTCCCCCAGCCCCACCCCCAGCCCGACGTCAATCATCGATCTCCACCAGGCGGGCCAGAATCTCGTCGAGGCGTGCACCAAAGGCGAAGGCCTGGTCTGCCCGATTCTGAATGCCCTACTCCCGGCGCGGGCCGCCTACCCCCAGTGGATCCAGCTGGTCGCCGGGGTCGCCGATGTGATCCTTATCATCCTGCTGATCTTGCTCGCGGCCATGGTGGTCAGGAAGATCGCGCATAGGCTGATCACCCGGATCACCCTGCGGGCCGGTGAGGGCGTGCTGCCGGACCGGCTCCGCCGCGCCGCCACCCCGGAGGACGCCACCTCCGCCATCCTCAGCGAACGGCGCAGACAGCGCGGCGACACCCTCGGTTCCGTGCTGCGCAGCATCGCCTCGGTGGTCATCCTCGGCACCGCCTTCCTCACCATCGCCACCAAGATCGGCATCCCGATCGCGCCCTTGCTCACCAGCGTCGGCGTGCTCGGCGTGGCGGTCGGCTTCGGCGCGCAGGAGCTGGTCAAGGACTTCATCGCCGGCATGTTCATGCTGGTGGAGGATCAGTACGGGGTCGGCGACGTGATCGACACCGGAGTCGCCATCGGCACCGTCGAAGCGGTCACCCTGCGCATCACGCGACTCCGGGACGCCGACGGCAAGGTCTGGTACGTCAGGAACGGCACCATCACTCGGGTCGGCAACGAGTCCCAGGGCTGGTCTCGGGCGGTGGTGGACGTTCCGGTGGCGTACGACGCGGATGTGACCCGGGTGCAGGACCTGCTGAAGGAGATCGCCACCCAGCTGTGGGAGGACGAGAACTTCCACGACACGGTGATCGTCGAGGAGCCGCAGGTCTTCGGCATGGAGCAGATCTCCGACTCCGCCGTGATCTTCCGGGTGAGCGTGAAAACCGTGCCCGGCGAGCGCGCCAACGCCGCCCGCGAGCTCCGGCGCCGGATCAAGCGCGCCTTCGACGAGCAGGGCCTCGTCTTCGCCGCCTGATCCGGCGCGCCCTATTCCGGTGCGCCTGATTCGGTACGCCTGATTCGGTACGCCTGATTCGGTACGCCTGATTCGGTGCGGCAGAAGAATCATCATCCGGCAGGAAGGTTCGCGGGATGAGAATCCTCCCCCGGGGGAAATCTTCACCCCCAGGCCCCGCGACTTTACTGGCGAGTAGCTGTCTTAGGCTGAAACCGTGACCAGCGAGGAGAGTTTCTACGACCTCATCGGCGGCGAGGAGGCCTTCAAGCGCCTCGTCCACCGGTTCTACCAGGGTGTGGCGGAGGATCCGCTGCTGCGTCCGCTCTATCCCGAAGCGGATCTCACCGGCGCCGAGGAGCGGCTGCGGCTGTTCCTGATCCAGTACTGGGGCGGCCCGAATACGTACAGTCAGGAGCGGGGCCACCCCCGGCTGCGCATGCGGCACGCGCCGTTCGTGATCGGGGAGCCGGAGCGGGAAGCGTGGCTCAAGCACATGGGCGACGCGGTCGAGACCCTGGAACTCCCGGAAGAGCAGCACGAGAAGCTCTGGAAATACCTCGTCTACGCCGCGCACAGCCTGGTGAACGCGTAGGGCGGCACCTGGGCCCTGATGGCGGCACGCTGGCCTCGGACACGGCCACCTGGCTGCGCACCGGGTGAACTCCGGCCGGGTGAGCGCCTGGACCGGGATTCATCCTGCGCCTGGCCTTCGACGTCCACGTCGCTGGCGCTCACCCCGGACGAAGAGGGCCAGAAGGGCACCTTCACACTGACCCTGACCCCCCGGCCGAGTTTCCGGCCACCCGGCTGATTTGCGCGGTGAGTTAGGCCACTTGGCTGATTTACGCGGCGAGTTCCGCCACCCGGCCGATTTACGCGGCGAGTTCCGCCACCCGGCCGATTTACGCGGCGATCTCCGGCCACCCTGGCATCTCACCCGGTGAGTTCCGCCACCCGGCTGATTACGCGGTGAACTTCTCGAGGTAGGCCCGCTCGTCCCCGGTGAGCCGGCGCGGCGTCCCCGCCGCCGGGTCATAGGCCACCATGACCGACATGGCCTCCACGAAGACCACGTCCTCGTCCCGAATCTCGTACGCCAAGGTGAACCGGACCGGGGTGATCGCGGTCACCCAGGTCTCCACCCGCACGGGTTCGGGACGGAACGTCAGCGCCCGCCGGTAGTCGATCTCGTGCCGCGCCACGACCAGGCCACGATGCGGCTGCCCGCCCGCCCGGATCGGATCCAGGTAGAGCATGGCCAGCCGCGCGTCCTCCAGGTAGTCGAAGAACCGGACGTTGTTGACGTGCCCCAGCTGATCGATGTCGGCGAACCGGATCTGCCGGGAGAACACATGCCGCACGCTACTCGCGCGTCAGCTTGCGGTAGGTGACCCGATGCGGGCGCGCCGCGTCCGCGCCGAGCCGGTCGATCTTGTTCTTCTCGTAGTCCGCGTAGTTGCCCTCGAACCAGAACCAGTTCGAGCCCTCTTCCCAGGCCAGGATGTGGGTGGCGATGCGGTCCAGGAACCACCGGTCGTGCGAGGTGATGACCGCGCAGCCGGGGAAGTCCAGCAGGGCGTTCTCCAGCGAGGAGAGCGTTTCGGTGTCGAGGTCGTTGGTCGGTTCGTCCAGCAGTAGCACGTTGCCGCCCTGCTTGAGGGTGAGCGCCAGGTTGAGCCGGTTCCGCTCGCCGCCGGACAGCACGCCCGCCTTCTTCTGCTGGTCGGGGCCCTTGAACCCGAACGCCGCGATATACGCCCGGGACGGCATCTCGACGTTGCCGACCTTGATGTAGTCGAGCCCGTCGGAGACCACCTCCCAGACGTTCTTGCTCGCCTCGATGGCGGCGCGGGTCTGGTCCGCGTAGGAGATCTTGACGGTCTCGCCGATGGTGATCGAGCCCTTGTCGGGCGTCTCGCTGCCCGTGATCATGCGGAACAGCGTGGTCTTGCCGACACCGTTCGGGCCGATCACGCCGACGATGCCGTTACGCGGCAGGTCGAAGCTGAGGTTGTCCATCAGCAGCCGGTCCTCGAAGCCCTTGGTGAGGTTCTCGGACCGGATGACCGTGGTGCCCAGGCGGGGACCGGGCGGGATCTGGATCTCGTCGAAGTCCAGCTTGCGGAACTTGTCGGCCTCGGCGGCCATCTCCTCATACCGCTGGAGGCGGGCCTTGCTCTTGGTCTGCCGCGCCTTGGCGTTGGAGCGCACCCACTGGAGCTCGTCCTCCAGGCGCTTCTTCCGCTTGGCGTCCTTCTGCCCCTCCACCTTCAACCGGGCCGCCTTGGCCTCCAGGTAGGTGGAGTAGTTCCCCTCATACGGGTAGCAGCGGCCGCGGTCGAGTTCCAGGATCCAGCCGGCCACGTTGTCGAGGAAGTAACGGTCGTGGGTGACGGCGAGCACGGTCCCCGGATACTTCTCCAGGTGGGACTCCAGCCACTGCACACTTTCGGCGTCGAGGTGGTTGGTGGGCTCGTCGAGCAGGAGCAGGTCGGGCTGCTCCAGCAGCAGCTTGCACAGCGCGACCCGGCGGCGCTCGCCCCCGGACAGGGTGGTGACCGGGGAGTCGGCGGGCGGGCAGCGGAGCGCGTCCATCGCCTGCTCCAACTGGCTTTCGAGCTCCCAGGCGTTGCGATGGTCGATCTCGTCCTGGAGCTTGCCCATCTCGTTGAGCAGCTCGTCGGTGTAGTCGGTGGCCATCTGCTCGACGATCTGGTTGTAGCGGTCGAGCAGCGCCTTGGTCTCGGCGACGCCCTCCTCCACATTGCCGAGCACGGTCTTGTTCTCGTTCAGCGGCGGCTCCTGCTGGAGCATGCCGACGGTGAAGCCGGGCATCAGCTGGGCTTCGCCGTTGGAGGTGTTCTCGATGCCCGCCATCATCTTGAGCAGGGTGGACTTGCCGGTGCCGTTGGGACCGAGCACGCCGATCTTCGCTCCGGGCAGAAAGGAGAGCGTGACGTCGTCAAGGATCACCTTGTCGCCGACCGCTTTGCGCACACGTCGCATCGTGTAGATGTACTCGGCCATGGGGTCAAGCTTAGTGGGCCGTGGCGGGCTTGCCGTCCGTCGGCGGATTCTGGGTGGCGGGCAGGCAGATGCGGTCCCGGCCCAGTTCCTTGGCCCGGTAGAGGGCCAGGTCGGCGGCGGCGAGCAGTTCGATCAGGTCGTCCCCGTGCATGTTCATGATCGCGACTCCGGCCGAGATGGTCACGGTGATCATGGCGTCGTCGACGGGCACGGCCATCCGCCCGACCCGGGTCCTGAGCCGTTCGGCCACCCGGCGGGCCTCGGCCACGTCGGCGCGGGGCAGCAGGACCACGAACTCCTCGCCACCGAACCGGCCGACCACGTCGTAGTCGCGCAGCTGGCTGCGCAGGGTGGCCGCGACCCCGATCAGGACCTGGTCGCCGACCAGGTGGCCGTAGGTGTCGTTGACCCGTTTGAAGTGGTCGATGTCGACGATCAGCAGGGCCAGCATCTCGCCGGTGCGGCGGGCCCTGACGATCTCGGTGTCCGCCTCGCGCTGCCAGGCGGCGGCGTTGAGCAGGCCGGTCTTCGGGTCGGTCCTGGCCGCGGCCTGCAGCTGGGCGTGGAGCAGGCTGCGCTGCAGCAGCATGACGGGAGGCAGGGCCAGCAGCAGCAGCGCCAGGTTGAGCCCGCACAGGATGGCCACCGAGACGCCCAGGCAGAGCTCGACCGCGTCCAGCAGCAGGCTCTCCCGATCCCACAGCACGTCCCGCCAGCGGCTGTCGGGGTCGGCGGTGTGCGCGGCGATGGCGATCAACGCCGTGTTGAGCACGGTGAACATGGCCGCGCAGGCGACCGCGGTCACGATCGGCCAGCCGGTGCCCAGGCCCAGCTCCCCCGGGTCGGCCACCCGCGCGTGGAAGGCCACCGAGGCGGTCCCGGCGGCCAGGCCGATCGCGGCCGCGCTGAACACCCGCCGGTAGGCGACGGTGGCCCGGACCCGCAACTGCAGCAGGATCTGCAGCGGGATCGGCGCGACCAGCGCGTAGACCGGCGGCAGCAGCAGCGCGGCCGGCAGCCACCAGGCGGAGAGCAGGTCGCGGTGGACCCCGGCGGGCATGCCGAGCCGCCGGGTCGCCTCGATGCAGACCGCGCCGCAGGCCGTCAGGGCCAGGAACGTGGCCAGGTCGGCGACCGCGAACCTGGTGGTCGCCGCGAAGTAGCCGATCGCCGCCAGATCCAGCGCCACGATCGCCACCAGATAGAGCACCAGCGGACGCCGTTGCGCCAGCAGGGGCCACCTGCCCCCGCGTGCCGGCGTGCCGCCCATCGGTTTGGCCGAGGTCTGACTGGGCGCTGCCATCCCATCCCCCAACGCGTCCATACGCTGACTCCAGCGTCTCACGATGTGTAACACAATAGTTGCGGAGTGTGCGACGCGCGACGGGAACCGCTACCTTGGGCAGCGTGGCCATTCGTTCTGATGGCCTGGGGGCGGTTCTGTGGTGATTCGCCGCAGCCGCCCGTTGGTGGGGAACCGCTCCTTCGCGGGCGGGCCGTGTGGGAAAGGAGCAGCCATGGTGCGGGGCGTTACCTGGACCTGATCTGGTGCTCTTGCAGCGACGCGGATCGTCGCCATCGGCCGATCTCCGGACCCTGATCGAGGGCACCGGCCGCGCACGGCCGATGCCCCCCTCCCCCGTCAAGCCGCCAGCGGCATCGCGTCACCGGGCCACGGAACCTCGTGCCCGTCGTCCACCGAACCCTCGACCAGACCAGCCAGACCCTCGGCCTGACCGTGGGCCAAACCACCAGCCTGACCATCGGCCAGACCACCAGCCAGACCGCCGACCTGACCATCGGCCAGACCACCAGCCGCATCACCGGCCAGACCACCGCCTGGGCCACCGCCCAAGCCACCGCCGAAACCGCCAGCCGCGCCGCCGGCCAGACCGCCGGCCAGACCGTCGGCCGCGCTCTCGTATACGTCATCGGCCAGGTAGGGCTCGGCGTCCGGCCTGCCCGCGCCGCCCTCCAGCAGGCGCAGCGTGTTCGATGGAACCGTGGTGAGCTCCCACTCGCGGGTGGCGTCCTCCATGGCTCGGAGATCACGCGCGGCGGCGACCGGACCCGTGGAACCGCGCACCGGGCGCTCGAAGCTGGTGATCCCCCATTTGAGGTCGTGGCCGACCGAGACCGCCTCCACCTCGACCCAGAAACGCTGCTCCCCGCCGCGCTCGAACTGCTTCACCCGCAACTTGCCCGACACCACCACCGGATGCCCCCGCCGCACCGACTGGGCCACGTGGTCGGCCAGCGCCCGATAGCAGCGCACGGTGTAGTACGTGGTCTCCCCGTCCTGCCAGGTCTGCGTCTGGCGATCCAGGAACCGGCGGTTGACCGCGACCCGCATCGAGGTCGCCCGGGACCCGTCACCAAAGTGGAACTGCTTCGGATCGTCGGTGACATTCCCCGACAGGGTGACGTAGATCTCGCTCATGAGTGCCTCCACGGTCCGGACCCTCGCCGGACTCGCGCTCACCCTCCCGCAGACCGCCACCACCCGAAGCGACCGAACGACGCTCTGTGGATAACGGGCGTTATCCACAGGGCTCGAAGCGGTCTGCTAGAACTTCGCGGTATTCAATGCCTCGTGATAATCGTTGTAGCGCTGCAGCTCGCGCTCCACTGGCTCCACGACCAGTTCCTGGGCCACGCCGGAAACCCGCCGCCGCATGTCCCGCTCCAGCCGGTCCCGCTCGGACCCGGCCGCGAGCACGATGAAGTTCCGGCTGGCCACCGCGGAGAGCAGGCCGACTCCGAGCACGCTGGCCATCATGAGCAGCACCCACGGCAGCACTCCGACGTCGCCCAGCAGGTCGGTCGGCGGCGGCCCGGCCTCGAAGACGCCGTAGGCCACGATCGCGCCGGTCACGCCCAGGCCCGCCAGAAACAGCAGGACCAGGAGGTACTGCCAGATCTTGGCCAGCCACCACCAGGCGGGCACCCGGTCCAGCGGCGGCGCGATCTCGCCCAGCTCGTCGGTCAGCACCTTGGGCAGCTGGCCGGATCGGGAGCGGGCCGCGTCCCTGACGCCGTCCTGCCAGACCTCGGGCATGCCCTGGCTGAGCCCGTCCGACAGCGCCTGGACGGCGTTGTCCACCTCGGCGGGCTGGGCCCGGACCGAGCCGCCGACGAGGGTGCGGATGTCGTCCTTGACGTCGCCGAGGCGCAGGCTCTTCAGCGGGTCGGGCCGGAACATGGCGGCCCAGCGGGCGTAGGGCCAGCCGACCCAGTCGATCGAGCGCACGCCGTAGACGTTCTCGATGGCCTCGCCGACCGCGGCCGCGCCGACGGCGTCGCACAGCGCGTCGGCGAGCCCGGCCCGGCGGGCGCCGTCCACGGTGGGCTCGACGTGCAGCAGGTCGGGCATGTCCTTGGCCACCCGCAGCATGAGCTTGTCCAGGTCGGCCTCCAGGCGGAGGTATCCGGCCCGGCGCGCGCTCACCGACTCGGCCAGCACGGCCTTCAGGCCGTCGATGCCCTTGCCGGTCGTCGCCGACGTGGCGACCACCTTCGGGTTGGCCACGCCCTCCCGCTCCAGCAGGTCCTCCAGGTCGGCCACGCAGATGGCCTGCTCCTCCGGGGTCAGCCGGTCGGCCTGGTTGAGCACGAAGACGGTCACGGCGTCGTGCCCGGCCAGCTCGGTCACGTAGCGCCGATGGGTGGCCGCGTCGGCGTATTTCTGCGGATCGAGCACCCAGACGATCAGGTCGGCGGCGGTGATCAGCCGGTCCGCCTCGGTGTCGGTGAGCGCCCTGATGGAGTCATGGTCGGGCAGGTCGAGCAGGATCAGGCCGTGCAACTGGCTCTCGCCCTTGTCCAGCGCGCTGGCCCGGGCGAACCGGTGCCGCCACTGGATCTGCAGCCAGTCCAGCAGCGGCGCGGCCCCCTCCAGACCCCACACGCAGGCGTGCGTGCGTGCCGTGGTCGGGCGGCGTACGCCGGTCGGCGACAGCTCGAGCCCGGAGACCGAGTTGAACAGGGATGACTTGCCGCTGCCGGTGCCCCCGGCGAGCGCCACCACGGTGTGGTCAGGTGAGAGTTTGAGCCGGTTTCCGGCCCGCAGCAGGAGCTGGGTGGCCTCATCGAGCAGCTCCGGATCGACCCGCCCCTGGCCCAGCTCGACCACCCTGGCGAGGGCGGCGAGCCTGGTGCCAAGTCCGTGCCGGGGTTCGGCGCTGATTGTCATCGGGCTACCTCGAGGTTGTAGGTGGCCTGGTAGAGCCGGGTTGCCGCAGCTTCGTCCGGGATCCCGGCGCTGTCCAGCGCGTCGACATAGCGCAGCGTCTCATCGTCGAAGAGCAGGCCGATCCTGGCCCGCAGGTCGCTGCGCGCCTTGGCGCTGATACTGCGCAGCGACTCGGCGCCGAGCAGCCCGCGCAGCAGCCGCTGCGGCAGGGCGCTGTTGCCGGAGCCGACCGACACATCGGTGGTGCCGTATCCGAGCAGGCCCACCGTGAAGATCAACGCCAATGACTGCACATCGAAGGAGACGAGCTTGGCCACCGAACGTTTGGTCACACCCTCGGTTCTGATCAGCTCGGTCACGTGGTCCTGCCACGAGGTGACCATGCGGGAGGTCCGGCGCGCGGCCTCCTCGGTCGGGCGGCCGAGACCGGGGATGGCGGCCAGTTTGTCCCCCGCTCCGGCACGCTGCCGCCAGCGGGTGACGACCTCCTCGGCGGCGCGCTGGGCAGCCGAGGTGATCACGGATTCCAGGCCGGTGTGCAGGGCGCCCTTGAGCGCGCGCAGCCGTTCCGGGCCCTGCTGGCCCGCCTTGGACGCGCGGCGGAGCTGTAACGTGCGCATGAGATCACCAGAGCCGGCGAAGTCCTGCCAGCGGGCCAGCACCTCGCCGCGCAGCAGCGAGCCGTTCCTGGTGGCCTCGTCGATCTCGGCCAGCGCGCTCATGTATGCGGAGTCCACGTCCGAGCGCAGGTCCGCGCGGAGCGCCACCTGGGTCTCCAGGTGCCGGGCGAGCGCGGGGACGCGGTTGCGGAAGCTGTTGAGCACGCCGTTCAGGGTCATCTGCACGGCGTGGGTGCGCCGCTGGTCGTCCACGGAGAGCTCGGCCAGCCACATCCGCAGCTCGGTGACCTGGTCGTCGGGGAGCCTGCCATTGGTGACGGTGGTCTCGTTGACGATGAAACGTTCGACCTCGCCCAGGCCGTATTCGTCGAGCATGCGGACGAAGTGCTTCACGATCACGTCGCGGGACTTGGGCGGGACCCGGGTCAGGATGATCACCAGCCGGGCGTTGCGCTCCTTGGCCAGCCGGAGCAGGCCCCAGGAGGGCGCGTCGGCGTATCGGGCGGCCGTGGTGACGAACACCCACAGGTCGGCGGCGTCGAGCATGCGGTGCGCGATCTGGTGGTGTTCCTCGACGACCGAATCGATGTCGGGGGTGTCGAGTAGGGCGACGCCTTGGGGCAGTCGTTCGGTCGGGGCGATCACGATGCTGTCGAGCCCCGCGCCCTCGCCCGGTTTGTCCAGCCTTCTCAGGCCGGGGAGCAGGTCGCCCTTGACGAACCAGTCGCGGTCGTCCGGATGACAGGCCAGGACGGGTGTGCCGGTGGTCGGGCGGCGGACCCCGGTGGCGCTGACCTGCTGCGCGGCGAGCGTGTTGACCAGGGTGGACTTGCCCGCGCCGGTGCTGCCCGCGACCACGACCAGCGCCGGAGCCGTGCTCATGTGCACGCGCGGGATCACGTAGTCGTCCAGCTGTGTCAGCACCGCGGCCTGCGACTTGCGCGCCTCTTCGGCTCCCGGCACGTCAAGCCCGAAGTGCAATCCGGTAACGGCCTCCCTGAGCTGGGCCAGAGCCGCCGTCAACGCCGCCGACACCGTCTCAGGCAACTTCTCTTCCTGTACGGCCCGCGCGAACGTTCCACTCTTCACCCGGGCCACATCACCGGCGTCGCTCCCGTAACCACTGTCGGCACCCTCACCCGAGGAGGCCACGGGGTCGCCGAAGGAGTCCGCATCGCCATCCGAGACGGCATCCGGGGAATCCTGGATACCACCCGGGGAGCCCTCGTCATCGCCAGAGTCCTTGAGATCGCCCGAGATCCTGGCGGTACCCGAGCCGTGGGCATCAGTCGAACGTTTGACGCCGCCAGAACTCCAGATATCGCCCTGGTCCTTGGCGACCAAGCCCTTGGCACCCACGGAACGCTTGGCATCGGCCGGATCCTGGGCGTCGCCAGAAATTCCGGCATCGCCCGAATCTTTCACATCGGCCAAGCCCTTGACACCACTCGAGCGCTTGAGATCGGCCGAACCCTGGGCGTCGCCAGAACTTCCGGCATCGCCCGAATCTCTCGCATCGGCCAAGCCCTTGACACCACTCGAGCGCTTGAGATCGGCCGAACCCTGGGCGTCGCCAGAACTTCCGGCATCGCCCGAATCTCTCGCATCGGCCAAGCCCTTGACACCACGCGAGTGCTTGAGATCCGCCGAACCCTGGGTGTCGCTCAAGCCTCTGACGTTGCCCGAACCCCTGGGATCAGTCGAATCCTGGGCGTCGTCCGAGTTCTTGTCGTCTCCCGAGGCGCCGTCGGCCGGCGAATCGGCTCGGTCTTCCCCGGATCCTGCGGTGTCATCCGAGGAGTCCACGGCGTCAGCTGGGGGAGGTGCCTCATCGGTGTGAGGACGGGGCGCAGAGCCAGTCTTGGCGGGGTTCCGGAAGAAGCTCCAGGGTTGTTCTGTATTGTCGGGCTCTGGGGTGGCCTGAGTGGTTTGTTCCGCGTTTTCCGGGTCGGAAGCGGCGGGTTCGGGGGTTGGCTCCTCGGCTGGAGTGGCGCTGACCGACAGATGAGCCCAAGCGCTCTCGGTCTTCTTGCCGGAGGCGCCCTCCTGGGCGGCCAGCACCTTCGCTCTGACCGCTGGGTTGATCACCGGTTCCGGGGTGGAACCAGGGGGTGGGTCGTCGGGTCGGATGGCGCGGAACGACGCCGTCTGCTCACCGGGGCCCTCGTCGACCTCGTCGTTCACGGTATCTCCCGTGGTGCCGATCATTGGGTAACCCGGTGCGTCACCGGAGGCATGCTCGTGTCCGGGCACGTTGGGGGCCGACTTCACGGGACCCGCTCCGCTCGCACCATCTCAATCTCCTGGCCGACTCCGACGACGTCCCCGACGATCACGATCGCCGGGGGCCGAAGCCCGGCGGCGGTCACTCGTTCCGCCACGGTGGACAAGGTGGCGATTACTGTGCGCTGGGTGGGAAGAGTACCGTCCTGTACCACCATTACGGGAGTTTCCGGCGAACGTCCGTCACCTTGCAGAGTTTCCGCGATCTCCGCGATACGTTCAACCGCCATCAGAAGTATCAGGGTTCCCTGGGATCGCGCCAATCCCTTCCAGTCGACGCTCGACTCAGGATGCCCCGGCGGCACGTGCACGGAAACAACATGGAAGTCCTGGCTCACTCCCCGATGGGTGACCGGAACCCCCGCTGCGGCGGGGACCGCAACCGCGCTGGTGATGCCCGGCACCACGATGACCGGCACTCCCGCCTTCGCGCACGCGATCATCTCCTCGCCGCCGCGCCCGAAGACGAACGGGTCGCCGCCCTTGAGCCGGACCACGAAACGTCCGGCTTTGGCATGCTCGACAAGGAGTTCGTTGATCCGCTCCTGGGACAGGAACCTCCCGTACGGAACCTTTGCCGCGTCGATGAGCTCGACGTCGGGGGGCAGTTCGTCCAGCAGGCTGCGCGGGGCCAGGCGGTCGGCCACGACCACGTCGGCCTGGGACAGCAGCTGGCGCCCGCGTACTGAGATCAGCCCGGGGTCGCCGGGGCCGCCGCCGACCAGGGCGACGCCGACCGGTTTGGTGCGGTGGCGGCGGGCGTCGACCGTACCGTCCCGGAGTGCGCTGACGACGGCGTCGCGGATACCGGCGGCGCGGCGTGGGTCGCCGCCCGCGGTGATCGCGACGCTGACCTCGTCGACCCGGCCGCTGGCCGGGGTCCAGGCGGCGGAGGCATCCTTGTCGTCGGCGCGGACGCACCAGATGCGTTTCGCCTCGGCCTCGGCGGCGATGGCCGTGTTGGCGTCGCGGTTGCTGGTGCAGGCGTGCACCAGCCAGGCTCCCTCACAGTCCCCCGGCTGGTACGGCCTGCGCTCCCAGGCCACACGGCCGTCGGCGATCAGGTCGTCCAGGGCGGGGGTGACGCTCGGCGAGACCAGGGTGATCGACGCCCCCGCGTCCAGGAGCGCGGGCACCCGGCGCTGGGCGACACGTCCGCCTCCGACGACCAGCACCCGCCGGCCGTCGAGCCGCAGTCCGAGCAGATAGGGCGCCATCTCTCCCCATTGGGTCAACACAGGTCCGTTAGGAGGTAAACCTACCCCCTGACCTGTGACAGCACTTACGAGAAACCGCAGAAGGCCACGTCCTTCAGGACTCCGTTGGCAAATGCACCCCGTTACACGATGATCGCCTGTCGCAGTCCGATGAAGCGTGAGGCGCGAGTCGGGCCTAAAGGCGTGCCGGTCATCCAGGCATCGACGCGTACCACGTTGATCGCCGTGGCGGCCAAAACGCTCGGTGGATGGATTCGGCCAGGCCGATGTAGCAGGAACGACGCTGGCCATGATCGCGGACCGCTGGTGAGATCGTGCCTTCGACCCCGGGCCCGGACCCGATAACAGCGCTGCCACTGCTCGGTCTGCTGAGCAGCCCGGGCGTGGGCGAGCGCCTCGTGTCGGTTACGTGGCCGCAGGCTGAGCTTGCAGGAGGCGGTGGCCGACTTGGTGCGTCGGGCAGGGAGTGCGGTGGGCCTGGGAGAAGTTCACCTTGATGACGGATTGGAGAGACTCGGATATCCCTGTGGGCAGATGACCTGGTGTCGTCGCCGTTGGACTCACATAGCTCGGATTCGAAGCCGTCGCATACCTCGATCATGATGTCCTCACAGCGGCGCCGTCGTCGAAAGCATTTCGCCGATATGTGGCCACAAGGACCAGATGGAGGTGAAGCGCGGCGACGATGCGCCTGCCGTGTGCCTGCCGTGCTGGTATTCGGCTTCCACTGCCCTCGGCCATACGCTAGCGTGTTCGAATCGTGACGGTGCGTGTGTTGTGTGCGGAGGGGGCCGGGGTGAGGCTGCGCTACAACTTCAGGCTCTACCCCGACGCTTCCCAGTGTCAGGTGCTGGCGCGGTTGTTTGGGTGTGTGCGGGTGGTGTGGAATGACGCGCTGGCGATGCGCAAGGCGGCACGCAAGGTCGGGCTGCCGTGGATCGGCGGCGGGGATCTGCAGAAGATCTGCATCACCGCGGCCAAACGGACGCCGGAGCGGGAGTGGCTGGGTGAGGTGTCGGCGGTCCCGCTCCAGCAGGTGCTGCGGGACCTGGAGATCGCCTACCAGAATTTCTTCGACTCGGTGAGCGGGAGGCGTAAGGGACCGCGGATGGGGTTGCCGGTGTTCAAGTCCCGCCGGGACCGGCGCCAGTCGGCCCGGTTCACCCGCACCGCCTTCCGCCTGCCCGGTGACGGGACGCTGTACCTGGCCAAGATCGGGAAGATCGAGGTGCGCTGGTCCCGGGAATTGCCGGCGGCGCCGTCCTCGGTCACGGTCGTCCAGGACGCGGCGGGCCGCTACTTCGCCTCGTTCGTGATCGACGTCGATGACGCCGGGCAGGTGCTGCCCGAGGCAGAAGCCGAGATCGGGATCGATCTGGGTTTGACTCATTACGCGGTTCTCTCGGACGGCACGAAGATCGCCAATCCGCGGTGGCTGCGTCGCCGGGCCAGGCGGCTGGCTCGGCTGCAACGGGCGCTGTCGCGCAAACAGAAGGGATCAAAGAACCGGGAGAAGGCGCGGATCGCGGTGGCCCGCCAGCACGCCAAGGTGGCCGACGCGCGCCGGGATTTCCTGCACCAGACCAGCACGTCGATCATCCGCGAGAACCAAACGGTGGCGATCGAAGATCTGGCGGTGCGGGGTTTGGCCCGCGGTCGGCTGACCAAATCGGTGAACGACGCGTCCTGGGGCGCGTTCCGCACTCTGCTGGGCGGGAAGGCGGCCCGTTCCGGGCGGACGGTTATCGCGGTGGGCCGCTGGTTTCCCTCCTCCCAGTTGTGCCCGTGTTGCGGCTGGCGGAACGGGACGCTGCCGTTGGAGGTGCGGGAGTGGGATTGCCCGTCTTGTGGGGAGTACCACGATCGCGACTTGGCGGCCGCGCTGAATATCCTGGCCGAGGGCATCCGCCTGCGCGAGGCGGCGGAGGCGACCCTGGCCGGGGGAGGGCAGGACAAGGAGATGGTGGCCGCCGGGCTGGCGGACACTCGAAACGACTGTGGAGGGCGGGTAAGACCAGGTGAGGCAATTCCGACCCTGGCACCGCCCGCAACCTACGCTGCTCACGCGGCATAGCAGAAACAGTAAGAACCCCACGGCGACGTGGGGAGTCCCGGGTGTTCACGCCGGGAGGATGTCAAGAGATGCTTCTTATCGGCCTTCGAGCAGGGGCTTCCTGGGATCCCAGGGCTCCCCTCCTGCGGCGACCTCTCTCCGGCGGGCGATCGCGGACAGTGCTTCGAGGACGACACGGTTTCCGAGGAAGGCGGTGATGTCCGCGTGATCGTACGGCGGAGCGACCTCGACGATCTCGACGCCGAGGACTGGCAACTCATAGCAAATGCGGCGAACGGCGTCGAGCAGTTCGCGGGCTGTCAGGCCGCCGGGTTCGGGGGTGCCCGTGCCGGGGGCGTGGCCCGGGTCGCAGACATCGATGTCGACCGAGAGGAAGATCCCGTCGCAGTCGTCCAAGGCGATCGTGAACGCCTCGGTGAGGCAGTCGGGGAGGCCTCGGGCGACGATTTCCGTCATTTCGTACGATCGCATGTTCTGCTGGGCCATCCAGCTGAGGATTTCCGGGCCGGGCCAGTAGCCGCGCAGGCCGAGTTGGAGGAAGCGGTCGCCGCGGATCGCGCCGGATTCGATCAGGCGGCGCATGGGCTGGCCGTGTCCGTAGAGGTGGCCGAACTCGATCTCACCGGTGTCGGCGTGGGCGTCAAAGTGGATCATGGATATGCGGCCGAAGCCGTGGTGACGTGCGACGCCACGAGCGTCGGGGAGCGCGATGGTGTGATCGCCGCCGAGGATCACCGGAATCGCGCCGGACTGGGCGATCGTGTAGACGGCGGCCTCGATGTCCTTGATCGAGTTCTCGAGGTCGCCCGAGTAGCACTCCACGTCACCGGCGTCGAGAACCTTGAGGTCCTTCAGGCCGTCCACGCGCAGGGCCATGCTCGGCCGGGATCCGTCATGACTCAGATAGCACGCCTGCCGCAGCGCCTGCGGCCCGAACCGCGCGCCCGGCCGATTGCTGGTGCCGCCGTCGAAAGGCGCCCCGACGATGACGACATCGGCTCCAGCGAAGGTACTCGGATCGGTCAGATCGCAGCGATCAACACCAAGGAACGTGATATCCGGCCCGAACATGGGCCCATACCTAGCCATACCGCCATCATCCACCAGGACCTGATCCACCAATCAAATACCCAACTCGCCAAACAGCCACATGAGCCCCGGTGTCACCCCTTGTCCACGAGGCTGTCCGCAGGCATCACAGGCCCGGGCGTTCGCTTCCTGTCGGTGAACTCGCCGCTCAGGTTTTGTCGGACACGCCGGCGGAGTCGAAGGTGGCGACGTCGTGCATGACGCGTGCTGCGGCGACGACCAGCGGGTGGGCGAGCAGTCCTCCCGTGCCCTCGCCGAGCCGGAGTTCGAGATCGACGAGTGGGCGTAGGCCAAGGAACTCCAGCGCCGCCGTGTGTCCGGGTTCAGCGGAGCGATGTCCGGCGATGCAGTATCCGACCGCCTCCGGCGCCAAAGCCACCGCCGCCAGTGCCGCCGCTCCAGCGATCACCCCGTCCAGCACGACGGGAACACGCTGCGCGGCTGCGCCAAGCACAAACCCGGCAATCGCCGCGTGCTCGAAACCCCCGACAGCCGCCAAAATGCGCAGGGCCCGGGCCTGATCGCCAGTCATTACGGCGATCTCGCCCCGGGCGTCGGGAGCCCCAGCAGTATCGGCGTCAGAGTGTGACAGCGCACTGGTCTCCGCGTGGACGTGTGAAAGCACCGCGACACCCGTGTCATTGCCAAGAACGGCCACAGCATCCGCATCAGGGCGTGGGTCCGCCGCAGCAGCCACGTCAGCGCGCGGAACTGCCGCGGCAGCCACGTCAGCCGGGGGAAGAGCTGTGGTTTCGGGCTGAGGGGTGGGAGTTGGCGTTTTGGGTTCTGCGTGTGGTGATTGAGGGCTGTCACTGGATGTCGGTGGGGTGGTTCCGAGGATTGTGTTCTTTGTTAGGGCCTGACGGATGATGGCGATTTTGTGGTGGAGGGTGGCGTCGTCGATGCCGGTTCCCCTGCCGGTTACCTCGGCGGGGTCGCGGCCGGTGAAAGCGCAGATCAGGGCGGCTGAGGCGGTGGTGTTGGCGATGCCCATGTCGCCGGTGACGAGGCAGCGGGCGCCGTTGGCGATCAAGGTGGTGGCTGTTTCGATGCCGGAGTGGAGGGCGGTCAGGGCCTGATCTTCGGTCATGGCGGGGCCCTGGGAGAGGTCGGCGGTGCCGTACCCGGTCTTGAGGATGAGAAGGTTGGGGGCGGCGGGCAGGTCGGTGGCGACGCCGACGTCGACGACGGTGACCGAGATGCCCGCCTGGGCGGCGAATGCGTTCGCGACGGCGCCGCCGGCGAGGAAGTTGGCCACCATTTGGGTGGTGACCTCCTGGGGCCATGGGCTGACGCCCTGCGCGTGGACGCCGTGGTCGGCGGCGAAAATGGCCAGTGCGGCGGGTTCCGGGAGTGGGGGCAACGAGACCGCGGCGATTCCGGCGAGCCGGACGGCCACGTCCTCCAGGGCGCCGAGTGATCCGCGCGGTTTGGTGAGCCGGTCCTGATGGGCTCTGGCCTCGGCCATCGCCGCCGCGTCCGGTGGGCTGATCGCCGCGATGGTCTCGGTCAGTCGGGTACGGCTCGGCACGGGGCACTCCTCAGCGCGTGGGGGACGTGTTCATTGTGACTTCCAATGCTTTGAGCAACGCGTCCGAGGTGTCCGGATCGCGTACGGCAATGCGGATCCAGTCCTCGCCGAGTCCGGGGAACGTGTCGCCGCGGCGGACGGCGAATCCCTTCTCGCGTAAGGGCAGGCGCACTGCGGGGAGTCGTACGCAAACGAATGACGCTTGGGGGTTGGGGACGATGTGCGCTCCCAGCGACCGTAGGCCGGAGACCAGGTAGTCACGGTCTGTGGCTAGTTGTCTGGCCCATGTTTCGGCTTCCGCGATCGCCTGAGGGGTCATGCAGGCTTCCGCTGCGGCCAGAGCCGGTGTGGAGACGGCCCAGAGCGGTTGGGCCTCCGCCAGTTGGGCGATCGTGGGGGCGTCCGCGAGCACGTACCCGATCCGCAGCCCCGCCAGTCCCCAGGTCTTCGTCAGGCTGCGGATCACGATCAATCCGGGGAGTTGTATGGATGTCAGTGACTCCGGTTCTCCGGGGACGCAATCCGCGAACGCCTCATCTACCACCAACGTCCGGCCTGGGCGAATAAGGCTCCGGAGAATCCTCGCCGGGTGCACTACCGAAGTGGGATTTGTCGGGTTGCCGATCATCACCAGATCAGCGTCCTCCGGCACAAGCTCGGGATCCAGCGTGAACGCGCCCGACAGGATGACCCGCTCCACCCGATGCCCCGCTGCTGCCAGCGCAGCCTCCGGCTCGGTGAACTGCGGATGCACCACCACCGCCCGCCGAGGCCGAAGCACCCGCGCCAACAGGACGAACGCCTCCGCCGCGCCAGCCGTCAGCAGCACCTCATCGACACCACGCCCATGCCGTTCCGCCACCGCGGCCCTGGCCCGATCCCCGGACGGATAAGCCGCGAGATCGCCGACAGCATCACGCACCACGTCCGCAAGCCATCCTGGCGGCATCCCCTGCCGCACATTCACCGCGAGATCCACCAACCCGGGCGCAACCTCACGATCCCCGTGATGCCGCAAATCCACCCATTCAGACACGACCAGCGACCATATCCCACCTGATTCTGGAACCTCGCCGGAGTGGTGATTGCCGGGGTTCTCCCACCCACCCATGGAGACAAGCAGTTTGGGGATAGCTGGCCCGTAGCTGGTCAGGGGCTTTATCTGGGGCCTGACCTGCGATTATGTCGCTTGGGGAGTGTAGGGGGGTGCTCACCAGTACTAGCCGGGACCGGTCGAGGCTCAGAAGTTTCGGGCCACACACGGGCCAGCTTCGGGGGATGATCGCGCCCGTCTTGCCTGGTGACGGTCTGGCTGACAAACAGTCTACGGGCAGACCCTCGGCACGCAGCCCGACGACGCGTGTTTCGCTGCAACCCTTGGGTCTGCTCTGCCTGAGGCAGCTCGGCCGGTCTCCCCCAACCCCGGGTTTGGCCTGTAATGCGCTGTGTGCGGCGCTACTTGCGTCAGGCTGCCGCCTGCTCCCGCTAGCTGCCCAATGGGTCCGGGGCCTATCAGGTGCGACCTGTCAAGGGTGGCCTTGCGTGTACATCGCCCGGTGACCTTCCACATCGCTGGTTGTCCTGCGTGCACGGCCGCCCTTGATGGGGAGTGCCTGACCCCGGATAATCGGGCGGCGGGTGCAGGGGGGAACGGGTAAGAACCATCGCGGGTTGCTGGGATGGGATGCGGAGCGGAGGGTGGCCTGTCCGGCGCGATCCAACCGGGCACGGTTGATAATTCGTCCTGTACTAAGTCGCAAGCGCACGGAGTTCTCGGACCGATGGCAGGTTGGCGGCCTCACGAGGTACAGCATCAAGGATGCGACGGAGTATGAGCTGCCTCATGGGAGTGAGCTGCTGTACGCCCTCGGCGATGCGCAAAGCATCCTGTAAGGCGTGCGTTAGGTCGCCTTCGTGAACGGCGGCCAGGGCTTGGATCAAGCGCAGGTTGCCACCGGGGAGGTTGGACGGGTAAGTGGCAATGGCTCGGTCGATGGCGGAGGGGGCCTTCCGCGTGTCGGCAAGGAACGCGTACACGTAGGCTGCGCTTCGGTGGACGGACGCTTCCGGGTAGCTGGTGCCGACAGATGAACCGATGGCTCCGGCGGCGGTGGCGTGCTCTGGGAGGCGCTCGTAGGTACTGGCTAGCTCGTCGAGCGCTTCGAGGGCATCTCCAGATCGGCCGTCGAGAGCGGCAAGCTTGGCGCGGACCTCTAGGGCCATTGCACGGCCAGTACTGGGTACGCCCTGAGTGAGGGCCATGGCGTCATCTAGGAGAGCGGCGATCATGGATCGCGGTTGGTCCTGCCAGAACAGGCAGTCAGCTTCGCGGGCGCGCACCCAGACGGCAAGGTCTCGGTCGTCGGATGCGTCGGCGGTGCGGCGGGCAGTCTGCCACGCGAGGCGGGCTGAGCGTCTGTTGCCTGCGTCGTTGAAGTCGGTGGCCATAAGGGCCGTGAGCTGGGATCCGACCTTGAGTAGATCATTGCGCGGGAGAGTCGTTCGAGGGTCTTGGAGAAGGCGTCCGACTTCGAGCAAGTCAGCGGTTAGGTCCGGGATGAGGGCATTGGGTGGCTGGGCGTAGTAGAGCTGACCGTAGGTCTGGACGGTCCTGTGCCAGTCGTCCATGTGGTGATCGTCCCGCAAACCGAAAGATCGTTCGACGCTGTTGAGAACTGTCTCCAGCGTTCCTGCGGGCACGGCGGCTCCGGCGCTTAAAGCGCTCATGAGCCGCAGGGCTGCACGGCGTTCCATATCGTCATCCTCGTCGCGTGATGAGGCTGATGGGCGAGACTTGAGCATACGCCTGCGGAACTGGTCAAGTTCCGCGACAAGGGCATAGAGGCTGGCAAGCCTGCCCTCGGCCTCTAAGACGTGATCAAGTCCTTCGATCGCTTCTAGCGGTGGACGGTGTATACCTCGTTCCCATTTGGCGATTAGGGAGAAGTCCCAGGTTAAGAGGTCTGCAAGGCGGCGCAGACTGAGATCTCTGCTGTTGCGTGCGTGTCGGATGTGGCGACCGAATAGCTCCCAGATATCGGAAACGTCTGCGGAGATCTCTGCCTCAGTCATCGATCACTCCGTTGTGTCGTGGTGTGTCGGACGAGCTTTGCCACGGGATGGAGCTTCCCGGTTACTACCAGTGGCCTAATTATGTCACTGCGCGGGCGATTCCCGCGAGAACGTGAACGGGCTCGGACTGGCGCTGACACGACCAGCCGAGCCCTTGATCGCAAAGGAGCTGCGATCCGTGAACGAGTTTAGAGGCAGGCGTGGCCGTCGCAGACGAGGAGGCCGTCGGGAAGATCGACATCCTGTGGGTGTGCCGTCGTTGCGTGAGCAGATGCGGCGTGAGCGGTTCGATCTTCTGGCGCGTCTGGCGTTCGCGTTGGAGGGGCGGGGTGTGTCCTGCACGCTGCGGTTGTCGGGACGGTTCGGGGAGCATGCGGTTCTGGAGATGCCGGGGGGCGTGTCCGGGGTGGTGCGCGTGGGGATGCGTAAGGAACTCAGAGGCTGGCAGTACACGGTGGGCACCTCCAGGGTGTGGGCGCAGGGTCCGGACCCGGTGGGGATGATCCTGCGGGCGGTGTCGTGGTGAGCGGCTTAGAGGTGCTGGGGGTCGTCGAGCTGCCCGGTGAGGCCGCTTCGGTGGCGCGGGCGCGGGCCTTTGTGCGGGGGCTGTTGGAGCGGGCGGGCGTCGGTGAGGCGTCGGATGTGCTGCTGCTGGTATCGGAGCTGGTCACCAACGCCGTCGCCCACAGCGAATCCGGACAGGGCGGACGGGTGGGGGTCGTGGTCGTCGCCTGTCCTGACCGAATCGTGCGGGTGGAGGTCTGCGACCAGGGGTCGGATGCGAGTAAGCCGCAGGTCCGGGACGACCGGGGGCTGCTGGCCATCGGGGGGCGTGGGTTGCGGTTGGTGGAGCAGATCGCGCGTGGCTGGGACTGGGATGAGGACGGTTCGGGCCGGACGGTGTGGTTTGAGGTGGCCGTATGAGCGGCGGTCACTGTTTGCCGGGGTCTGGTGAAGGGCTGCGGGTGATCTCTGCGGCGAGTGAGAAGGAGGGCTGATGAGCGTTGGCGAGATGGACCGTGTGGTGTGCGGTGGCCTGATGACCGGCGATCCCTGTTCGGCCGAATCCGTGGCCGATTTGGTGGCCGATTCGGTGGCGGGGTCTGGATGTGGGGAGGTGGCGGGGATCCTTGCCGCCAAGATCCGTGGTGGTGAGCTGGCCCCTGGTGCGCCGTTTCCGCGTCTGTGGGAGTTGATGCGCGTGTATGGGATCAGCAGGAGCCTCGCCGCGCTGGTGCAGCGTGAGCTGATCGGGCAGGGCTTGATTCGGGCTGTCGGCAACGGCCGTGTGGTGGTTGCGGGCGGAGTCGGGCGGGAGCGGAGCCAGGGCAGGGGTGCTGGGCTGAGGCGTGATGTGTTGGATCGGGTGGGGCCGGTTCCGTTGTACTGCCAGATCGCGGACATTCTTGCCCGGATGATCGAGAAGGGGGAGTTGGCCGCTGGGGAGGTGGTTCCCAGCGAGAGCGAACTCGCTCGGGTGTATGGGGTCGGGCGGGAGACGGCGCGGTCGGTGCATCGGGAGTTGCGGGAGCGTGGGCTGGCCTACACGGTCGGCGGGTCGGGAACGATCGTCGGGCTGGACGGCGTTTCGGCGGGTTCGGGTTCGCGGCCGGTGTATGTGGTGATCGCGCGGGAGCTGGCCGATCAGATCCGGGTCGGCCGGATTGCGCCGGATCGGCGTATCCCGAGTCAGCAGGCGCTGATGCTGCGGTACGGCGTTTCGTTGGTCACGGCCCGGCATGCGGTCGGTGTGTTGCGTGAGGCGGGGTGGGCGTACACGGTGGCGCGGCGGGCGAGTTACGCGGCGCGGCCGGAGCGGTGGCCCGCGCGGGAGGTGTGGGAGGCGATCACCGCCGAGTGGGGCGCATGTCCTCCTGCTGTGGGGGTCGGGCGCGCTGAGTCGGATCCGGGTGGGCGGGTGCCGGTGGGTAGTGCCGGGGGTGGCCGGTGACGGGCCGTGTCGGTACGGAGGAACTGGCGGGCTTGTATCGGGCGGGGTGGGGTTTGGATGCGCTGGGGGTGGAGTTCGGGATGTCCGCGCATCGAGTTCGGGTGCTGCTGGTGGCTGCGGGGGTGGAGTTACGCGGACGTGGACGACCGCGCCGGGATGGTGCTGCCGCTCGGCCGGGGCCGCCTGTGGCGTCTGCGGTGTCTGCGGTGTCCGGGCTGCGCGCGCTTGGGTCCTCGGGTCCGCAAGAGCGGGAGGTGTGGCGGGTGATGGCGGATGGGGTCATTGCCCGGATCCGGTCGGGGGAGCTGGCGGAGGGGGCGCGTATCCCGTCTGTGGCCGAGCTGATGCTCGCGTTCGCCGAGCCGGACCGGGAGCATGCGCGCCGGGCGGTGCAGGTTTTGTGCTCGCAGCGGTGGGCGGTGGCGCTGGGACCGGGAACCTTTGTGGTCGCCCCGGCGAGCAGGTGGCCAAGCCGGGGTGAGGGGCGGGCGGCCAGGATCCATCGTGGCGGCCCGGAACCGGTCTACCGGCAGATCGCCGACATCCTGGAGGAGGAGATCGCGGACGGGGAGATCAAGCCCGGCGCGATGGTGCCGAGTCAGAGCGAACTGCGCCGCGAGTTCGGGGTATCGCACATGAGCGCCCGGAAGGCCCGCCAGGAGTTACATGATCGCGGGCTGGTCCACACCGTGGGCGGGGCAACCATGTTCGTCGGCCCGGAGGGGCCACCGCTGCGGGGTGAGAGTGAGCGGGCGGCGGCCAACAGCGGCGTCGAACCGGAGCGAGCGAATCGGATTCGGCGGGACGGCCCGGTCCCGATGTACCGGCAGATTGCCGAGATCATCGCCGACCAGATCGCTCGTGGGGAGCTCGGCGCGGGTGAGATGGTCCCGAGTGAGAAGGAACTGAAAAGCGAGTTCGGGATCGCGCAGATGACCGCCCGGAATGTCCACCGGGAGTTACGTGAGCGTGAGCTCGCCCATACCGTGCCGGGGGAGGGCACGTTCGTCGGCCCGGTGGGGACGCCGCGTCCGGAATCTCTGCTGCCGGTATTCCAGGTGATCGTCAATGAGCTGGTAGCCGAGATCCGGGCGGGCGAGATCCTGCCGAAGAACCCGATTCCGAGTGAGAACGTCCTGGTGGTGGACAAGGGGGTGTCCAAGGCCACGATCCGGCGGGCGATTGCCGTGATGCGTGAGGACGGGTGGGTGTTCACGGTGCCACAGCGGGGAACGTTCGTGGCGCATCCCGACCAGTGGCCGAAGCTGCCGTAAGACGTGGGAGGGCCTTCTACGTGCCCGAGTTGGAGCCCGGCTTGTAGGAGGCCCGACCACCCCCGGGGACCCTAGGACGTGGGAGGGCCTCCTGTATGCCCGAGTTGAACGCCTGGCTGACAGGAGGCCCGACCACCCCCAGCGGGATGCAGCGGATCAACGAACCGGCCGTGCTGGATCGTCTCAGACGTGGCCGGGCCTCCTACGCCCCGGTTTCCTGTCGGTCATTGGAGGCCCGGCCACCCCAACCTGAGCCTCCGAGCTGGTGATCGGCTGGTGTCGGCGGGGGCGGAGTGGTACGGAGTCTGGACACGTGCGGAGCGGTGGGCCGGTTGGATGCCGGGGAGATTCAGCCGCTCGGGGTTCATGTGGTGGCGGATATGGCGGCGGTGGCCGAGCTGATCGTGTCATCGGGCGGCTAGTCCTCGCGCGGGGTTGCGCCTGCCCTGATACCCGGCGGACTCCCGCCGTTGGCGCGGGAATGAGGAACGCGATTGAAAGCGGCGAGGGTGGTCATGCGTCGCCCTAGCTGGCACAGCGTGAAGTAACGGAGAGCGGACGGCCTTCTCATTGCGGGTGTTGTTGTGGGCAGACAGCCGTGAGGTGCGCAACGGTGGATAGGAGAGGACCGGTAGCATCGCACCACAGTGCGACTGAACCACGAGGTAGCGGTATGGGTGCCTAAATGTAGCGGGTTGGGCTGGTTCGGGTCGTTTCGTTCCCAAGTTAGGGTTCAGGCAGAGGAGTCTGTTATGGCGGTGCAACAGTTTGAGCCTCCCTCTGGTACGCGGGATTTCCTGGCGGGAGATCTGCGGGTGCGCGATCACGTGTTCGCTGTGATCCGGGAGGTATTCGAGCGGTACGGGTTCGAGCCGTTGCAGACTCCGGCGTTTGAGCGGTTGGAGACGCTCACGGGGAAATACGGCGACGAGGGTGACAAACTTATCTTCAAGATTCTCCGCCGTGGAGAGCATGAGGCCAGCGGTGATGCTGACCTGGCGCTGCGGTATGACATGACGGTTCCGCTGGCGCGGGTGGTCGCGGCGTATGGGTCGCAGTTGCCGATGCCGTACAAGCGCTATGCGATGGGGCCGGTGTGGCGTGCCGACCGTCCGGGCCGGGGCCGATTCCGGGAATTCGCGCAATGTGACGTGGACGTGGTCGGGTCACTGTCGCCGATGGCCGATGCCGAAGTCGTCAGTGCCGTAGCGGCGGCCTTGGATGCGGTGGGCGTCCACGAATTCCGGGTTCTGGTGAACTCGCGGCGGGCTCTGTCGGGACTTCTGGAGGTGTACGGCGTTCCGGCCAACCTGGGCGGCGGGGTGCTGATCACCCTGGACAAGTTGGACAAGCAGGCTCCCGCGCTGGTGGCCGAAGAGTTGATGAACGCGAGATCACTTGATCCGGATACAGCGCACACGCTGGTGAGTGATCTCACCGCAGATGACGCCGTGGACCGTATGCGGACGATGCTGAAAGACAGCGAGGAAGGCAGGGCGGGACTCGCGGAGATCGACCGGTTGCTCGACCTGGCTGGGCCGACTGCGGGCAGAGAGCGAATCGCGTTCACGCCGAGTCTGGTTCGCGGTCTGGACTATTACACGGGCGTGATCTTTGAAGTGGTCGCGGACGGGATGCCGGGATCGATTGCCAGCGGGGGCCGGTATGACCATCTCATCGCGACCTTGGGCGGCCCGGAGGTTCCCGCCTGCGGTGGCTCGCTGGGCGTGGAGCGAATTATCGGGCTGCTCCATTCCCATGGGGAGAAAGGCTCGCGAATCGATGTCGCGGTCACGATTATGGATGAGGATTCATCCCCGGACGTCATGGATTTCGCGGGCAGGCTCCGGAAGGCGGGCTTGCGGACTGAGGTCTATCTCGGGTCAAGCCGGAAGCTGGCCAAGCAGTTGAAGTGGGCGGCCGAAAGGCGGGCAAGCTTCGCGCTTATCTATGGCCAGCAGGAAAGGGGCGGGGGCCTGGTCACGGTGCGGGACATGGATTCCGGCGAACAGAATCATGTCTCCATCGATCAGCTTGCGTCGCATCTCAAGGAAAGGTGCGCCGCGTCGCGATAACAAATCAGGAGGTCACGGTACCATGGGTGTGCAAGGCGACCGGATTTTCGCGGCACTAAAGGAAACGGGATTCCCCGATCCGTGGGCGACCTTCGGTGGGTGCATGTGCTGGGAGGCCGCTTACTCGGTCCAGCTCAAGCAGGCCATCGAGACCGCCCGCAAGAATCAGGACGAACCGTCCTTTGCGGCGGTGGAGGCGCTGTTCTCGGTCAAGGCGGCGAACCTGGTAAAGGCTCGGCGTCTGCTGGAGGACGTTCTCACCGACTTCGACAGCAACGGCACGTGGGCGGTACTCGACGAGAAGGCGGGGCGGCTGGACATCGAGGACGTGTCCGAACGCTGGGCGCGCGGCATGGTCGAACATCCCTTCCCCATCGCTCTGTATTCCCTCCAGTTCAACTGGCGGTACATGAAGGAGCACGGGGTTCGGGCGTTCTATGAGATGACCACGCGCTATGTCGATGGTCTTCGCGACAACACCGGCCGCTGGCTGGATGCCTGGAAGGTAGAGGCGGCTACCGGGATCGTCGATCGGGTCACCACAGAAGAGTGTGACCTGGCCTCCGAAGAAGCGCCGATGCACTGCAACGTCTGTAATAAGACGATTTGCGCGCTGCTGTTCATGGACGGGTAAGACCGGTAATTGAACCTCGCCCCCCGTGTCCGCCCTGACGTGGAGACGGGGGGTTCGTCATTGTTGGGCTCGGTAGCTTCGCGCTGGGTACAGCCCCCTGGTGGCACGGGCTGGCATGGGTGCGGAGCGGTGGGCCTGCTGCATGCCGTAGGCACCCGAAGGGCGACCGCAAGGGAGTGCAGCCGGCGCAGCGCGGGCCGCGTGTTTGATCTTGAGCTTGCCGGGGTGCGGGTGCTCGTGGGTTTCCGGCCGCTTGGTCGGGGCGGGGGATGGTGCGGTGCTGTACGTCATGTTTTTCACGTACGGGTTGGCGTGCCGCTCTCTCCCGCTTTCCCTTGTTTCGTGGGGTCGGTGCCGGGGGCCTGTTGCTTGGGTTTTGGGACGGCGGGGATTGCGGTGGGTTCCGCTGAGGGCCGGACGTTCCTTGGAGCAGCGTAGGGAGCGAAGCCCCGGAGCTTCCATGTCCGGTGCGAACGGTATCCGCCGCACCCGTTGTCTCCCCTGCATGGTCCTGGCCCGCCATGTGCGTCATTCGTAGTGGTCGCGTCCGGGCGGAGTCGGTTCGTCGGCATAGTCGGTGATCCCGACGTTGATCGTGTGGTGGCGCGGGGTTCTCGCCGGGGTGTCGCGTGAGGCGGGGATGGCGCACACTGTGGTGATCACCAGAGCGGCCAGCATCCAGTACGTGCCGGGGGCGGGGGTGGCGTCTTTCGCTGAGGCGGCCATGATCAGGAGGGTGATCCAGGCGGCGATGGCGGCGGTTCCGGTGAACAGGATGAGCAGGGGCGGCCCGGAGGCCCGGTATGCGCCGGTCAGGAACGCGAGGCCGCTGGTGATGAGAGTCAGCACGGCGGCGGTTTTGGCGACGGTTTCGAGTGAGGGAAGGTCGAGGATTTGCAGCATGTGCAGCTGCCTGGGTCCGCCGGGTGCGGGGATGGTGATGAGTGGGGCGAGGTGCACATAGATGAGCAGGCATGCGAGGGGAACGAACCAGGCACCGCGTAGCGGGTAGGTGTGCTTGGTGGTTGTTGAGCGGCTTTGAAGATGCCTACGTGGGCGGCGGTTTTCCGGCATTGTGTGCGCCGATGATGTTGGTTGCCTGTCCCCGGGGATCGTGAGTTCGTTGGCGGCGGCACCTTGCCGATGGGGGCAT
>NZ_JBDPLV010000096.1:0-35741 GCF_039871605.1 Acrocarpospora sp. B8E8 | reverse complement strand
CCACCTCGCCACGCCACCGGTGATCCCGCAGCCCACCCCCACCCAGCTCGATCTCCTCTATCTCCTCGGGGTGGATCCACGGCAGCTCCGGTGACGATCACAGACCTGCGGAAAACGGGGCTAGGAGACCTCTCGATGTACAACCACGCTACTTCAAGGGAGCTTCAATCCGCCCCGGTCCATGGGCTGAACAGCCCCGACGCGGCGCGGGTCTCGGTCGGCCTGGTGCTGGAACTCACCCAGAAGAAGGCCGCCGCTGAGACGGGGAACCTCTCCATGCAGGTGACGGGCGGCCGTTCGGTGGTCACCGGCGAGGACGCGCCAGGCGACGTCGCGATCCTGTACGGCATCGGGACCTCGACTGTGGAACCGAGGTCCTGACCAATGCCGAAGGCCAACGCCATTGGACGATCACCAGCCTTCCTGCTTGGGGCAATCGACCTTCCCGGAAATTCCGGGTCCGTCCCCGCAGCGCGTACCTATGTCCAACAGTTGCTAAGCGGGCTGGACATCGAACGGCTCCATATCGTGTTATTGCTCGTTACCGAGCTGACCGCCAACTCGATCCGCCACTCGGATTCGGGCCGCAACCCTAACGGGCGGGTGAGGGTGGAGGTCACCATCGAGAACGGCGTCATCAACGTCGATGTGACTGATGAGGGATCGGCCACCAGCACACCGCACATACGAGCGCAGACGAACGTGCCGGGTACCGACGGGTACGGGCTACAGCTGGTCGATCGGCTCGCCGACGACTGGGGCCACCACGAGGTGGACGGCGGCCGGGTGGTCTGGTTCCAATCCGACCCGCCGCAGCCCGAGCCGGAGGTACCCGAGAACGCCAGGAGCAAAAAAGCGGCCGACCCGGACTGGCGTCACCGGCGAGCCTTCGACCGACGGGACCGCCGAACTCGTCTCGAACGGAGGGCTCCCGCACCCGCTCACCCCGCCCACTCACATGACCGCCCCCGGAACCGGCGGAGGCGCGCCTACCCCATCCGCGCAGGCCAAACGAACACGCGGAGCGCCAGTCGCCGTACGCCGTCAAGAGATCATCGACCGGTTGGCCGAACAGATCGCGTCGGGCGTGTTGGCGGAAGGGGCGCGGCTCCCGAGCATTCCCGAACTGAGGGACACCTATGCCATTCCCGGCTCCGCCGCACGCTTCATCCAGCGTGAGCTGCGGGACCGGCGGCTGGTCCGGCTGATGCCGGGCCGCAGCTACCTGATCGGCACCCCTGATGACACGCCTGCGCTCCAACGGGCGCATGTGCAGGATCGGATCACCGAGATCTGCACCCAGCTGGTCGCGAAGATCCGTGGCGGGGAGATCCGCCCGCGTACGCGCGTCGCCTCGCAGCGGCAGCTCATGAAGGACTACGGCGTCTCCCGGTACACCGCCCAGGCGATCCTGGCCCGGCTCCTCGGCCGGGGCTGGGCCTACGAGAACTCCTCCAATGGAGGCGTCTACGCCTCCCCCATCAGCACCTGGCCTCCTCCGGACACCTCGCTCGGCCCACCACCCATCCCCGCCGACCACCTCCCGAAGTGTCAACTTCCCAAAGCCGGAAAGTCCCGGCGGCCCGACACCGAATCCACGCCGAACAGACATAGACCCCCACCGTCCGCCCGAGACCGAACGCCTCCTTCCGCCCATCCGGCCAGCCCGGATGGCACCGTCGCCCCGATCCTCGAAGATCGTCGATGGCTGATCGCCTGATGGCCTTCCCACTATGACAACCGGCGGCCTGGATGCCTTTCTCCCTGGGGACAGCAATTTCCAGATCATTCGCCTGGGCGATCGCGGAATAGCGAGGAAATTCGCGGGCGACACAGGAAGGAACAGCACTGCCTTCACCTGCGCCGCCGCGCTAAGGCCGACTGGCCTCGATCGTCCTGCCCAGAAATGGTGTCCAACCCTCGCTGTCCAGACGTTGCCTCGCATCCTCGATACGCCCCGCGCCGAGAAGCGACGCCCGAAACACCCTGCAAGCACGCGCGGTGCCCAGCCACCTCAGGCGATACCCCCTACGACCCTCGGCCGCGACGGCCACAACGTCATCCGGTTGGTCACCAGCGAGTCCAGGCGCCTTCCTCGCGTCGACACCACCCTGAACCCAGGACCGCCAAGCCTGATCTGAACCACCTGGAACCGATCAACCGCTCCCAACATGCGGCAACGCCGGCGCACGCTGGGCCAGCGACCATCGATATCCTCTGAGCCTGGGACCCGGCAACCAAGATCAGCTCCACCAATGACCAATGATGTGCGAAATGTCCGATTCTTTGGAAGTGCTCAAAATGCGCCATCTTGACGATTAACCGTGCAGGTCAGCGAGTGTGCTCCCCGCGCACGCGGGGATGGTCCCATCGTGCTCCCGTCCGGTGCGGCCTCGCGGGTGTGCTCCCCGCGCACGCGGGGATGGTCCCGTCCGGGCAAGCTCCTCGGCCTGCTCGGGGGTCGTGCTCCCCGCGCACGCGGGGATGGTCCCCGCCGTTCTAGACCCTTCCCTCCTCTCCAGACGTGCTCCCCGCGCACGCGGGGATGGTCCCACGCCGTCAGGAGTGCCCTGCGCTGTCGGTGGGTGCTCCCCGCGCACGCGGGGATGGTCCCTCGGTCGCCTCCACGCCAGAGCCGCTGACCCTGTGCTCCCCGCGCACGCGGGGATGGTCCCGCTGCCGGGAGGTACGTCGCCTCTGACGGGTCGTGCTCCCCGCGCACGCGGGGATGGTCCCGACGCCCGTGTACCCGTCCAGGTCGTTGACGAGTGCTCCCCGCGCACGCGGGGATGGTCCCCAAGGCTGAGCCCTCCGGGGGTGCGGCGTGATGTGCTCCCCGCGCACGCGGGGATGGTCCCACCTGGTCGGTGGTGCCTCGTGACGTGATCGCGTGCTCCCCGCGCACGCGGGGATGGTCCCGTCTCCGAGCCCACCGTGCCGGAGGAGGCCGAGTGCTCCCCGCGCACGCGGGGATGGTCCCCCGAGCCAGAGCCGGAGCCATCCGAGGCCGACGTGCTCCCCGCGCACGCGGGGATGGTCCCACCGCCATTGTGGACGCCCTGACCGGCGTGTTGTGCTCCCCGCGCACGCGGGGATGGTCCCCACCGGCCGTACCGCCTCAGTCCGGCGGTCTTGTGCTCCCCGCGCACGCGGGGATGGTCCCCCCGGCTGGTCGCTGCCCTGCTTGACCCCACCGTGCTCCCCGCGCACGCGGGGATGGTCCCGGCTCACCCAGCCACCCCGTACGGCTGACGCCGTGCTCCCCGCGCACGCGGGGATGGTCCTCAAGAAGGCCATCGCCGAGCGGGAGGTGTCCCATGCTCCCCCGCAAGATGTGATAAGCCCTCTGTTCGGCCGACCGTGCGCTGTTCATCCACTAGAGCGCACCTCTTGATGTATCAAATCCTACCCATCAACGCGGTTGATGGGTAGGATTTGATACATGAGGACAGAGGAGGATCGGGCGTTTGAAGTGCGGTTGGCGGCCTTGCCGCCCACGTTTACCGCTGCCCAAGCGCGTCGTGCTGGGGTCTACTCCTATGGCCTTGCCCTGCTGGTAGCGGGTGGAAAGCTCGATGAACTGTCGCGAGGGGTCTACCGCCAAGCGGACGCTCCCGAAACCGCTCACCTTGATCTGCTTGCCGTGTGCGCGCGGGTGCCCCGCGCGATCATCTGTGGGGAGTCGGCCCTGGTACTCCATGAGCTCATCGACGACATACCTTCAGCTGTCCACATCGCTGTGGCCCGCGGTAGCCATCGCCCATCGATTTCCTATCCCCCTGTTGTGGTGTCCCAGTACGCGGCCAGCACCTTCGACCTCGGCCGCGAAGAGTTCCAAGCCGCCCCCGGAGAAAAGATTCCCGTGTACAGCGCACCTCGGAGTGTGGTCGACGCGATGCGGCATCGCCACCTGATCGGAGAGAACTTGGCGCTCTCCGCGCTCGGCCGGTATCTACGCACCCGCGGTGGTTCTGCAGTCAATGAACTTCAAGATATGGCCGAGAGACTCAACGCGATGCCATTGATCCGTCCCGCGGTCGAGGCGGTGCTGGCCTGATGCCCAACCCGCCCCGTACTAATGTCGCCGGCCAGGTATACAACGACCTACGTGCCCTGGCCCGCCGCGAAGGCCGGTCCACTGACGAGATCATGGTTGCGTACGTGCTCGAAAGGTTCCCACGCACGCGGAGATGGTCCCTGCGCAGTCGAACAGATCAGGGCCCATTGGGTCTGTGTGGCTCGGTAGTCAAGACCTCGTTCAGTTCACCTACGGCCGGATGGTCACGGTGGTCCATGGGGATGGCTCGCAGCACCATTCGTCCGGTCTCTATCACATGGTTACTGCGATGGGTCGCCGGAAGGTTGGCGATCAATGTCGCAGCCTGCTGTGCGCCTTCACGGATCCCACCTTTAACGACCGTGCACATGGCCCCGTGCAGGACCACGTTTGCGCTGTGCGGATACGTGCTGGTTAGAGCTAGGACGGCTTCCCTTTCTGCATCAGCGCGCACCTCATCACCGGCTGCGGCGTAGGTCCACGATGCGGCGAAGTGAATCTGCCGATCTGGTGTCCAGAAGCCCAGCGGATCTCCCGCCGCCGTACCAGCCAGGTCCATCATGCGGCGTACTACGGCGAGGGCTTCTTCATGACGCCCAACCATGCTGAGCGCTTTGGCCTCTGTGCTCATCAGGTCCACGCTGGCGGATCCCGCAAATCTCTCTGCTGCCCGGACGAGATGGAGTACGGCATCCGGGGTGCGCTGACCGTACAGGCCGTGACCGGCTTCCTCACCTCGGATCAGCAGGCTCATGGTGTGGTCACCGGAGGCGTCAGCAGCTTGGCGTGCGGTGCGCCACCAGCGGATCGCCGCCCCATGATCAGCCATCCGGGTCAGAGCGTTGGCGTAAACGGCAGACAGCGCCGCCAGGACGCGGTGCAACTCGATGAGATCGGCAGGAGTTGCGATCTTCATCTGCCGCTCCACGGCAAGTAGATCAATAGCCAGGTCCGCGATGACCTGAGCGGGCGGACGAGTTCGCAGCGCGTGGAGATGATCAGCGCATGTGATTTCCCAATCCTCCATGTCGCGCGTGAGATCCAGGTCAAACAGCTGCCGGACGTGTTCGGAGCCGCCAACGGAGCCCAGTGCGAGGCCGGCGGCGAATTGGAGCAGGCGACGGCGTTCCGTGGTGGTCTCCTCGGTCGCGGTTCCTTTTGCCTCCAGGGTACGCAAACGATCCAGATCGATGGAGAAGGCGTGGAGCGCCACCAGGTAGCCGTTGGCTTCCAATGTCGTGTCCAAGCGTTTCACCACGCTCGGGTGGGGGCGAGTGAGACCTCGCTCCCATTTCGAAAGATCCCCGCGGTCGATATAGGTGATTTTGGCGGTTTCACGTTGGCTGATGCCCTTTACGTCTTCGCGCCAGTGGCGTATCGCCGCGCCCAGTAGGTGCCACGGCGACGTGCTCGGTTCTACGTGGTCGGAGGTTCGTGGCACTTTCTGCTCCCGGATGCTGGTGGTTGGTGGGATTAATGGCTCCACCATTAATCGTCTAGGTTGTCCGGCTATTTATCTCCACCATGAGATCGCCGGAAAGTCAATGCCCGATCTCGGGTCGGGCTCGTCAACCGAGGCACGGCGTGACGAGCCCCCAATCAGGAATCGAGGTCCCTGACCTATGACAAAGACTAAAGCCGTTGGACAATCACCAGCACTCCTACTTGGGGCAATCGACCTTCCCGGAAATACGGCGTCCGTCCCGGCAGCGCGTACCTATGTCCAGCAGCTCTTGACCGGATTGGACATCGGAAGACTCCACATCGTGTTATTACTCGTCAGCGAGCTGACCGCCAACTCGATCCGCCACTCGGATTCGGGCCGCAACCCTAACGGGCGGGTGAGGGTGGAGGTCACCGTCGAGGACGGTGTCGTCAACGTCGATGTGATCGATGAGGGATCGGCCACCAGCACACCCCACATACGGGCACAGATGAATGTGCCGGCTCCCGACGGGTACGGGCTGCAGTTGGTCGATCAACTCGCCGACGATTGGGGTCACCACGAAGTGGACGGCGGTCGGGTGGTCTGGTTCCAATCCGACCCGCCGTGGCCCGAGCCGGAAGTACCCAAGAACGCCAAGAGCGGGGAGCGGCCGACCTGGACCGGTATCACCGGCGAACTATCGAGTGATGGGACGGCTGAACTCGCCTCAAACTACGGGCTCCCGCGCCCTCTCACGTCGCCCAAGCGTGAGGCCGCCCCCGGAACCGGTGGAGGCACGCCTTCCCCATCCGCGCAGGCCGGAGGATCACGCAAAGCGCCAATAGCCGTACGCCGTCAAGCGGTCATCGACCGGTTGGCCGAACAGATCGCGGCCGGCGAGTTGGCGAAAGGGGCGCGGCTGCCGAGCATTCCCGAGCTGATGGACTCCTGTGGCATCCCCGGGTCCGCCGCTCGTTTCATTCAGCGTGAGCTGCGGGATCGGCGGCTGGTCCGGCTGGTTCCGGGCCGCTGCTACCTGATCGGCGCGCCTGATGAGACGCCTGCGCTGCCACGGACGCATGTGCAGGATCGGATCACCGAGATCTGCACCGAGTTGGTCGCAAAGATCCGTCGCGGGGAGATCCGCCCGCGCACGCGCGTCGCCTCCCAGCGGCAGCTCATGAAGGACTACGGCGTCTCCCGGTATGCCGCCCAAGCCATCCTGTCCCGGCTCCTCGGCCGGGGCTGGGCCTACGAGAACACCGACAACGGCGGCGCCTACGCCGCTCCCATCGGCGACTGGCCTCCGCCGGACACCTCGCTGGCTCCGCCCCCGATCCCCGCTGACCACGTCCCGAAATGCCGACTCCCCAAAGCCGGAAGGGCCCCGCCACCCGATACCGAGTCCAAACCGAACGGGCACGGACGCCACCGGCCAGCCGAGACCGAACGGCCTCCTCGGGGCAACCAGTCATCGATGGCTCCGCCGCAGGGGGTCTTAGCGATCATCGACGGCTGACCGCCTGATGACCTTCCCTCCACTATGGCGACCGGTATCCCTGGATCTTCTTCCTCCCTGGGGATGCCGACTTCCATGTCATTCGTCCAGCGATCGCGGAAGAGCGGAAAGCGTATGTCGGCACACGAAGAGACGGCACCGCCTTCACTCGCGCCGCCGCGCCAAGCCCGGATCGTCCAACTCAGAAAATGGTGTTCCGACTCTAACTCGTCGCAAACGTTACCCCCGCGTCCTCTATGCACCCGCGTCGAGGAACGACGTTCGAACCAGTGACCGGCCCGCCAGTGCGCTCGGCGCCCAGCCACGTGTGAACCACCTGGAACCAATCAACCGCCTCCAACATGCGTGCAGCACCATTGCACGTTAGGCCAGCGCCATCGATATTCTCTGAGCCTGGAGTTCCGGCAGCCAAGGCATGTTCCACCGATGACCAGTGATGTGCGAAATGTCCGCTTCTTTGGAAGTACTCAAAATGCGTCACCTCAATGGCTAACTGTGCAGGTCAGCGAGTGTGCTCCCCGCGCACGCGGGGATGGTCCCGCCGCGAATCGAAATCAAAGGCGTCAAGGAGGGTGCTCCCCGCGCACGCGGGGATGGTCCCGCGGACGTCTGGGCCGACGTCGCCGCCCACGTGTGCTCCCCGCGCACGCGGGGATGGTCCCCGGATCGTCGCGGTGCCGAACAGGCTGGTCACGTGCTCCCCGCGCACGCGGGGATGGTCCCTCGCTGGCGGGCTTGGCGGTTCCGCATCGCGTGTGCTCCCCGCGCACGCGGGGATGGTCCCGAGGGCGATGTCGCGCTGATTGACCAGCGCATGTGCTCCCCGCGCACGCGGGGATGGTCCCGATGACGAGCTGTTTGTTCCCGTTGAGGCGAAGTGCTCCCCGCGCACGCGGGGATGGTCCCAACGCCATGAGTCGCTGGCGGAACGGGCATACGTGCTCCCCGCGCACGCGGGGATGGTCCCAGCGGGTGGAGTGAATGCGACCGCCGATGAGTGTGCTCCCCGCGCACGCGGGGATGGTCCCAGCCTCAAGAAAGGGAACTCTCGTGACCGAACGTGCTCCCCGCGCACGCGGGGATGGTCCCCCCGTCCTGCCCAAACCGCCCGGCGTCGAGCCGTGCTCCCCGCGCACGCGGGGATGGTCCAAGTCGCCGGACGGGGTGCCGCCGCCGGCAGGTGTGCTCCCCGCGCACGCGGGGATGGTCCCAGCGCTCCCGTTACTGCGGACCTGGAGGTTCCGTGCTCCCCGCGCACGCGGGGATGGTCCCTCCATCTCGGCCACATCGGTGCCTGGATCGGGTGTGCTCCCCGCGCACGCGGGGATGGTCCCGTCGCGGCCAAGGCCGACTTGTTGACCGGGTCGTACTCCCCGCGCACGCGGGGATGGTCCCGACGACGGCTGTCAGTGCTTGAGGCGCTTGACGCTGGCAACAAATCGAGCGATCTTCCCCTGGTCTGGTGTCAGCCACTCGGCGATGTCTGTGATGACGGCCGGGTCGAGGTGCTGGGGCGACTCGTAGTCCCCGGGCGTAGACGGGCCTGTGCCGGAGAAGAACATGTGGTCGTCGGCGTCGTAGACGCGGATGGTGACATCCCGCCGGTGGGCCAGGCCCGCCTGCCACCGCGACAGATCGTCTTTGACGGTCACCTGGTAGTCGCGGCCGCCCTGAAGGATGAGCATCGGCTTGTCCAACGCGGCTGCGGTCGCCACGGGATCGTAGCCGCGCAGGTCCAGCCAGTACGCTCCCGAATAGCCGAATGGCAGGTCCGCGGCGGGAGTTTCGGCCGACAGGTGGGCACTGTCGACGAGTGCGGCCTGTCGCGTGATCGCCTCGACGGCGGACTGGGCGGCCGGGCCGGGATTGACCGTGGCGAGGTGGCGGACGACGCGCACGGCAGTGTGATGCATGGGCTGGGTGTCACCGGCCAGGAGCACCAGACCGGCCACGGATGGCTCGGCGGCGGCGACCCGCGGAGCGACCTTGCCGCCCATGCTGTGGCCTGCGACATGCACCCTCCCGGCATCGACGGCCGGGTGGCGCTGGAGCAGGTGGATGGCGGCGACGGAGTGCGGGATGTACTCCTCGCTCATCGTGAAGTCGGGCCTTGCGGCCACCTGCTCGGCGTGGGCGCAGGTCACCTTGTCGAAGCGCAGCACCGCCACGCCACGGCCGGCCAGCCCCCAGGCCAGGTCCTTGAGCGGCTTGTTGGGGCCGCTCGTGGCGTCGCGGTCGAACGGTCCGCCGCCGCTGAGCAGCACCACGCCGGGCCACGGTCCGCGCCCGCGCGGCAGGCTGAGCGTCCCGGGCACGGCCAGCGCGCCGGAGCCCACGGTGACATCGTGCTCGTCGAACTTCTTGCGGCGGGCGTACGGCGGCGGCGTCCACTGTTCGGTGAGCGCGGGCGCGAGCTGCAGGCCCTGCAGCAGGCCGGTCTCGTCGACCGACATGACCACCGTCAGCCCGCCGCGTTCGTACGTCACCGGGACGCCAACCTTGACCAGCCCGGCCTTCCCCGATGCGGTCACCCAACTTTTGGGGGCCGGCTCACTGATCGGCGTCCCGACCGCGGAGATCGCCCCGATCCTGGAGATCTGACTCTCCCAGGCGACTTGCAACGTCTCGGCGGACACCATCGCTCGCAGCGGCGGGGCGAACAACTTCTCGATGTCTGTGAAGCGTCCATTCCACGCCATCTCAACGACCGCCGTGGCGATCTCTACCGGATCGGCTCCCATGCCCTACCTTTCTCACCTTTTGAGAAAGGTAGCACAGTGTGCAATCGTAGGAGAATGGACCCGTTGGAGCTTCTGGGACACCCAGTACGGCTACGCATCGTGCACGCGATGCGCGGCGGTCGAACACTGACCACTTCCCAGCTGTGCGACCGGATCCCCGAGGTCTCAAAGGCCACCGTCTACCGGCACATCGACCTGCTCTCCGCCGGAGGCATCCTCCAGGTCACCGACGAGCGGCGAGTACGTGGCGCCATGGAGCGCCACTACCAACTACGGCAAGATCGGGCGGTGATCGACACCGCCATGATCGAGTCATTGACCCTGGACGATCACCGGCGCGGATTCGCCGTGGCGATGACCGCGCTGCTCGCCGAGTTCAACGCCTACCTGGACCGGGATCACGCCGACCCGGCGGCAGACCTCGTAGGCTACCGCCAGCACGCCGTCTGGCTCAGCCGAGACGAACTCCTGGAGATGATCAGTCAACTGCGCCACGCGATCGCGCCCCTGCTGACGAACCCACCCATGCCGGACCGCACGCAATACCTGCTCAGCCCGATCCTTTTCCCGATCGATGAACCACCCGCCGACCCCCAGGCCGGTTGAGATACTGCCGACTCACGCTGCGTGCTGACCATCCTGCTCGGGGAAGCCACCGTCGTACGCTCAGTGTTCCCCTCGGGGGGTTTCTCGGTCCATCCCCGCGCCTGCGGGGAGCACATTCCATCACGCTGGCGTAAGAAATGAACTGGCGGTCCATCCCCGCGCCTGCGGGGAGCACCCGAAAAGCTGAAGGGTACGGAATCTGAGGCACGGTCCATCCCCGCGCCTGCGGGGAGCACGGACCCTTTGCCGACGAGAGTCACGATGAGCCCGGTCCATCCCCGCGCCTGCGGGAGCACGCCCGCACCCCGGAGGGCGAGCCGTACCCGATCGGTCCATCCCCGCGCCTGCGGGGAGCACGACAACTGGAATTTCTGGGGGCACTTAACACGAGGTCCATCCCCGCGCCTGCGGGGAGCACGCCAGCAAGAACATCCGCAAAGTGGCCGAGCACGGTCCATCCCCGCGCCTGCGGGGAGCACGTGAGCGGGTCAGTGGGCCAGCCCTTGTACACGGGTCCATCCCCGCGCCTGCGGGGAGCACGGAAGGATGCCGGACCGGCGCGGGGACAGCGGGGGTCCATCCCCGCGCCTGCGGGGAGCACACCATCGCCCGATGCGAAGCCGAACTGAGGCTGGGTCCATCCCCGCGCCTGCGGGGAGCACGTACCGGGCCGAGAGGTCTACAGGCTGGCGTGGGGTCCATCCCCGCGCCTGCGGGGAGCACGTTAGCTACTCCCTGAAAGTCAAGACCGTCCGTGGTCCATCCCCGCGCCTGCGGGGAGCACTGGAGTCCCGGGGGCGGCCTGGTGCTCGACCCGGGTCCATCCCCGCGCCTGCGGGGAGCACCCTCTACGGGTAGACAGGTGACGGTCGAACGCGGGTCCATCCCCGCGCCTGCGGGGAGCACCCCATATGAAGTGCCCGCTCCACACCTCCGGCAGGTCCATCCCCGCGCCTGCGGGGAGCACTTCAGCGCATGGCGGAGCGTATCCGCGAGGCGGGGTCCATCCCCGCGCCTGCGGGGAGCACTTTTGATAGTGAACGCAGAAAACCCCGCCCTCGGGTCCATCCCCGCGCCTGCGGGGAGCACCGAGGGGGAAAGTTCTGATGTGACCAAGGTGTAGGTCCATCCCCGCGCCTGCGGGGAGCACAACCGCGGGCATCCCAAGATAAGTCCACTGGGAGGTCCATCCCCGCGCCTGCGGGGAGCACACTTGCTGACCTGCAACGCCACTAGATCATTTGCTTGATTTTGTTTACTTCGGATCGCCCCCTCCGGGGAGGGGTTTGATCAAGATTAGGCCACAACCGTAGGCGCGGCCATGGCCCAAGCCAGCGATCAGGACATCGGCGAACACACGGGGGTCGGTAACTGTCAGTTCGCCGCGGATCTCTGCGCGGCCGATCCGTACCGCGTGTTTGCCGTCTTTCTTCTCGACGATGTTGGAGATCTTGGGCAGGATGCGAGCGACCAGTCCAGCCGGATCCGTGTGGGCGCCAATCCTCCGTACGCCCCTCTCGCTGGTCGACGGCTCGCCTGGTGCTTGGAGACGCTCGGCAAACCACTGGCGTGCGTGGTCGGCGGTCGTGTCGGCCAGGCGTTTCAGATCGCGTTTGCCATCGGCGGGGGGCGGCGCATCCGGTCTACGGTGGCGGTCGCTCATGCGGGCGGGGTTGATCACGGATCGGAATCGGTATCGGTCACCGAGTTCGATCTTCTGGTCGACGAGGATCACGCCTGCGGGCTCAGTGAGTGCGCCGAATGGGATCCGTGACCAGTCAGGCTGGACACGTGATTGGACGACGACGGTGAGTTTGCCGTTCTTCAGGTCGGCGTTGGCCGTATAGAGGACCTGCATTTGGGCGCGGGCGTCGGGAGAGCCATCGTCGACCCAGCCGTAGAAGCCGCTCATGACGAGCCGGTGCATGTCTTGGGCATTAAGCAGGGCTTTGGCGGTGAGTCGGTGCCGAGCGTCCAGTTCGAGAATGCTGTGACAGGCGACGAAGACAGCGCTCACGGGGACTCCCATCGGATGTCGGGTTCTCTCAGGGGGATGTGGCGACGGTGTTCCCAGCGCTGGACGTGCACCCGATGTCGGGAGGAGAAGGACACAGGCTGGTCGGCAACCGGGACGCTGTCTTGCTGGCCTGGGCTGGTCTCGACCCACGTGTACGGCTCTGCCTCGGTCGCGTTGGGAAGCAATGCGGTCCGTTCCAGCACCGACTCGATAGCGCCGTCGTGTACGCCGTGGCTGAGCCGTTCGGCGGGCGGGCAGTTCTTCCGGCCCAGCCAGACCATCCGCCGGGGGCGATCTAGGCGATCGGCCAACCGCTCCAGGAGAGCGCGGTCGTCGGACTCCACGCCGGCGACGAAAGCAGCGTCTGACAAGTACCAGCGTGTCGTGATCAGGGGGGTACGGCCCACGGCGGCCTTCGCCTGCAGAGTGCCCGACTCGTCGGGATGGATCCCCTTTGGAGCGCCGTACCACGTGGGGAGGTCAACGACTCCGAACGGGCCTTCCTCTTGGCTCTCGGCCTCGGGTACCCCGTCTGCTCTGCGGTGGTCGAGGATCACGTCCCGAGGTCGAATGGGAAACCTGCCGCCCCCGACCGTGTGGAAGTCGCGGATGAGCACGCCGGGCCGGTCGGCTCGTACGCCGAAACGCAGTTTCGCGAGGATTGCGAGCGGGAGTGCGTCTGGGTAGTCGGTGTCGTGCTGGTCGCGGTGGTGTCCGTCGGCGGCGGCGAGCAGTCCGAGGACACCGCTCTTGGTGGGACGTTCGGGATCGGTGTCACGGTGGAGGAACCGTGAACCGGTACCCCACGCCTGGAGCGGACCGGCCAACCGGATGAGCAGGGTCGCTGTCACGCGCGGCCACCGTGGACGAGTTCGCTGGGCGAATCCACCTCCGCCGCGCCGGTCGCGTCATCGGTGCGCAGCTTGTGCAGCAGGTCAGCGATGTCGATGTCGTAGGTCAGCACCATGCCGCTGCTGACACCCGGCAGCTTGCGGGCTGCCAGTTGGTGCTGTCGGATGAGCCGGCGTACCGCTTGAAGACTGACCGAGTCACCGCCCACCACAGCCGTCAGCGGCTGCTCGAATGCGGAGGCGTAGTTGACCGGGCGGTTGCCGCTGACCGCCAGGACCAGTTTGGGCAAGATTCCCAGTGCGCCGGTGCTGGTCTTCTTCGCTGACGGCACCGCTTGGCAGAACGCTTCCACGAACGCATACTCGGCGGCACTTGCGGCGGCGTCGGCCTGGGCGGCGTCCATCCCCCCGTTGCGGAGGTTGCGCCGCAGCTGCTCACGGTCGAGGACGGCGTTCCGGTAGAAGGTTCCGGAAGTCAGGCTCTGGTAGCCGGTGATCGCGGCACCGCTGTCGTCACCGAAGCTGGCATCGATGGCGTCAAGGGCGTACTTCTTGCGGCGGTCTTTCTCGTCGTCCACCGCGGTGAAGAAGTCCTCGTCCGTTACGCCCTCGTCGACAGTGAAGGGGTGCATGGACTGGATTGCCCCGTCCACGTTCGGTGATTCGGCAATCTCAGCGAGCATCCGGCCGTACAACGCGATGTCGATGGCATCGGCGGGTGCCAGGGCCGCGATCGCTTCGTCCCTGATCCGCTTGGGCAGGGGGTTGACCTCTGCCTCGCCCTCTTCGGCGGCGATATCGACGGTGGTCTCGGCGGGCGGGGCGTCCTCTGCGGGTGCCGCTGCCGCGCGGCCTCGGCGTGCGCCGCGCGACTTCTTGGCGGCTTCCCTTTTCGCTGCCTCCTTGGCCCGATTCTCGCGGTCCACGATCAACCACGGGGTCAGATCATCCGCGTGCTTCGAGATGATGGCGGCGAGCTTGACCGCAGTGTCAGCGGGAGCGAACACCGCGACTTTCGTGAGCTCCGGTCTCTTGCCTTCCTCGCCGAATTTGAGTCGGCACGCCGTCAGGACCGCTTTGGCCATCTCGTCCGCGTCCGCCTTGTCCCAGCCGAGAGCGACGAGCTCATCGGCTGTCTTTACTCCCCACTCCCGAGTGCGCAGCCCGAACGCGTACCCGGCCAGCGGTCCCGTGCCCTCGTTGGCTCGATCCCGTAAATACATGCGTTCTGCTCTGCGCCAGCACTGCGCGGAGACGCGGGTACGGACCACGCCGCCGTACACAAGATCCTTGGGGAGGTTGTTCTCGTCCCGGTTCAGCAGTACTCCGGCGAACGTGATGATCGAGTGCAGCGACAGGTACTGGTCGGTCATGACTGGTTCCGTTTCTTCGGCGGGAGATAGAAGTCGCGCGCCCAGTCGTGCTGGACGGTCTTGCCGGGGTCGTTCCACCGGCGCAGATCGACGGCGAGTTGCGCCCAGGAAGGTGGGGCTGTCTTGTCTGACCGAAGCTGGTCGACAGCATGCTGGACACGACGCCACGGTGGTTGACGCGAGACCAGGATCTGGTTGAGGAGCCGTACGCACCCGTCGTTGTCGGGTCCTTTGGAGGTCGGTCCGCCGATGTTGCGCATGGCGCGGCCGAGGCTCCCAAATCCGTAGTGCGCGTCGCCGCGGCCCGCGTGAAAGCGTGCGAACAGATAGGCCACCTGCTCGAATGCCGCTATGCCCTCTTTGTCGCCATCAGCGAAGTTCCCGGCAAGCAAGCGTGACACCGTAACGATCCGAGTGCGGCGCAGATCAGCGAGCGCTCCAACATCATGGGCCTTCACCAGGCCCGCGAGCCATCCGACCAGCCGTTGCTCGGGCGGCCGTTCACCGTCGCGGGGGTGGCTTGCGAGGATGTCCCCTTCTTCGTGTTGCTGCATGATCACTCCGAATAGGTCTTGAAGGTGCGCTTCCGGGCAAGCTGGTCAAGCAATTCCTGGCGCGCTTGGACGGTGGCGCGCCAGCCACGCGTGTTCGGGGGCAGCGCACGCAGCCGTTCATCGAACGCGTTGATGGCGATGGCGCGCATGGTGGTGGCGTGGCGGCGCAGGGAATCGACGCGGTTCGCGCCGTTGGCGACCTCGCGAAGAAGATGATGGAACGGTGCTCCCGCTCGGGCCCAGACTTCGTCGGTGGCGTCGAAACGCCCGGTGAGCGTCTTAGTGTTCTCCCGGTTGCGCGCGGGATAGGCGTACCTGCAGGCAGTAGCGGCGGCACGCTGGACAGCTTGGACAGCTTCGTCGGCGAGTTTGACACCGTTTTCGGCCGCGTTACGGAGTTCAGGGGCTCGGTGCGAGTTGTAGGGGAACACGTCGCGGACCCAGCCCCGTACCTTCATATTGTCGGCGTCCAAGCCCACAACAAGCAGGCTCAAATGCCGGTCAAGGGTCGCGATCAGCGTGAACAGGCTCGTACGGCCCGATTCCAGGCTGGCGGCGTAGATGGCATGCGCGTCGCGCCACAGCGCCTTGCTCAGACTGGCCTGCATGGGCCTGGTCGAGACGTAGACCGCATCATGGTCGTTGGCCTGGGTGGAGATCATCTCCCCTGCACCCATCAGGACACGATCCACGACCACGTCATCAGGTGACTCGACGCCGCTGCGGGGGCGCAGCAGGATGGAACGGCCCAAAGCGCTGTGCCAGTCCGCTGGCCCTTTGGGAACGCGAGGTTCCCGCGTAGAGGCGAATTTCCTCCGCTCCACCCCGGCCGTCCAACTGGTGTTCAGGCTTCCCCCCTGCGACGCCGTGCACAGGTTGAGGCGCAGCGTATCGGCCACGGAGTCGCCAATCGCCAGAACTCTTGCCCTCGCACCTAGCCGGCCCACCGACCCGTACGTGAACGGTCTGCCGAGCGCGCCGGAGACCGACCCCATCATCCGCCCGCCCAGCCCGTAGGCGTGCTGAGTGATCATCGCCAGAAAGGCGTCACGCGCCATCACCGGTTCACGATCATGGAGGTGGACATGATCGACGAACTGGTTATAGTCCTTCGCACGTTCCAGAAGCAGCTGGACCGGGCTGTATCCATGCTCGGCCACGTGGTCGGCGAGCAGCTTGTTTTGCCCGTACGGTCGTACAGGGTCGAAGAGATCGAACAGGCCGCGATTCTCTGGACGTATTAGCCAGTCGACGACCGGTTCGAGCGACTTGCGTTCCTCTACCCAGGTCTTCCAGATGCTGGGCCGCTTGGGCGTGAATCCTGCCGCGTGACAGATGGCAAGGAGCAGTTCGTAGAGCGCGATCTCCGTTCCCGACGACGGATGACTGATCGCGATGTCGTCCTCAGCGTGGACGATCGCTTCGACGATGGATCGCTGGACAAGATCCGGTCCGGATTTTGTCAGTGCTGGGATGCATCCTTGGACGGCTAGGTCGAACACCGGCCGAGCTAACTCATCTTCCGAATTGCTCACTTCATCACACCAGCCGACTTGGTAGGAATGGAGCAAGGCTGTGGACTCTACGCCAACGCCGGGCGGCATGTCCTCCGAATCCGAACCACACCTGCTGGTGTGGGGCAAGACAGACCTCAACGGGATCAACCAGAAGGCAGGACGAGCGGCCTGGAACCCTCTGCTCGCCCACGCGCTCGACACCGCAGCCGTCACGCTGCTGCTGTTCGACGGTTACCTGTCCGACCCCGTCCGCCATCTGCTTTCCGAGACGTTCGGTCGAGGAGACCTAACCCGGGCTCGCAGGATGATCGCCTTCCTCGCCGCGCTACATGACATCCCCGGCAAGGCATGCTCGGAGTTCCTCAGCTTGTTCTACCCAAGCCGCGACAAGCACGGCCTGCGAGCCGCCGCCGGACGTTGGGAAGAGCAGGCGCGAAAAGCCGGGCTGCCCCTGGTATCCCGTCTTGAGCAGCACCCGTCCATCGCCCATGCCAGGGTGACCGCCCGATTGCTCCCCCAGCTTCTCGGCTGCGCCTGTCAACGATGCGAATCCGACGGCGTGAAGTCGCCGACCCTCCACATGATCGGTGACCTGCTCGGCGGACATCACGGACACATCCCGGACCCGGATCAACTCGGCGGAGTAAGCATCGATAGCGGCGAGAATTGGGAGGAAATCCACCAGGCCCTCATCAGCGACCTCGCACGGCTATTGGGCGTCGATCAGCGCGACGTCCACGAAACCGTCACCAAGCCTGCCCGCCCTGCCGCGATGCCTCTGTTCGCAGGCCTGGTTGTCCTCGCCGACTGGCTCGCATCCAACGAGTCGTTGTTCACCTACCGTGACGTGACGACCCCGATCCTCGATTGGTGGGCCGCATCGCGGCGGGAAGCGGCCCACGCCGTCGACAGCCTCAACCTACGCCGGTGGCCAGTAGAGCACGCCACGTGGAAAGCGCTGTTCGGCGAACAGCATGGACCTCGCCCCGCTCAGCGCGCGGTCATGCGGCTACTCCCCCAGAGCGGGCCAGCGATGGTCATCGTGGAAGCCAGCACCGGTAGCGGCAAGACCGAAGCCGCCTGGTGGGCGGCCCACCACCTGACGCGCACCAACGGCTATCACGGCATGTACATGGCACTGCCCAGCCGCGCATCAACCGAGCAAGCAGCCATGCGCGCCGCGACGTTCGTCAGCGCCAGCCTCTCCGGCGACACCGCACGAGCCAACCTGGCCATCGTCCACGGCACGGCCGCGGCTTCCGCAGTTGCCGAAGAACTCCTCCAAGCCGCCGCTTCGCCAGGTTCGACTGTCACAGCCGATGACATCAACCTGAGCTGTGGCGACGAACTGCGGGCCGTGCTGGACGAATGGTTTCTGGCCAGCAAGCGTGGCCTGTTATCCCCGTTCGGCATCGGGACCGTCGATCAGATCGTGCTCTCAGTCCAGAAGTCCCGCTTCTGGTTCCTCCGGCTGTTCGGTCTGGCCCAGAAAGTCGTCATCATCGACGAAGCCCATGCCTACGAGCTCTACCAGCAGACACTGCTCAGCCAGGCAGTGACCTGGCTCGCCGACGCCGGAGCCTCGGTGGTCGTCCTGTCAGCCACCCTCCCCACTGCGGCCAAGGACCTGCTCATCGACGCCTGGTGCCTGGGCCGCAAGGCACCTCTGAACCAGCACGATCAGACCGCCAACACGATCACCGTCATTGACGCGAACGGCACCGCAGTCGGTGACACCCCCGAGCCCCTCGCGGACGACGCCGCCCAATCGTCCGCTTCGTACGACGGAGCGCTGGAGCTCATTACCCCAAAGGAATTCAAAGGACCCAACGGCTCCAGCTTGGAGCAGCGATGGGCTCGAACGCTCCTGGAAGAGATTCGAAACAAGGGCATCGTCGCGGTTGTACGCAACCGGGTGGACAGCGCTGTAGAGCTCTACACGGCGGTCTGCGACCTCGCCGAAGAATACGGGTGGACGGCCGAAACGGAAATCTTCCTGATCCATGGGCGACTCCTGGAGCGCGATCGCAACCACATCCAGCAGCATCTGATCAACGTCCTCGGTCCACACCCGAAAGGAGAATTACGGGACACCGAGCCCAACCCACAACGACCTACCCGAATACTGGTCATCGCCACCCAAGTGATCGAACAGTCTCTCGATCTTGACTTTGACCTAATGATCAGCGATCTGTGCCCCTTCGACCTGGCCATCCAACGCCGCGGACGTGTCCGCCGCCACCGCGTCAACGATCCTGGGCGAGCATCTCACCTCGATGGCATCACTCCGCTGCGCCTGCTGTGGCTCCCCTCACCCACTCAAACGCCACTGGTCACCTCCCCCGACAACATCGACGGCGCCGTCTACGCGCCCTACCTGCTCGCGGCCACCTGGCACGTCCTAACTGAGGATCACAAGGCGCCTCGTCGGCAGATCATCGGCCCTGACCAGATCCCCAAACTGATCGAGACCGTGTATGGAGAACAAGCCGTTCAGGTTCGCACACCTGAGTTGAACGCCCTCCTTCAGGCCACGTGGCGGGACATGCAAAGCAAACTCGCAGATGAACGCCGAGAAGCCGAAGAGAGGATGGTCACCGCGTACTACGACTACGACGATGACGGCCCCGAAGTCGGAGACCTATCCTCCGGCTGGCTCAATGGCGAAGAAACCGACGCGAGCCTCCCGGTCCACCTCAGCGCGCGCTCCCGCCTCGGAGCCGACAGCCACGACATCGTCTGCCTCTTCAAACAACCCGACGACAAACTCACTTGGGATCAAACCGGACAGAACCCGGCCGACCTGAAGTACTACGATCGCGCCAAGCATCCCGCCCAGTACCGCGAGCAACTCAGACAACTTCTCCTCAACACCATCCGCATCCCGCACCGCTGGTTCCAGCAAGGCACCTGGCCATCCCCCGACAAATGGCCCCCCACCGGAAACGGCCCTCTCCGCACCCGGCCAACTCTGCTCTTCGACCCCACCGGCACATGCATCCACGGCCTCCCTGGAAAAGTCACCCTCACCCAGGAAACCGGCCTCCAGAGGACCGGCTCACACAAGCCCCCCACGCGCACGCTATCGTCGACCAAACCCAAGCCCCTTGGAATGACCCGTCGGCCGGTGCGATGAACCAAACCACCAACGACATCCTCCCCGCATTAGCGGGGTACCCGACCTGCTCCCAAACGACTACGGCAATCACAGCTACTCGCCGATAGACGAACAGGTCACGAAGGGTGCTCCCCACGCCCGTGGGGATGAACCGTCGGGGCCTTGCGTCCACCGGATGCCGCCGCGGTGCTCCCCACGCCCGTGGGGATGGTCCCGTGGGCGGCATGGACAAGTCCCAGAAGATCATGTGCTCCCCGCGCACGCGGGAATGGTCCCTTCATGCCGACACCGGCCAGGCGCTCGTGCTCGTGCTCCCCGCGCACGTGGGGATGGTCCGGTCTGGCTCGAAGGTCTCGAAATCGTCGTGCCGTGCTCCCCACACGCGTGGGGATGGTCCGCAATCGTTGACCCTGAGCAGCCCCCACAGGCGTGGGGATGGTTCGGCCCGCTACTTTCTGTCAACGGCGGGCCAATCGTGGTTCTGGCACATATTCCGTGAAGCCAGCCCTGCCGGGTGCTCAGCGATCAACGTCCAGCCACGTCTAATCAGCTGCTACTCGGATGCCGAGGTGCGCTACTCATCAATGAAGGCAGGCTCGTCACGGAATGTGTGCCAGAACCCAATCGTGACCCCCTGAAACACAAGCGCCCTCAGGGGGTCAGTTTTGCAGCGCCGTCGACACCAGACTCGCGCACGGAACGCCGGTGCTCCCGCGCACGCGGGGATGGTCCCACGTCTCCCGCTGTGATCAACGCGCCGTTGGCGTGCTCCCCACGCGGGCGGGGATGGTCCCCGATCTAGCGCATTGACGCTTCCGGTCGGCATGTGCTCCCTGCGCACGCGGGGGTGGTCCCGACGTACCCATTGAGCGGCTCCGCTTCAAGATGTGCTCCCCGCGCACGCGGGGATGGACCCGGCCGAAGGGCTCGCCCATTTGCTGACGGACGGTCCATACCATGAGCTGTGGTGTCAGGCTGATGTCGAGGCTGGAAGGTGGGGCGTGATGGGTGGTATGAGCCCGCAGGAGGATGAGAATCGGCGGCTGTTGCGGGCGCGGGATGCCATGGATCGTGATTACGCGAAGCCGCTGGATGTTCCTGGGGTCGCTGCCATCGCGTTCATGTCGGCGGCGCACTTCAGTCGGACCTTTCGTGCGGTCTTCGGGGAGACGCCGCATCGGTACTTGCAGCGGCGGCGGATCGAGCGGGCCATGGCCATGCTGCGGGAGACGGCGATGCCTGTCACCGACGTGGCGCGCGAGGTGGGTTTTGAGAGTCTCAGCAGCTTCATCCGTACCTTCCGGTCGGTCGTCGGCGCATCGCCCACCGAGTTCCGTGCGAAGGCGGTGCCGCTCTCGGTGCCGATCTGCTTCGTGAAGGCCTGGTCCAGACCGAGCAGTTTTGGACAAGCCGAATCTGGCGGGAGCACCTAGCCTGGGCTGCATGTTCAAGCAGATCAGCATTCACTCAGTACGCGTACTCGACCAGGACGCAGCCCTGGACTTCTATGTCGGCAAGCTCGGGTTCGAGGTCGCCAGCGACGTCGACATGGGCTTCATGCGGTGGCTGACCATCGCGCTGCCCGGCGACCCTGGCCGGGCAATCCTCCTGGAGGTGCCCGGACCGCCGGCGCTCAGCCCTGAGGTGGCCACTCAGGTGCGCGACCTCGTGACCAAGGGCGCGATGGGTGTCGCGGCCATCCTCACGACCAACGACTGCCGGAAGACCTACGAAACGCTGAAGGCGCGGGGTGTCGAGTTCACTGAGGAACCCGTCGTCCAGCCGTACGGCATCGACTGCGCGCTCCGTGACCCGTTCGGCAATCACATCCGGATCACGCAACTGGCCGAGCAGCCCCGGGAGGTCGACGAGGGGGATATCGCGCGCTGGGGAGGCAGCCCTCGGAACGACTAAGAGCAGGTCGCCTGGCCGTACGCCATCCGAGGCTAAGGTCGATGTCATGAAGTTTCTTCTGATCATCTACGGCAACAAGGCGTTCTGGGACTCGATCCCGGCGGACGAGCGCGAGGCGATGATCGCCGAGTTCGACGCGTTCAACGCCAGGCACATGAAGTCCGGCGAACTCCTCGGCGCGTACGGCCTTGCCGACGTCACCGAAGCGAAAACGGTCCGGGTCCGGGATGGTATGCCCGTCGTCACCGACGGGCCATACCTGGAGGCTAAGGAATACCTGGCCAGCACCTACCTCCTGGACGTCGCGGACGAGGCCCGCGCCCTGGAGATTGCCGCCGAACTGCCCGCGGCCGCCCTCAGCCAGGTGGAATTCTGGCCGATCCTGCACGAGGCATCGCCCTGATTCTCGCGGATCAGGTGTGCATGGCGCCGACGCGGTCGACGATGGCGGTGGCGCCGGCTTTGCGGGCGCAGTGGGCGCAGCAGAACCATCTGCCTTCGTCTTCGACGCCGTGGCCCACGATGCGACAGGAACAGTGCTCGCAGATGGGTGCCATCCGCGTGATCGCGCACTCGAAGCTGTCAAAGGTGTGGACTACGCCTTGGGCGTGGATCTCGAATGTCATGTCGTAGTCGTTGCCGCATACTTCGCAAGCCGCCATGGTCCCCCCCGGATGTTGATGCTTACGGCGGATTTGGTACCCGTTCCAGAAGGTGATGTGGGCGACCTTGCGGAACGCTGGCGGCCTTGGGGTGAATTGTTTGCCGCCACCCGCTTCGTCTTGGAAGGTGGGCCGAGTCGAAGCGGGTGAGGGCCTTTACAAGGCTTTGAGCACGGTGGTGATGGTGGTCTTCGCGCCGTTCAGGGCGTCGCGGAGGTCCATCAGGGTGGAGTCGGGAGAGTTGATGGGGGTGTCGGCGGGGCGATCGCTGCCGCCGAAGAGGATGTAGACGACCCGGGTGCCCTGGAGTGCGTAGATCTCGTAGCGGGCCGAGTAGGCGGTGTCCGTCTTCTGTTTGATCGCCTGGCCGTAGTTGTCCTCGCCGATGCCGGGGAGCTTGGTGATTTTGCTCCAGGCGATGCCGCCGATTCTGGAACTCGCGGTGAACTTGGTCTTGCCACGTTTGTCGATCAGGAAGAAGCGGGCGGAGTCGGCGTCGGGGAATTCGCGGACGCTGACCATGAGGTTCCGCCAGCGGATCTTGCCGTCGGCGACGGGCATCTTGTCGTTCCACCACTGGCACTGGATGTGTTCGGCCTTGCCGTCCTTGCTGGTGGCCGCCTCGCCCTTGGTTTGCGGGACGAGTTCGGCGGCGACCTGGTTCAGCGCGACGCAATGCGGGGGAAGGTCGATGAGCACGGGCTTGGGGCTGGCGGTCGGGGTAGGGCTCGGGCGAGCCTTTCCTGCGAAGGGAGACGGTTTGCCCTGCTGCCAGGCGGTGACCGACTGGGCCAACTGGCCGAGCAGGACCTTGACCTCGCGGATCGCGTTCGCTTCGGTGATCGACTGCTTGGTCTCGGCGGAGAAGAGGTCGGCTTCCTTGTGCTGCTGGCTCGCTTCGTACTTGACCTGGAAGGTGATGTTGCCGACGCGGCCCATGCCCTGGCCGAAGGAGTAGTGGTAGTCCTTCTCGCGGACCAGCTGGTACTGGGCGACGGCTTCCTCGCCTACGCCGGTGAACTTGGTGGGCTTGGAGTAGTAGCGCTCCTTGGTGGAGTTGTTGCCGCCGTAGGTGTATTGGCTGAGTTCGCCGTTGAACTGGATTTTGGCCGCCTTCTCGGCGGTGGTCTCGCCTAGGGCTTCGTACCGGGCGACGTTGACGACGATCTCGCGGCTGCGGGTGACGTCGCGGTAGGAAATATTGCGATTTGCCCAGGTGCAGGTCCAGCGGACGTAGCTGACGATCGTGTCGGCCCTGTTGTCGCTGGTACGGGAGTCGATCTTCGCTTGGGGGACGAGGCGTTCCGTTTCGACGGGGTCGAGCATGCCGCACACGTCGGCGTTGGCGCCTGCGTTCGCGGCGGCCGACGTCGTCGCCGAGGGGGCGGCGCTACCGGAGGATGTGGCCGCGACCGGGGTCTGGTCGCCGGCTTGGGTCTTCATGAACACGAAAGTGCCGCCGGCCACGAGGAGCACGACGACCAGCGCCAGGACGGGCACCACCCAGCCACGCCGCTTTCGCGGCGGCCCTTGCCAGCCGCCGCCTGGCTGCGTGGTCCCCGGCCAGGGCCCGCTCCCGGACCCCTGCCACTGGCCTGCCATCTGGTACGGCCCCGCATCCTGCCCGGACGGGTGCCACGGCGCTCCCGAAGGAGGGGGAGGCTGAGCCCCGCCCGACCAAGGTCCAGGCGCGTCCGGCGGTTGCGGCCCAGCTGGCCGAGGCCCTGGCGCGCCCGCCTGCGGAGGACTACCCGGCCAGTGCCCATGCGCGTCCGGCGGCTGTGACCCACCCGGCCAAGATCCAGGCGCGTCCGGCGGCTGCGGACCGCCCGACCAAGATCCAGGCGTGTCCGGTGACTGTGGACCACCCGGCCAAGGCCCCGGCGTGTCCGCCGGCAGAGATCCGCCCTGAAAAGATCCGGGCGCATCTGGCGATTGCGGATTGCCCGGCCAAGCCCCCGGCGCACCCGGCTGCTGAGGGTTGCCCGGCCAAGATCCGGGCGCGTCCGGTGACTGTGGACCGCCCGGCCAATGCCCTGGCATGTCCGGCTGGGGATGGCCGCCCTGCCAAGATCCGGGCGCGTCCGGTGGTTGCGGGGCGTCCTGTTCCCGGCCTGTGGCAGATCCTTCAGCGGGAGGGCTGGAGAGCACATGTGGCGGCGTGTAGATGGGGAGTTCGTGGAGCTTGGTTGGCTCGTCGCGATCGTTGGACGGTGCTGGTTGGGGCCAGCCGGGAGCGACGGGCGGTTCGTGCTGCCGACCTGGCGGGGGTGGTAACGGTGGTCCATCCCGCCATGGTTCTTCCGCGTTCTGGGCGGCGCGGGGTTCGGGGCGTTCGCCGGGGTCGGCGGCGGAGGGCCAAGGGATCGGGCCCGAAGGCAAACGTTCAACCGGTCGGGTGTCGGGGTCCGAATCCTGGGTGTCGTCAAGAGACTCGGCTGCCCCGAACGCCGAAGGTGGGACAAAATGACCGGTTGGACTCAGGCCGGGCGCGTTTTCAATTGACGGATCAGTCCGCTCTTCAGATCGGAACTCCGCGGCGGCGTCAAAGTACCCGCCCGCGGCTCGTGTCGTCGGCACGTCAAATGAGGGCCAGTCCGCGGCGGACTCTGGACGGTCATCCGCGTTTCGCCCGAAATTCGGGCGCAGGATTCGGGCCGACTGATGCGCGGAGGTGTCCTCGGGCGCAGGCTCGGATACACGACCCCGGCTCGGCTCAGGAGGCGGGCCGAAGGGCAAGTCGGAATTGTCCAGCCTTCTGGTCGCATCTTCTCGGTGATCATTCTCTTCGGAGGCCGTACGCGAAATGTCGTGGCCGCCGTAAGAGCGACTTTCAGCCATAGCGTCGGACTCAGGCGCAAGAGACTCGGGCTCAGGAGAATCAGGCTCGGACCCGGAAGAGGACCCGGAAGCGGACTCCGAGCCGGGTTCGATGGACTCGGACTCTGTCTCGGCGAGTGGCTGGCCGGACTGTTCGGGATGGGGTGGCTCAGGTGGAGGGTCCGGGGATGGCGGTGGGGGGAAGTAGGAGCGGGGATCCGGGTTGGGTTCGTTCAGGGGGCGGCGCGGCGGAGGCTTGAACGGGTCCCATGGGGTGTTCGGCGGTGTGGTCATGAAGGGCTCCTGGAGGGTGGGAGACGGCTAGCCGAGGCCGACGCTGACGAGGGTGGCGGCGTGGGTGGCGGCCTGCCAGGTGGGTGATCGCTCGGAGGCGTCGGGCGCGGCGACGCCCGACTGCCGGTAGGCGACTTCGACGATCAGATTGCTTTGGCGGAACCACACGGACGTGCCGGTGACTCCGGGCTCGCTGATGTTCCTGGTGAACGCGCCCTGGGCGAGCGTGTACTCCTCGGCCGCCCCGCCGGAACGGTAGCCGTCGAACGCGCGCGCGGCCTGATTCTCGGCAGGGTTCAAGTGGTAGGTGATGGTCAACGTGGTGTTGGTACGGTGCTGCGCCCACCCACAACTACCCCCATCCTGCTCACCACGATCCGCGCCATCACCGAGAACCTCGTTCGCCTGCCGGGTGGTGAGCCCCTCGCACGGATCCGGCAGAGCCGAGAAACGCCCCGGCGTGTCCTGATCACTGCCCAGATTCCAGGCGGCAAGCCCCGCCGCGACACCAAGGGCCACGGTCAGCGCGCCGATCGCAACCAGCCGTCCCGTTCTTCTCGGCCGTACGACAACGGGAGGCGGCAGCAGGGACTGCAGCATGTGCCGCGCGGCCGGGGCGGGCGGGCGGCGGGAGGGGTCCTTGTCGAGGAGGGCGAGAATCACGCGCGCGAGCCCGGGGGTGGCGCGGATCATCGGCGGCGGCTCGTGCATGAGGACGGCGGCGAGCACGGCGGCCGGGAGTTCCCGGTGGAAGGGCCCGCGGCCCTCGACGGCGGTGTAGAGGGTGGCGCCGAGCGACCACAGGTCCGACGGCGGGCCCGCGGGTTCCCGCCGGAACCGCTCGGGAGCCATGTACGCCGGAGACCCCGAACTGTCGGCCGGATCGGAGCCGAGCGGCGCGGCGATACCGAAGTCGGCGAGCATGGCCCGGCCGTCCTCCCCGATCAGGACGTTGGCGGGTTTCACGTCGCGATGCAGGATGCCGTTGTGATGGGCGAGCGCCAGCGCGTCCAGGATCGACAGCCCGATCTCGGCGACCCGGTTGGGCGGCAGCGGGATCAGCTTGTCCAGGGAAGTGCCGGGCACCAGGTCCATGATGATCCAGGGCTGCCCGTCGTGCGGCACCACGTCGTGGATCATCACGATGGACGGGTGGCTGAGCCGTCCCGCCGCGCGGGCTTCCTGCAGGGCGCGGCCGGTGTATTCGGCGAGTTCGCCGGGGCTGAGACGAGCCGGGACGCGCATCTGCTTGACCGCGACCTCACGCCGCAGCAGCTCGTCGTGGGCACGCCAGACGGTCCCCTCGCCGCCTTGGCCCAGGGGTTCGACAAGCCGATATCGGCCGGCGAGCAGGTTCACTACGCCCGGCTCCACAACGTGTCGGCGGCGACGGTGGCGGCGTGTTCGGCCGCGGTGCGGATCTGCTCGGGGGTGCGGGTGCCCAGATCCGCGTACTCGATCTTGCCGACCAGGTCGCCCAGGCGGAAGAAGACCAGGTTGCTGAGCACCCGGCCGTCGGGGGAGCTCACGTCGCAGGCGTAGGCTTCCTCGCCGACGCCGGGCAGGGTCCGGGGGCGGGAGATCACGACCTCTTGTTTGCGGTCTGCGCCGATTTCGTACCAGATGAATTGGCCTTCGCGGAGGCCGTTGTCGGATTGGCGGCGCAGTGCGGCGAAGAGGGTGCGGGCCGAGTCGGCGGTCAGCGCCCAGGGGTCGGGGGTGTCGGAGTCGGTCAGCGGGTCGATGCGGAGGCCGGTGCCGTCGACCGTCCACTGGCAGCCTTTCTCGATCTTCCGTCCGGGGGCGGTCTGGCCGAGGGCGGAGGTGATCTCGGGAGCGGGCAGTGCCGTACAGAGGTCGACGGCCGTGGCGAACGTCGGCGAGGAGCGGCGGGCGGGCGGTTCTTCGCCGCCCCAGGGGACCACGAACGCGGCTCCGGCCAGGAGGGGGACGGCCACCGCGGCGGCGACCAGCCATCGGCGGGTACGGCGCTGCCGGGCCGCCATGGGCATCGTCACGTCCGGCATGCCGCCGCGGGCGATCTGCCGGAACAGGTCGAGGGCGGCGGCCGGTTCCGGGCGGGCGCCGGGGTCGCGGGACAACATCCAGCGTAAGAGCGGTCCGATCGGCCCGGCGGTCCTGGGCAGGGGGACGTCCTGGGAGATGGTCGCGTAGAGGACCTCCACCTGGGATCCCTTGAACGGGGGTGTGCCCTCCAGGGCCAGGTAGAGGGTCGCTCCGAGCGACCACAGGTCGGATTCCGGGCCGCCGGGCTCGCCGGAGAGGCGTTCCGGCGCGATGTATCCGGGTGATCCGATCAGCATGCCGTCGCCGGTCAGCGCGGTCGTGTCGGCGGGGCGGGCGATGCCGAAGTCGGTGAGGACCACGCGGCCGTCGCTGGTCAGGAACACGTTGCCGGGTTTCACGTCCCGATGTTGCACGCCGAGGGCGTGGGCGGCGGCCAGTGCCTCCAGCATCCGGGCTCCGATCTCAGCGACCCGCGGGCCCGGCAGCGGGCCGTGCGTCCTGACCTCGTCGGCGAGGTTGCGGCCGTGCAGCCTCTCCATCACGATCCACGGCTTGCCGCCTTCGACGAGCACGTCGTGTACGCCCACGATCGACGGATGCCGCAACCGCGCGGTGACCTCCGCCTCGCGCATCACCCGGGCGACCAGTTCGGCCCGCTTGCGCTCCTCGAGCCCGTCGGGGAAGCGCAACTCCTTGACCGCGACCTCGCGGTCAAGGGTCTCGTCCCTCGCCAGCCATACCGTACCCATGCCGCCGGAACCGAGAGGTCGGAGCAGGAGGTAACGAGAGGCCAGTCTTTCCCCGATCGATTCGGCCATAGCGGGAGGATAGCGAAATCCCGTTCGGGTGCTTTGCGGATTGCCCGGGCTGTTACTGCGGTATTGCGGGGTTAGTCGCGTTGGGTGATCGGGCGTATCGCGGCGGTGAGCAGGGGGAGGCCGAGAACGCCTAGGCAGGCCAGGGCGTACGGGAGTGGGAGTCCCAGGCTCAGGGCGGCGACGGCGAGGGGGCTGATGACGAATCCGGTGTACGAGACGACGGAGACGGTGGTCACGACGGCGCCGGTGGTGTCGTGGGTGCCGGCGTCGCTGAGGATGGCGGGCATCAGGGGGGCGAACGCCAGGCCGGACAGGGCGAATCCGGCCAGGCTGAGCCAAGGGGTGGTGGCTAGGCCGGCCAGGATTATTCCGATCGAACCGCCCAGGCCGGCGATCAGGAAGAGGGTTCTGGTGGTCAGGGTGGGGAGGGCTTGGGCGATCAGGCGGCCGGTGGTGAGGGCGGCCATGTAGGTCGCGGGGGCGGCGGCGGCCAGGACCGGGCCGGCGCCGAGGTGGTCCTCCAGGAGGATGGCCGACCATTGTTCGACCGCGTTCTCGACGATGAGCAGGCAGGCGCCGAGCAGGCCGAGGATGACGCCGATTCCCCATAGGCCGGGTCGGGGCTTCTTCTCGTTGTCCTGTTGGGTGGGGGGACCGAGCGGGAGGCGTACGGCGGCCAGGCCGGCGGTGAGGACGAGGGTGGCGGCGCAGGTGAGGACGGCGGGGGTGGACATGCCCAGGTCTCGGGCGAAACCGGCGGCGGGGGCGGCGACGATCACGGCTACCGGGAATGCGGCGTGGACCGGCTGGAAGAGCCGCCGGCCGGTCACGCGTTCGGCGCGCGCGGTGGCCATGTTGAGCGCGACGTCGACGCTTCCGCTGGTGACGCCGAGGATCAGGAGGGCCAGCGCGAGAACCCATGGCTCCGAGATGAAGCCGAGGACGACCGCGACGGCGGCCAGGCCGGCCATGGACAGGGCGAGAACCAGGCTTTCGCGGCCTCGGGCGAGGCGACCGGTGATCATCATGGCGGGGATCGCGCCGATGGAGACCGCGGTGAGGGCTAATCCGAGATCGGCTGTGGATGCGCCGAGTTGTTCTTTGATGGCGGGGAGCAGTCCTGACCAGGCGCCCCAGAAGACTCCCCAGCCGGCGCATACCGTTACCAGTCGCCATCCGACGAGGTTCCGCACATCACTACCTAGCACACAATTCCCTTCCACGCCTGGCCACAATGGATGGCCGTCGCTCGCTGTCGCGGGCACCGTACGTCGCCGACCGCTTTGGCCTCAAACCCGGATTGTCCGTCGGCGAAGCGGCGGACATCCTGTGGTCGCTCACGGTGTCGGCGAACCTCCGCCCGCTGCTGGGCGCCACCGGCTGGACTCTCTGGACGCTTATCACGGCCGCGACGACAATTATCTGCGATCGCGATGACGTGAGGAGGATCTGTGGGGGAACGGGAGAAGCTGCTCACCGTGCTGCGGCGACGCCTCGAACGGGCGCGGGAGGGGGAAGCGGCGGAACTCATGGCTGCGGAGGCCCTGGCGGACGAGCGTCGGCTGGCCGAACTGGTCGAGGAGCGCGACCTGGTCGGTTGGACCCGGCTGGGCCAGCTGTCCTGGTTCAGGTATCTGGCGGAGCGGCGGGACTCCGACCTTCGCGCCGCGGTCGATTACTGCGCTCGCGGGTACATCAACGGCGTTCGTGACGAGGATCTCCCGGAGCCGTTGTTGCCGCTGCTCGCCAATCGTGCCGTCGCCACCGCGGAGGATCTTCTCCAGGAGTTGACCGAAGTCCACGACCCGGACCTGCTCGACGATGCCGTGGAACTCTGGGAGCGGATCGCGCTCCACACGCCCGGCGACCATGAGAACTACGCGGGCCGCCAGGACAATTTCGCTCTTTCCCTGCTGCTGCGGTATCGGCGGACCGGCTCCCGGGACGACCTGGAACGCGCGGCCGTTCTGCAGCGGAGCGTGGTGGCCTCGACCCCGCCAGGTCATCAGAATCTGGCTCGGTACATGAACAATTTTGCCGAGACGCTGGCAGACCGAGCGCAGGACTACGGCTTGGCCGAGGACCTGAACGCGGCGCTCGGTTTCTACCGGGAGGCGATCCGGCTAACCCGTCCGGACGATCCGGGCATGCGGGTGTACGCGAGTAATCTCGCGCGCGCTCTGGCGTCCCAGACAGATCCCCCGGACGACGCCATCGAGGAGATCCGGGGGTCGGTGTCCGGAGCCGAGGGCGCTGAGCGGGCCGACCGGCTGAGCGATCTGGCGGAGGCGCTCCTTGGCCGGGCGGAGCGGACGGGAGCCCGGGCGGATCTGGACGAAGCGGTCGAGGCCCGCCGGGCTTCGGTCAATCTGACGGCCCTGGACGATCCCGAGCGTCCGAACCGGCTGCACCTGCTGGCGGGCACGTTGCAGGCCCGCTTCATGCGTACGAACGAGTTGGTCGACCTGGCTATGGCCCTGCGGGCGAGCGAACTCGCCGTGGCCACGTGCGCGCCTGGCCACCCGTACCGGGCCGAACTGCTCAACGGTCTCGGCGCGGTGCTGATGCTCCGTTATCCACGGTTACGGGAGGCCAGGTGCCTCGACGCCGCCATCGACGCCTTCCAGACGGCAGCGACCATTGGCCGAAATCATGGGATTTTCCACGGCAACTACGCCAATGCGCTGCGGCAGCGCTTCAAGCTGACGGGTCTCGCCGAGGATCTGGACGCGGCCATCGCGGCGGCGGAGACCGCCTTGGCCGAGGGCGGCATGGCCGGCGCGGTCCGACCGGTGCTCCGCGACAATCTCGCGCTCATGCTGCTGGAACGGTTCCAGGAAGCGCGAGCCGCAGCCGATCTCGACGCCGCCATCGCGCATGCCGAGACGACGGTGACTGAGACGGCCGGTCGCCCGGATCAAGCCGATGCGCTGCGCACCCTGGGCACGGGGCTGGAGTTGCGCTACCGGGCGACCGAGGACCCGGCAGATCGGGACAAGTCGTTCACGGCATTGGAAGAGGCGATTCGGATCGAGTCGGCGTCTCCCTCGACACGGGTCCAGATCGCGATGCTCGCCTCCGGCCTCGCCGCGCCGGATGATCCGGCCCGCGCGGCCGAGCTGCTCGATTCGGCGGTACGGCTGTTGCCGGAGACGATGCCGCGCCGCCTGGACCACGCCGACCGGCTCGCGCACACCCGCAGGGTGACCGGTGTGGCCGCCGACGCGGCGGCGCTGGCGCTGACCAGCGGCGGGCCGGACGCGGCGGCCCGCGCTCTGGGCATGCTCGAACTCGGGCGTTCCGTGCTGCTCGGGCAATTGCTGGAGACCCGGACCGACCTGTCGGATCTCGCGGCGCGGCGGCCCGACCTGGCCGAGGAGTTCATCCGGCTACGGGACCTGCTGGAGCGCCCCGAGGATCACGTCGCCGAGGCGTTCCGGAGCGGGATCGCGACCGTGAGCGATCCTTCGGCGGAACGCCGCGAGGCGGGCGAAGCCTTCACCCGGGTGCTCGCCGAGATCCGCGCGCTCCCGGGCCATGAGGCTTTCGGCCGACCCCTCGCCGTACCGGATCTGGTCGCCCAGGCCGAAGCCGGGCCGGTGATCACACTCAACACGAGCGCTCACCGATGTGACGCGCTCCTGCTCGCCACGGACGGCGTCAGGCACGTGCCGCTGCGGAAGCTGAACCTCGGCCTGCTGGCCGATCGGGCCGCGCGGTTCACCCAGGGGTTACGCGACTCGCTCGATCCGAAGTCGCGGCTGGCGGATCGGAAAGCGGGCGGGGAACGCATGCTCGACTGCCTGGAGTGGTTGTGGGACGTGGTCGCCGCGCCGATCCTGGACGCTCTCGGGTTCGCCGCCTGCCCTGGCGTCGGCGAGGTGTGGCCGAGGGTCTGGTGGGCATCCGGAGGGCTGCTCGGCAGGTTGCCCGTGCACGCGGCCGGGTATCACCGGGCGAACAACGGACAGGCAGTAATCGATCGCGTTATTTCCTCTTATACGCCGACAATTCGGGCGCTGGGGTATGCGCGTCAAGCGCCCTCCGCGAAGAAGCGCGCCCGGCCGCTCCTCGTCGTCATGCCGACCACTCCCGGCGTGCCGGGCGCGCTCATCCACGTCGAGGACGAGGCGGCGATGATCGCCGCGAGGTTCCCGGAAGCCGTGCTGCTGACCGCCAGCGGATCAGCAGGCCTCCGCCCGACCAGGGAGAACGTGCTCCGGCACCTGCCCGACTGCCGCGTGTTCCACTTCGCGGGGCACGGTTCCAGCGATCTCGACGATCCGACCCGCTCCACCCTGCTGCTCGCCGACCACACCACCGCGCCGCTCACCGTCGCCAGCCTCGGCGCGGTACGGCTCGACCGTGCCCAACTGGCCTACCTGTCCGCCTGCCGCACCGCCATCACTGAGGACTCCCACCTGGCCGACGAGGCCATCCACCTGGCGACGGCCCTTCAGCTGGCCGGATTCCCGCACGTCGTCGGCACCCTGTGGGAGATCAACGACAGCGTCGCCCGCACCATCGCCGAGTCCTTCTATGCGCGGCTGGGCGGTTCGGCGCGGGAGCGGTTCGCCCCCGAGCGAGCGGCTGAAGCGCTGCATCACGCGGTCCGCGCCGCTCGGGACCGGTATCGGCAGGTACCCAGCCTCTGGGCCGCGCACGTGTACACAGGACGATGACTCAGCGCTGCACGCCCGCTTGCAGGCTCTCCAGATGCCGCCTTCGCACCTCGTAGTCGATATGACCCGCGGGAGTCGCGGCGAGGGCTTCCCGGCTGAGATCCAGGGCCTCCCGCAGGACCTCGGTGTTTCCCGTGCCGTTGTAGTGCACGGTCAACGCGTTGCTGAGGTTGGAAAGATAGGTGCCACGGTCAGGATGGCCGTCCGGTGCCAGCTCCACGGCGGTACGGCTGACCTGGGCTGCCTCCACGATGAAGTGCAGCACCTTGGTCGAGTGGTACAGGCTCACCAGGACCCGCCCGAGATTGCTCAAGTGGGGGGCGCGGTCGGTGCTGGGCGGCGCCGGGGCGGCAATGGCCATACGGCTCACTTCGAGGGCTTCCGCCAGCGCGAACCGGTCGCCGGTGGCCGCGTGCCGCAACCGCAGGGCCGTACCCAGATCCGAGAGGCGGTCGGCGTAGTGGCGGTGCTGGGGAGCCGTCTCGGCCACGATCTGCCGCAGCAGGGCGGTCGCCTCCTCGATCCCGGCCAGGTCTCCGTCCAGCTGGTGGATGTCCAGCAGCTCGGCTGCCCGGTCCAGAGCGCGCTCTATGGAAGCTTCCTGCCGCAGGAAGTACGCCCGCAGGTCGTCGGGCACCCTTGTCGGATCGGCAGAGAACACCGGTCCGAAGAATGTCACGGCGGCATTCAGGTCGTCCCGGTCTTTGCCTTCCGGCAGATGTTCGTACCGCAGCCAGTGGAACCAGCCGAGGGTATAGGCGGCGTCGACGTCGTCCGCTGGTTCCGCCAGCGTCGCGACCAGCTTCGTGACATTCTTCGTGGTCTTCTTGTCGAACAGCGGGAGGGCGTCGCGGGTCGCCGAGTATTCCTCAAGAATCGCCCTGAGCTTGGCCATTCTCCGTATGCGTTCGTCGTTCACGACTCAAGTATGGACACCGGGGGCCCCGCGCGAAAAGATTTCCGTGACCGTCGAAGGGGGCTGGTGATGGACGGTGAATCGCTGGCGGCCGTACGAGCCCGCCTGGCGAAGTTCGAGCGGACCGGAGACCCGAGCCGCCTTTTCAAACGCAAGGCGTGGACCGAGGCGCTGCACCTCCTCGAATCGGTGTCCAGCCTGGAGAAAGAATGGGAGGCCGCGCACGCGGTCGGATGGCTGAGCTGGCAACGCTACCGGTTCCTTCCGGAAGGGGAGGACGCGGAAGCACTGGAAATGGCGCTGAACATGCTCGAATGGGCTTACCGGCACGATCCCGGAAGCGTTCCCGACGCGGTCCGCGAGCACTTCCGCAAAGGGGAGGTGGGAGAGGACACGCGCTGGCGATGGCTGGGTGACGCCAACGCGCTCAGCACCGAGTTCCAGCGGTCGCAGGATCTGGACCTGCTGGAGGAGGCCATCGTGCTCTACCGCAGGGCGGTGGACGAGCTTCCGCCCGTGCACGACCACTATGCCCCCTTCCTGTCGAACCTCGGGGCCGCCCTGCGCACCCGCTCCGAGGCGGTCGGAGATCAGGCGTCCCTCCACGAGGCGCTGCGGGTCAGCAGGCAGGCGCTGGAAGCGCCGTCCTCCCTGGAGGACGACCGCGCTCGCCAGCTCTGTAACCTCGGCCGCGTTCTCAACGTACTCGCCCGGCGTGCCGGAAAGCTCGCCTACCTCCTGGAGGCGGTCGACGTGGGCCGCCGAGCGGTGACCGCCGCCCCCGCAGACCACCCGGACCGCCCCGCCTACGTCTCCGTGCTCGCCGGCTCGCTGAATCTCCTCTACCTGCACAACAATGACGTGGCCGTTCTCGCCGAAGCCCTCGAACTGAGCAGGGAGGCATTCGACGCCACGCCTCCCGGCCACGTCGACTACGAGCTGAGAAAGGAACACCACGCGAACCTCCGGGAGGAGTACCAGGCGGTCGCGGGAGGGAAATGATCCCGTGGTCGGGCAGATCGCCGAAAATGGCGCCCGCTTGCGGTTCGCCGCGGTTGGCTCGCCCTGGCAGGGCACCTCCTCCGCCCTCCCCCGGGGCAGGCTGGTGCGGCTTAGCCAGCCTGCCGGGGGCTTCGTGCAATAGAGAGTCGGTCAGCTGAGCGTGAGTGTTCGGATTCTGAGGTCCCCCGTGAAGACCAGATACACATCTTGGGTACCGGTGGTTCTGGTCAAGGGGGCGGTTGCTGTGGTCCAGAAGTAAACGTCACCAGTGGCTGGGACCGGCACCGTCCCGATCAGGCGTCCGGTCGGGGAACCGAGGCGGACCTGGATAGAACCGCCCGCCACGGACGAAACTCCGGCGGTGATGGCCGCCGGGCCGCGCAGGTCGGCGTCTTTGAACGCGATCCAGTCACCGGTCACCGTGCCACCAACGGCCGTGCCGGTGGGCTTGGTTTCGTCGACCAGTTCGATGCCGGAGTAGTCGTCGAAGTCGCTCGCCCGGGTGAGGCGGGTCAGGTCGCGCCGGGGGATCTGCTCGCCGGGGACGTTGACGGTGGTGCGCTGCCGGATCGCGGTCGAGGAGCTGCCAACGAGGATGTCGTGCGTGGCGGATTCGGTGACGAAGCGGTTCCGGGTGACGTCCCAGAGGGCCAGGTCGGATCTGGCGACCTTGAAGCGGACCGTGGTGGACGCGCCGGGGGCTAGGCCCGTTTTCCGTAGGTGGGGATGATTGGGGCATCTTCGGCGCGGCTTGTTGATCGTGGCAGTCCGAGCCGGTAGTTCCTGAGCCTCGTGAGACAACCAGCGCAGTTCGGCGGCCCGAGTG
>NZ_JBDPLV010000095.1:0-35928 GCF_039871605.1 Acrocarpospora sp. B8E8 | reverse complement strand
GCGAAGTGCCGGAACGTGCGGCATGTCAACCCCGGATGAGCTCCGACCCGCGTTCGCGGTGCAGGGACCACGCCGGAGCGGCATGCCTGTTACCCCGGACTGCCCCGACTTACGGGGCAGGTCTTAGGGTGGTGCTGTGGCCCAGGACAAGCAGACCCCATCGTACGAGCAGGCGCGCGAGGAGCTCACCGAGGTGGTCCGCCGCCTCGAAACCGGCGGCCTCACCCTGGAGCAGTCCATCGAACTCTGGGAACGCGGCGAAAAACTGGCCGCCGTCTGCGAAGAATGGCTCCAGGGCGCCCGAGCCAAACTAGCCGCCGCCCTGGCCCAACGAGAAACCCCCCACCCCAACACCTCCGACGAAGCCCCCTTCTAACCCAAACCCCCAGGCTGGCATTGCCTCCGGGCACGTCCGACGAAGCGGCAGCGGCATTCGTGGCGTGGTCTTAACCATCCCGCCAGACGGGCGCTCCCGCGCTCGGGACCATCCGGCCGACAAAGACCGCGCTGGACCGGAACTATCTGCAGGTGGGCCCGAGTTGCTCGCCGGGGGCGGGCTCCTCGTCGGACGGCGTGCGTGACTCGAAGAGTTTGTAGAGGCCGGAGATTCCGAGGCCGATCGCAAGGAGTATTCCGGGCGGGTTCAAGAAGCCCTGGAAGCCTGCGACGGCGGTCGCGATCATGAGCGCGACGATGACGCTGGCGATGATGTAGCGGACCGGGTTGGTCATGTCCTCTTCCTCCGTTTATCGCCGGAGAAATGTTCTCCATAGCGTCATTGGAGAGGCCGCTGCTTGCACGGAGCTTGATGACCACCTGCGAATGCCGGGCTCTGTGACCGAAGCACAGCGCACAAATGCTGACAAATCGGCGAGGGCTGGGGACCTGCTAAAAGGCCATCGCCCCTGGATCTTGGTTGGTCAAGTTCACGCTGGGCTGGGGACCAGTTAGGAGGCTGCGGGTTTGGGGGCGGGGGTGAGGGTGGTGGCTAGGGCTGTTAGCTCGGGCCAGTCGGCGGAGCCGGTGATGATGATGGTGTGGTCGGGGAGGATCCGGATTAGGGAGCGTTGGTTTTTGTCTTCGCGGAAGCGTTGTTGCCAGGTAGTGCCGGCTATTTGCTGGGTGCCGGTGATGGTGGCGGTGTTGGCCATGCGGGCGGCGAAGTCGGCGGTGGGGGTTTCGTTGCTCTGGGCGAGCATGGCGTGCATCTGGTTGGCGGTGGCGAAGCCGAGGCGCCAGGTCAGAGTGTTCTGGTCCTGGGTCACGCGGGAGCTGGTGGGGGTCCAGCCGGTGGGGACCTGGCGGGGGACTTCGACCCGGTAGGGCGCGAGACGGGCCGCGTTCGCGGTGTCGATGCTGAAGTCCACCCGGGGAATGTGCTGGGTCCGGCTTTGCGGGGTGATCAGGAGGAACGCGCCTGCTGCCAATAGGCAGACGAACAATGCGAAGGCGTAGCCGTAGAAACCCTGGGTGAATTGGCGCACGCCAATGGAGACTACCGGGCGGGGTCAGTGGGGGCGGATTCGGCTGATGATGAGGAGGGCGTCTTCGGCCATCCGGCTGGCGGCTTCGAGGTCGTCGGAGAGGGTGAGTTCCTGGACGACGGCGGCGAGGGCGCCGGTGATGACGACGACGAGGGCGTCCTCGTTCTCGAAGAGGGTGGCGTTGCGGCGGGCCCACTGGCGGAGGCGGTCGCGCATGATGACCTCGAAGCCGGGCGGGCCGTCGCCCCGGAGGAAGAGGGCGGCGAGGTCGCGTTCGGCCAGGCAGCCGTCGAGGTAGGCGCGGGCTCCGGCGAGGAACAGCGGCATGGGGTCGGATTCCCCGGAGAGCCGGGCGAGCTGGACGGCCTGCTTGGTGCGGTTTGTCTGCCGGGTTTGGAAGTCTTCGAAGAGCGCCCGATAGAGGTCGGCTTTGCCGGAGAAGTGATGATAGAGGCTGCCGACACTGGCTCCGGCCCGCTGCACCACGTCGGTCACCCCGGAGTCGGCGAAGCCGCTGGTGATGAAGATCTCCCTGGCGGCGTCGAGAAGCGCGCCGCGGGTGGCGGCGCCGCGCTCGGACGTGCGCACGGTGACCGATCGTTCGGTGGCGCTCGTGTCGCTGCTCATGGTGGCGAGATTATCCTCCACCGTCACTCCACGAGACCGAACCTTCGCTCTAGACGGCCCTCACAGCCCTTTGGGAAGACCCAACTATCGCTCCGGAAAGCCCCACGACGCCCGTGAAGCAGAAGCTCGTGAAGCAGAAGCTCGTGAAGCAGAAGCTCGTGAAGCGGACCCGTAAGGCGGAAACTTCGGAAAGCTCGCGGAAGCGACAACTAGCCTCACGGAAGCCTCGCGAAGCCTCGAGGAAGCGCCGGACGGCCGCCTTGATCGGCATTCGCGCGCCCGCGCCCCGGCTCAGCTGATCAGTTCCCCACCTTGATCACCCTCCCGAAGAGCCTCGCTGAGCCGTTCAGGGCGTGTGGGGGAAGCCGGTCGTGGTCGGCTGGAAGGGGGCAATTACGATCGAATGTGTCGCTGCTGGGTAGGGAAGCACCATGTGAAGGAGTTCGATCATGGCTGATCAGACGGCTGTCCCCGGTGTGCTGGCGACTGGGGATCATGTGCCGGACCGGAACCTGGCGTTGGAGCTCGTACGTGTTACCGAGGCGGCGGCCATGGCCAGCGCCCGGTGGGTGGGGCGCGGAGACAAGATCGGAGCCGATGGCGCAGCGGTCAACAGCATGCGCCAGCTGATCAACACGGTGTCGATGCGCGGGGTCGTGGTGATCGGCGAGGGCGAGAAGGACAACGCGCCCATGCTGTTCAACGGGGAGGAGGTCGGGGTCGGGACCGGGCCGGAGTGTGATGTGGCCGTGGATCCGATCGACGGCACCCGGCTGTGCGCGCTGGGCATGAACAACGCCATCTCGGTGATCGCGGTCAGCCCGCGCGGCTCCATGTACGACTCGTCCGCCGTCTTCTACATGGAGAAACTGGTCACCGGCCCGGAAGCGGCCGACTCCGTGGACATCAACGCTCCGGTGGCGCACAACATCGGCGCGGTCGCCCGGGCGAAGGGCGGCAAACCATCGGATGTGACGGTGGTCATCCTGGATCGGCCCCGGCACGAGCAGATCGTGAAGGAGATCAGGGAGACCGGGGCCAGGATCAAGTTCATCACCGACGGCGACGTGGCCGGGGCGATCATGGCGGCCCGCGCGGGCACCGGCGTGGACCTGCTGCTCGGCATCGGCGGCACCCCCGAGGGCACGGTCGCGGCCTGCGCGATGAAGTGCCTGGGCGGGGTCATCCAGGGCAAGCTCTGGCCCCAGGACGACGCCGAGCGCCGCCGCGCCCTGGACGCCGGGCTCGACCTCGACCAGGTCCTGCTCACCAATGACCTGGTCAGCTCCGACGACGTGTTCTTCGCCGCGACCGGCGTCACCGACGGCGAGCTCATGGGCGGCGTACGCTACCGAGGCGGCGCGGCCGTCACCCACTCGCTCGTCATGCGCGGCCGCTCCGGCACCATCCGCAAGATCGAAAGCGAACACCAACTCTGGAAACTCGGCGCCTACAGCGCCATCAACTTCGACACCGCCCTCTAAAGACCACCAACGGAGACGCAGCCCGCCGGGCTCACCGTTATCCGGCACTGTTCGCGGCGGTGGTGGTTCTCGCTATACCGCGCCAAGAACGGCAGCGGGTGCTGGGTGTTGCCGTGGAGCTCCACCCACCTCTCGGGCTCCGCCCGCCCCCGCCATCGCGGTGGTTGCCAGGGAATCAGCGGCGGAAGAATCCCCGTTTGGGGGGTTTGGGGCAGCGGGCGATGACCTTGCCGCCGTACACGAAACCGGCGAGTTCGATGATCGGCGGGGAAGGGGAGTCCGGGGGGCGGGTTTCGTTCTTGAAGGAGCGGACGCGGGCGCCGGGGGCGGGGGTGACGAGGACGCCGTCGGGGACGAGCAAGGTGACCGTGCCGCCCATGACGGCGAGTTGGACGACCACGCGGTGCGAAGCCAGGAGGGCGTCGCGGAGGTCGATGTTGACCTTGCCGCCGAACGAGGTGACCGGGATCTTGGCGGGGACGACCCAGCGTCCGCCCCGGTTCTCGGTGCGGAACAAGGCCATGACCGGGCGGTCGTGCATGACGATGGGCTGGTCTTCGGGAGGCAGCAGGTCGCGGGTGAGCTCGGCGAGCCCGCCCAGCGTCTGGGCCCGGTAGGCCGCCTCGACGCGCTCTTCGTGCTCATCGGGCGAGAGCCTGCCGTCGGCGACCGCGTCGGTGAGCGCCATGATCACTCGCTCCCGGTCGGCGTCCGAGGCGCGCAGGTCCTGGGGCCTGGGGCCGCTGATGTCGCGGGGAGCCACCCAGGCGGCGATCCAGTCGCGGAAATCGCGGAACTCACTGCTCACGCCCTGAGCCTAAGCGCTGACCCCAGGGTTCAGCACACCCGTTGACCGCCGTCTCCGGCACCCCTAGCCTGACGGAAATCTTGAATGCCCCTCATGTTAACGGAGGCATCGTGGCCCCCTCCCCACGAGACCGGCAGGCACGGCTCGCCACCTTCGCCGTCTTCTTCGTCCAAGGTCTCACCTTCGCCACGCTCCTCACCCAGGTCGCGGCCCTCCAGGAGAAGCACCGCCTCAGCGAGGGCGAACTGACCCTGCTCCTGCTGGTGGTCCCCGTGATCGCGGGCGTCGGCAGCGTGCTCGCGGGCGCCCTCGCCGCCCGGTACGGCAGCCGCTGGATCCTCCGCGCGGTCCAGCCCTTGGCCTGCGTGGCGGTGGCGTTGTGCGGATTCGCCGCGAACGTCCCCCTCCTGATCGGCGCCCTGGTCCTGTTCGGAATCGGCCTCGGCGGCGTCGACGCCGGAATGAACATGCAGGGCACGGCCGTCGAACGCCGGTACGCCCGCCCGGTGATGACCAGCTTCCACGCCCTCTGGAGCGCCGCCGCCGTGATCGGCGCCGGTTGGGCCTCCCTGGCCGCCGACTCCGGCCTCACGCTCGGCCCGACCTTCACGATCGCCATGGTCCCCGGCATCGCCATCTCCCTGATCGCGTCCTACTGGCTCTGCACCCCAGCGCAAGAACACGTCGAAAACACCACGCGGGCCCCCGGCCGCTTCCCCTGGGCTCCGATCCTGCCGCTCTGCCTCGCGATGGCCTTCCTGTACGTCGGCGACTCCTCGATCTCCAATTTCGGCTCGGTCTACTTCGACAAGATCATGCTGTCGGAGGCGTGGCTGGTGCCGTGGGCGCTGGGCGCGTACCAGGCGACGACGTTCCTGGTCCGGGTCGGCGGGGATGTCGCGGTGCGCCGGTTCGGGCCGGTCGCGATCGTCCGCACCGGCGCGGTGGTGGCCACGCTGGGCTTCCTGGCGATCGTCGCCGCCCCCAGCGAGGCCCTGGCGATCGCCGGTTTCGCCCTCACCGGAGTGGGTCTGTCGGTGATCGCCCCGCAGTCCTTCTCCGCGGCGGGACGCCTGGATCCGGCGGGCACGGGGATCGCCATCGCCCGGGTCAACATGTTCAACTACGTCGGGTTCATCGTCGGCGCGGCCCTGGTGGGCGGCATCGCGGACGCCGCCGACCTGCGGATCGCGTTCATCGCCCCGCTGGTACTGGCCGCCGCGATCATCGTCCTGGCCCGGGGTTTCGATGCGCGCCCGGTCAGCCCTCCCCTCCGATAGCCCACCCGATCAGCCCGTGCCATGGCCCGCCTGGTCGGCCCTCGCATGCCATGGTCCGCCCTCCTGGGCGATAGCCCGAACGGCTGCCGCGATCCGATGCTCCGGCAGCCGCGCGAACCCGATCGCCAGCCCGTCGCCCGCGACTTCGGCGGCGAGGCCGTGCGCCTGTGCGGAGCGGGCGAAGATGGCGGGGTCGTCGAGTTCGGCGTAGAGGTGCAGACCTGCCGAGATGCCGCGAACCCGGATGTCGGGGAAGTGTTCGGCGAGGGCTTGGACGAGGGCGTCGCGGCGGGTGCGGTATTCGCGGCGCATGCGGCGGAGATGTCGCTCGTATCCGCCTGATCTGATGAAATGTGCGAGCGTGTGCTGGTCGATCACCGGGGAGCCGAGGTCGAGTTCGGCGCGCGCTAGCCGTACCGCGCGGGCCAGGGCGGGTGGGGCGGCGAGCCAGCCGAGGCGCAGACCGGGGGCGAGGGCCTTGCTGACGCTGCCCGCGAAGACGACGTGGCCGGGGGCGAGGCCCTGCAGGCAGCCGACGGGGTCGCGGTCGAAGCGGAATTCGGCGTCGTAGTCGTCTTCCATGATCGTCGCTCCGGTGGCGGCGGCCCAGGCGACGAGTTCGGCCCTGCGGCGCGGGGACAAAACCACGCCTGTCGGGTAGTGGTGCGCGGGCGTGACCAGCACGGCCTCAGCGCCGGTACGGGTAAGCGTCTGCACATCCACGCCCTCGTCGTCGACCGGCACCCCGACGAGTTCGGCTCCGGCGCGCCTGAGCAGGGGTTCCTGGCGGGCGCTCGTGGGCGATTCCGTGGCCAGCACGATCGGGCGGCCCTTCGCCTGGGCGAGCACGGTCACCAGCAAGCTGAGCCCTTGCGCGACCCCGGTAACGATCACGATGTCGCCAGGCGTCACGTCGGCGGCGCGCACCCGCCGGAGGTAGGCGGCCAATTCCACCCGCAACTCCAGCACCCCACCCGGATCCCCGTAATCCAGCCCATCGTTCGGCAACGTGGTCAGCACCTGTCGCAACGCCGCCGACCAGGCCCGCCGCGGAAACGCCCCCAAATCCGGAGATGTCGGCCGATGCGCAAAGGACGCCTCCGGCGGAATGACCGAAGGCTCCCGTTCGGAACGCCCCGCCGTCACCGCCACCCGCGTCCCAGCCCCGATCCGCGACTCCAGAAAACCCTCCGCGACCAGCTGCTCGTACGCCTCGACCACCACCCCGCGCGAAACCCCGAGATCCCTCGCCAGATCCCGGCTCGCCGGCAGCCGAGCACCCGGAGCAAGCCGCCCGCACCGCACCGATTCCCGCAACTCCCGCGCGATCTGCCCCGCGATCCCCCCGGCCTCCCGATCGATCTCCACATGAAGATCAGCCAATTGGTCCTCAATTCCCGCACATAATTGGACTCCTAGCGAGAACCATTACATCCCTAGCATCGTGCGACATGACCACGGATATCAAGACAGCCCACGCCCTAGACCTCCAGGCCGTCGCCATGGCCACGAGCGCGATGTTCATGGTGGGCACCCTCGCGGCCGTCTCCGACGTGATCCAGAACTACCCGCTCTACGGCGGCCAGGCCGTCCGCTACGCGGTCGCCGCCGTGGTCCTGTTCGTGGTGGCTCAGGCCATGGACACAAGGCGGTTCCGGGCTGAGCGGTTGACTTCGCGGGATCGGGTGCTGCTTGTGTTGCTCTCGCTCACCGGGCTTGTGATCTTCAATATTTGCGTGATCGAGTCTGCTCGGCATGCGGGTCCCGCGCTGGTCGGGACCGTTCTTGGGACCGTGCCGCTGGCGCTGGCGTTGTGTGCGCCGATCCCGGCCATGCTGAGCCGGGCCAAGCCGACGCCGCCGTCCAGGCGGATCCTGATCGCCGCCGCCGTGGTGGTGGCGGGGGCCACCCTCGCGACCGGGCTGGGATCGGGGACCCCGGCCGCGCTGCTATGGGCGTTGGGCGCGCTCGCCTGCGAGGTGTGCTTCTCGTTGCTGGCGTTGCCGCTGCTGCCGAAGTTGGGGGCGATCAGAGTGTCGGCGTATTCTGCGGCGCTGGCCGTGCCATCGCTGCTCGTGCTCGGGGTGGTCTTCGACGGGACGGGGATCCTGCGAGTCCCAACGCTCGCGGAAGCGCTCGGACTGGGGTATCTGGCACTGATTGTGACAACGGTCGCGTTCTTCCTCTGGTACAGCGCGTTGCCCCGGCTCGGCCCGGGGAAGGCGGGGTTGTTCGCCGGGATGATCCCAGTTGGCGCGATCGGCACGGGAGTCGTACTCGGCCTTGGCGTGCCGTCCGTCGCGGACCTCGCGGGAGCGGCCCTCGTGATTGTCGGGATACTCATCGGCCTGCGGCCGGAGCGAGGGGTCGTACAGTGAACGGCGAGTGGACACCCCGCACGGAGGATCAAGGACGATGCCCGAGTTCGACTACACCGACCTGCTGCCGCTGGGCGCGGACGAGACCGAATACCGTCTGATCACCGCGGAGGGGGTGCGGGTCGTGGAGGGGGCGGGGCGCCGGTTCCTGGAGGTCGACCCGGAGGCGCTCCGGCTGCTCACCGAAACCGCGATTCACGATATTTCCCATTACCTCCGGGCGTCCCACCTCGCCCAGCTCCGCAAGATCATCGAAGACCCCGAATCGAGCGGCAACGACCGTTTCGTCGCGCTTGACCTGCTCAAGAACGCCTCCATCTCGGCCGGCGGCGTGCTCCCCATGTGCCAGGACACCGGCACCGCGATCGTCATGGGCAAACGCGGCCGCCACGTGCTCACCGACGGCCGCGACGCCGAGCACATCTCGCGCGGCGTCTACGACGCCTACACCAAGCTCAACCTGCGCTACTCCCAGATGGCCCCGCTGACCATGTGGGAGGAGAAGAACACCGGCTCCAACCTCCCCGCCCAGATCGAGCTGTACGCCGAGGGCGACGACACCTACAAACTCCTGTTCATGGCCAAGGGCGGCGGCTCGGCCAACAAGTCCTTCCTCTACCAGGAGACCAAGGCCGTCCTCAACGAGAAGCGCATGCTCCAGTTCCTGGAGGAGAAGATCCGCTCGCTCGGCACGGCCGCGTGCCCGCCGTACCACCTCGCGGTCGTGGTCGGCGGCACCAGCGCCGAGCACGCGCTGAAGACCGCGAAGTACGCGAGCGCCCGCTACCTGGACAGCATCCCCACCGAAGGATCCCCGGCCGGGCACGGCTTCCGCGACCTGGAGATGGAGAAGAAGGTCTTCGAGCTCACCCAGAAGCTCGGCATCGGCGCCCAGTTCGGCGGCAAGTACTTCTGCCACGACGTCCGGGTGATCCGCCTGCCCCGGCACGGCGCGTCCTGCCCGGTGGCGATCGCGGTCTCCTGCTCCGCCGACCGCCAGGCCCTGGCGAAGATCACCCCGGAGGGCGTGTTCCTGGAGCAGCTGGAGACCGACCCGGCGCGTTTCCTGCCCGATACCACCGACGAGCACCTCTCCGACGACGTGGTCAGCATCAATCTCAACCGGCCCATGTCCGAAATCCGAGCCGAGCTCACCAAGTACCCAGTCAAGACCCGCCTCAGCCTGACCGGCCCGCTGGTCGTGGCCCGCGACATCGCGCACGCCAAGATCGCCGACCTGCTGGACGCGGGCGGCGAGATGCCGCAGTACCTCAAGGATCACGCCGTCTACTACGCCGGACCCGCCAAAACCCCCGAAGGGTACGCCTCCGGCTCCTTCGGCCCCACCACCGCCGGCCGGATGGACTCCTACGTGGAGCGCTTCCAGGCGGCCGGGGGATCGATGGTCATGCTGGCCAAGGGCAACCGCTCCAAGCAGGTCACCGAGGCGTGCCAGAAGTTCGGCGGCTTCTACCTGGGTTCGATCGGCGGCCCGGCCGCCCGCCTCGCGCAGGACTGCATCAAAAAGGTCGAAGTCCTGGAATATCCGGAACTTGGGATGGAGGCGGTCTGGCGGATCGAGGTCGTCGACTTCCCCGCCTTCATCGTCGTGGACGACAAGGGTCAGGACTTCTTCCAGGACACCACAGGCCCGGTGTTGACCATCGGCAGGCGTTGAACGACCGTCCTGACCGGATTTGACAGAAGATCTCGACAACTATTCGGCCAGGTGTCTACAGGCACGTGTACCGAAATGGGTAAGCTGCCACCCATGCGCGCGCCGTCCGGATACCAGTTAGCCGCGCGTTACCGGCTGCTCCAGCCGGTGGGACGCGGCGGCATGGGGACCGTCTGGCGTGCCCGCGATGAGCTTCTTGACCGTGATGTCGCGGTCAAGGAGGTGCGGCTGCCGCTGGTCCTGGACGAGGATCTGCGCGCCGAACTGTGCGCCAGGACCGAACGGGAGGGCCGGGCGACCGCCATGGTGGCCCACCCCTCCGTCATCACGGTCTTCGACGTCATCACCGAGGACGACCGGCCCTGGATCGTGATGGAGTTACTCAAGGCCGAGTCGCTGGAGGAGCTGGTCAAGAACAGCGGCCCGCAGGACCCGCAGCGGGTGGCCGAGATCGGCCGCCAGGTATTGGGCGCGCTGCGCGCCGTGCACGCCAAGGGCATCCTGCACCGGGACGTCAAGCCCAGCAACGTGCTGGTCACCGAGGACCGGGCGGTGCTGACCGACTTCGGGCTGGCTGCGCTGGAGGGCGACGTCTCGATCACCCAGGCCGGGATCGTGCTCGGCTCGGCCGGATACATCGCGCCGGAACGGGTGCTGGGCGACAAGGCCAGCCCCGCCGCCGACCTGTGGTCGCTCGGCGCCACCCTGTACACCGCCGTCGAGGGCCGGGGCCTGCACGGCCGCCGTACGGCTGCCGCCGCGCTGGCCGCCCTGACCAGCGGCGCGCCGATCCCGATGGAGCGGGCCGGGCCGCTGGCCCCGGTGCTGCGCGGCCTGCTGCAGATCGACCCGGAGGCCCGCCTCGACGCGGTCCGGGCCGCCCTCATGCTGGCCCGGGTGGCCGCGGGCGGCTCCGCCGAGGAGCCGATCACCCCGCATCGCACGCCTCGCCCGTCCGGGCCGCCGGTGTTCCCGTCGGCGACCCGCAAACCACCGCATCGCGGGCAGCACCGCGCTGAGGCGCGCCCGCTGCCCCGGCCCGCGCCGCGCCCGTCTCCCCTGCCGGTCTACCCGCGCGAACCGCACACCGGCGAGATCGCCGCCGTGCCGGTGCCCGCCCAGCGCCGCCGCCCGAGCGAGGGCGTGCACCGCAAACCGGCGGAGTACGAGGTGACTCCGAGCCCTTTCTCGCGAGCCCTTTCCAACTTCCTGAAGATGGTGCTTCCCCGCCGGTTCTGGCCCCGGCGGCTTCGCCGATGAAAATTCGCAAGTGATCAGAAAGCGATACTCAAGGAAGAATCGCTATCTTTCTACTCATGCAGAGCAGGCTGCTCGCTGAGCGCTACGAGTTGATCACACCCCTTGGTCGCGGCACCATGGGCACCGTCTGGCGTGCCGTCGATCGCTCGCTCGGGCGCGACGTCGCGGTCAAGGAGATCAGGCAGGATTCGGGTCTGACCGCCGAGCAACGCCACGAGCTGCGAGAACGCATGATCCGTGAGGGCCGCACCGCGGCCAGGGTGCGCCACCCGTCGGTGGCCACGATCTACGACGCGATCGAGTTCGAGGGCGTGCCGTGGATCATCATGGAGCTGGTCGAGGGGCGCTCGCTGGAGGGGGTCATCGAGGCGGAGGGGCCGCTGCCGCTCCGGCTGGTGGCCGAGATCGGCCACGATCTGCTCGGCGCGCTGCGGGCCGCGCACGCCCAGGGCATCCTGCATCGGGACGTCAAGCCCAGCAATGTGATCCTCACCGATACCGGCCGGGTGGTGCTCACCGACTTCGGCATCGCCAAGTCGATCGGCGACAGCGCGCTCACCCAGACCGGGATGGTGATCGGTTCACCCGGATACACGGCGCCGGAACGCGCCAGGGGCGACCACACCGGGCCGGAGTCCGACCTGTGGGCGCTGGGCGCGACGTTGTACTACGCGGTGGAGGGCCGTCCCGCGTACGAGCGGCGGTCGGTCGCCGAGACGCTCACCGCGCTGATGACCGAGAGCTGTGACCCGCCCACGCATGCCGGGCCGCTCCGGCCGGTGCTGGAGGGCTTGCTGGAGAAGGACTACACGCTCCGGCTGACCCCGGACCGCGCGGCGGTGATGCTGCGCACGATCGCCGACACCCCGACTTCGATCCGCCTGCCGGGCGAGCCCGTCGCTCCGCCGATGCGGCCTGCGGCGCCCCCGCCCCAGGCCCCCCGGCCCGCGAGCCCACCGCCGCCCATGCCACCGCCGCAGGCGCCTCGGCCCGCGAGCCCACCGCCGCCACCCGCGCCGGTGCCGGGTGCGGGATCGGACGAAACTGATCGCACGGTCGTGATCGCCCGTTCGCCCGGCGGAGCGCTCATTCCGGAAGTGGCGGAAATGCCCGCCGCCGACACGCCGACCGTCGTCAAGAAGTCGTCCGCCGAGGACACGACGGTCGGGGGACGGCTGCCGGGCAAGCGCGTCTTCCCGCCCGACAACGACGCCACCCCGAGCTCGCTCCCGCTGCCCGGCGCTCCGCAGCGCCCGCAGCAGCCTCCGCCGCCGCCCGGCCCGGCGCCTCTCCAGAACCAGCCCGCCCCTCCGCCCTTCGCCCATCCGGCACCGGGCTACGCTCCGCCGCCGGAGTACCAGCCGGGTCCGCCGGCCATGCCCATGTACGGCCAGCCCCCGCCCGTACCGCAACAGCAGCCGCAATACCCGCAGCAGGGTTATCCGCAGGGCGAGGTGCCGCAGGTGCCGCCGATGGTGGCTCCGCTGGGGATCGGCCCGGATTCGGCGACGCGGGCCGTACCCATCCCGGCGGGGCTGACGCCGCCCGGCGGCGGAATGCCGCCGCAGGGGCTGGGCACCGACCTGTTCGCTATGCAGTCCAAGCAGGGCGGGCCCCCGGCCAAGCAGGGACGCAACGGCCGCAAGGCGGCGCTGATCATCGCGATCGCGCTGGTCGTCCTGGCGGCCGCCGCGATCGCGGTGTTCGCGATGAACGCGCTCGGCGCGAGCGCCGACGACGCCACCCAGCTGAAGCGCCCGGCTCGGGCGACCAGCAGTCCCAGCAGCGCAAAGGCCGCCCCCGACCCTGCCCTGAAGCACCACGAGGACTCCAACGGCTTCACCGTCGACTATCCGAGCCGTTTCGCCGAGCCCAAGGGTGACGAGGACGGCATCACGTTCGGCAAGGGTCTGAACCGGATGCGCGTGGAGGTCGTCCCCGAGCGTCCGGCCGACCTGGTCGAGGCCATCCAGGCGGTCGAGGCGGCGCGCGAGCAGGACGGTGAGTACCCCGGCTACCAGCTGATCAGGATCGCCCCGGTCCAGCCGAGCCCGTATTCGGGCACCGACACCGCCGACTGGGAGTTCACCTACGAGGACGGCGGCAAGACCGTCCGGGTGTTGTGCCGCTGGGTGTCCGTGCCCGGCGGAGCCACGTACGCGATCTCCTGGCAGGCGCTCGAATCCGAATGGGAGAAGTCCGCCCCGGAACGGGACGCGGTCTTCGCCTCGTTCGCCCCCACTTTGGAGAGGCCGTCCGGAGGTTCTTGATACTGGAGTCATGACGCGGATCGAACATGACTCCATGGGCGAGGTACGGGTGCCCTCCGAGGCCAAATGGCGGGCCCAGACCCAGCGCGCGGTGGAGAACTTCCCGATCTCCGGCCGTGGCCTCGAACCCTCCCATATCGCCGCGCTCGGCCGCATCAAGGCCGCCTGCGCCACAGTCAATTCCGAGTACGGCCTGCTCGACCAAGACCTGGCCGAGGCGATCCGGGAGGCCGCAAACGAGGTGGCCGAAGGCCAGTGGCACGATCACTTCCCCGTGGACGTGTTCCAGACCGGTTCCGGCACCTCGTCCAACATGAACGCCAATGAGGTGATCGCCACCCTGGCCGAGGAACGGCTGGGCCGCCCGGTCCACCCCAACGACCACGTTAACGCCGCACAGTCCTCCAACGACGTCTTCCCGAGCTCTATCCACATAGCAGCCGTCCAAGCCCTCACAGACGATCTCACGCCCGCCCTGGAGCATCTGGCGACCGCCCTCGTCGCCAAGTCCACAGAATTCGCCGATGTGGTCAAATCCGGCCGCACTCATCTGATGGACGCGACCCCGGTCACGCTCGGCCAGGAGTTCGGCGGCTACGCGTCGCAGATCGAGCACGGCATCGACCGCGTGCTGGGCACGATCCCCCGGGTGGCCGAACTCCCGCTCGGCGGCACGGCGGTCGGAACCGGGATCAACACCCCCGACCGGGCCTGGGCCGGAAAGGTCATCGCCGAACTGGCCGGGGCCACCGGCCTGCCGTTCACCGAGGCCGGGAACCACTTCGAGGCGCAGGGTTCGCAGGACGGGCTGGTCGAGCTCTCCGGCGCGCTGAAGGTCGTCGCGGTGTCGCTCATGAAGATCGCCAACGATCTGCGCTGGATGGGCTCGGGGCCGCGCGCCGGGCTGGCCGAGATCAGCCTGCCCGACCTGCAACCCGGCTCGTCGATCATGCCGGGCAAGGTCAACCCGGTCATCCCCGAGGCCGTCACCATGGTCGCCGCCCAGGTGATCGGCAACGACACCACGGTCACCCTGGCCGGCGCGTCCGGCGCGTTCGAGCTCAACGTGATGCTCCCGGTGATCGCCCGCAACGTCCTGGAGTCGATCCGGCTGCTGGCCAGTGTCTCCCGCCTGCTCGCCGACCGCTGCGTCGCCGGCATCACGGCCAACACCGAACGCCTCCGGGAGTACGCGGAATCCTCCCCCGCGATCGTCACCCCCCTCAACCGCTACCTGGGCTACGAGGAGGCCGCGAAGATCGCCAAACAGGCCCTGGCCGAACGTAAGACCATCCGCCAGGTCGTCATCGAGCGCGGCCACGTGGCCGGCGGCGCTCTCACCGAAGCCCAGCTGGACCAGGCCCTGGACGTCCTGTCGATGACTTATCCATCCACATAGTGCGATACGGGAGTATGTCGGCCAACCCCATGGGCGGCCTCCGGAACGCCGCCTAGATTCTGCGAGCATGACGAGTATGAACGGGGATCTAGCGGGACGTACCGCACTGGTCACCGGTGCGGGCAGTGGCATCGGGCGGGCGTGCGCGCGGCGGCTGGCGGCGGCCGGGGCGCATGTCGTGGTCGTGGATCTGCATGCCGAGTCGGCCGAGAAGGTGGCGGCCGAACTGGGCGGGACTCCGGTGACCGTGGATTTGTCGGATCCCGGGTTCATGGCGGCGATCCGCGATCAGGTCGCGCGCAGCCCGTACGCCCAGGAGAGCGCGGACTGGACGGCGCCGTCACCCCCCGACGAGGTCCGGATATTTCCGGACATCATCGTGAACAACGCGGGGTTCCAGCATGTCGCGCCGATCGAGGAGTTCCCGCTTGAGGTGTTCGCCCGGATCCTCAAGGTCATGGTGGAGGCGCCGTTCCAGCTGGTCCGGGCGGCGTTGCCGCACATGAAGGAGCAGGGCTGGGGCCGGGTGGTCAACATCTCGTCGGTGCACGGCCTGCGGGCCTCGCCGTACAAATCCGCGTACGTGACGGCGAAGCATGCGCTCGAAGGGCTGTCGAAGGTGATCGCCCTGGAAGGGGCGTCCTTCGGCGTGACCTCCACCTGCGTGAGCCCGGCCTATGTGCGTACGCCCCTGGTGGAGGCCCAGATCGCCGCCCAGGCCGAGAGCCACGGCATCGACCCGGCCGAGGTCGTCGAGCAGATCATGCTCCAGCCCGCCGCGATCAAGCGCTTGATCGAGCCCGAGGAGGTCGCCGAGATGGTCGCCTACCTCTGCTCCCCCCAGGGCTCGTTCATCACCGGCGTCTCCATCCCCCTCGACGGCGGCTGGAGCGCACGCTAGGACCTCGACAACCGCCGGGCGATCCGCCGGAACAGGGACGGCTTAGCGGCGGGCTCCACGGGCAGCACCCGCACCTGCCCCGCCCGGCTGACCTCAAGCCCGAACCGCAGATCGACCACCTTGTCGTCCATCCGCAACCGCGGCCGCCACGTTCCCGGCCCGAGCACCCCGGCCCCGCTCAACCGCCGGACGGGCACCTTGGCGACCAGTTGCCCGGCCAGCCGCCCGGGCACCCCCGGCTCCACCAGCGCCGGAACCACGATCGTCCGCCCCCGCCCGCCCTTCTGCCGCAGCAGCAGCTCCACCATCGGCCCCCCGCTGGGCGGCACGTAGGGCACCGGCATCGCCACATACACGTGCCCGTCCCGCCGCGCCACCGACACCCCCGGCGACACCAGCGCGATCGACTCGGGGAACGACCGCGGCTCCACGCACACGCTCAGCTCCCCCAGCTCCGACCAGCACGGCACCACCAGCCGCCGGGGATAGTCCGCCAGCACCCCGGCCACGTTCATGCCCGAGTCCGGCCGCCCGACCCGGCTCCGCGCCGGATGGGTGCCCCGCATCCGGACGTGCACCTCCCACACCCCCGGATCGACCGGAGCGCCCAGCGCGGCCGTGCCCACGTCCAGCCGGGCCGCGCCGACCGCGCGCAGCCGTACCCGCTCGCCCACGACCTTCTGGTCGACCTCGCTGGTCACCGGCAGGAAGAAGCTGACGCCAGTGTCCGGATTGCGGATGAACACCTCCATCCGCGCGTTCGCCGCGGCCTCCGTCACATCGGCCAGCTCCGGATCGAGCAGCCCGTCGATGGCCACCGGCGGCGTCCACAGCAGCCGCCCGTTCTCCTGCCGGAACCACAGCGGCGAGCCGTTCGCCCGGACGATCTCCACCGTCAGCGACAGGGTGAGCACGCTCGATTCCCAGCGCACGTCCGACAGCCGGGCCCGCAGCCGGGTCCCCTTCGACTCCCAGGCCAGATCGGTCAGCTCCGCCTGCCGCCCGGCCCGCAGCAGCGCCACCCGCGCCCGCTGGTAGACCGGCAGGTACGGATCCAGCCGCGCCGGGAACCGATCGGCGGCCAGCTCGCGCAGCTGCGTGAACGTGGCCGTCCGCCGCGGCGGCGAGCCGCTGGTGAACCGCGCGCCGCCCAGCCGCCGCAGCGCCAGCACCCGGAACAGGTAGGCGTTGATCCGATCCCGCTGCGCCCCCGGCTGCGTCTGCGCGTCCACGATGTCCATCAGCGCCCGCAGCCCCGAGACCAGCTCCCGCGGATCCTCCGGCTCCCCCGGCCCGCCCGGCGCCACATGGCAGCAGACCGGCTCGGCCAGGATCGCCACCACCTTCGCCGCCAGGTAGGCGTGCAGCACGAAGGCGTGCTCCGACAGCGCCCGCTCGGCGAAGCGCAGCTGGTGATCCTCCAGGAAGTCGCGGCGGAACAGCTTGTGCGCGGTCGGCACGGTCAGCAGCCGGTCCTTGAGCAGATCCGCCCGATCCCGGTTCCGGCTGAACACCGACAGCGGCGGCCCGTCCAGGGCCAGCCGCCCGAGCAGCACGTCGGCGTCGGTCTCCACGGCCTTCGCGTGCATCTTCACCATCGAGCCGGGTTCGAGCCGGTCGTGGGCGTGCATGAAGAACACGTAGTCGCCGCGCGCGGCGGCGAGCCCCGAATTGCGCCCCTTGAGCGGCGACCCGCTGTGCTCCAGGTGCAGCACCCGGATGTTGGGGCGGACCGCGGCGACCGCGTCCAGGCGCGCCTCGGTGCCGTCCGTGGACTGGTCGTCCGCGAAGATCACTTCATATTCGTCCGGCGGCAACTCCAGCAGCGAGCGTACGCACGCGTCGAAGGAGTCGTTCGAAGGCCCCGGATTGAACACCGAGACCACCACGCTGACCTTCACACCCATGCGGCAAGCGTGCGCCGCTCACCGGCGGGGGCGAATCCGCCTTGCCGAAGGATCAGGAAACCCTGACCTGGATTTCGCTAGTACCAGCCCACCCGCTGGGAGTGTCCCCACGCGCCGCACGGCGAGCCGTACCGGTTCTTGATGTAACCGAGGCCCCACTTGATCTGGGTGGCGGAGTTGGTCTGCCAGTCGCTGCCGGCGCTGGCCATCTTGCTGCCGGGCAGCGACTGCGGGATGCCGTAAGCACCGCTGTAGCGGTTCATCGCCCGCTCGTTCCAGCCGCTTTCCTTGTCCCAGAGCTTCTCCAGGCAGCCCCACTCGTCCGACCAGCCCATGGCCTCGTTCATGGTCTTGCCGAGGGCCTTGTTGCTGCCGGGGTCGGGGTTGGAGCCGGTCGGGAAGTCGATCGGCGGGAATCCGCCGCCGCCGGGGGCCTGCGTCGGCCGCTTGGCCGGGTCCAGGGGCTTGCGGCCCTCCCGGTCGGCCTCGATCTTCTCCTTCTGGATCGCCGCGGCGGCGTGCGCCTTCAGGGCGTCGAGCTGGGGGCTGCTCTCGAAGTCGCCGGCCAGCACGGCCGGGTCAATCACCTGCGGCGGCAGGCTGTTGTTGTAGATGGAGGTCTTGACCAGGTAGGTGGTGCCCCCCGCGATCACCGCCACGGTGACGGCCATGATGGCGATGCGCTTGGGGGTCAGCACGGGTTGGCGCGGGCGGCGCGGCGGGAGGTCGGGGCGATCCTGCCGGGCGGGACGCTCCGGACGCCGGGCGCGCCGGGACCGGGCGCGCGGCGGCGCCGACCGATCCGATAACTGCTGACCTGGACTCACGACCTATGAGCTTGCCCTGGGACGGGGGGTGGTCCGCAACCCATACATGAAAGTGAGTTGGTGTTCCTTTGACCTAACCGCCGGTTACATGGGGTTTCTTGGTCATTGTGATTTTGGTCACAGTGCTCGTGTGGTGCGTGTTGCTGGAGGGGCCGCCCCTCGGACCCCCGTACCGAAGGAGGGCCCCCTGGCCAGCCTTCCGGGGCATCGTTGGGATCCTGTGCGTCCGGTGTCACGGTTTCGGTACATTCGAGGCCCCATAATGACTCAGTGGCAGGCATCCTCCTGGTCGAAGACGACCCCTCGGTCCGTACCGGCCTCGAGCTCGCGCTGGCCCGGCAGGGGCATTCCGTCACCGGGTACGCGACGGGTGAAGAGGCGCTCGATCACATCAGGGCCCGGCGGCCGGAGATCGTGATCCTGGATGTGATGCTGCCCGGAATCGACGGCGTCGAGGTGTGCCGCCGGATCAGGAAGCTGGACTCGCTGCCGATCATCCTGCTCACCGCGCGCGGCGACGACCTGGACGTGGTGGTCGGCCTGGAGGCGGGCGCCGACGACTACGTAGTCAAACCGGTCGAACCGCGGGTGCTCGACGCCCGGATCAGGGCGGTGCTGCGGCGGCTCGAATCGGCCTCCACCGACCGCATCACCTTCGGCGACCTGGTCATCGACCGGGGCGCGCTGAAGGTCACCCTGCACGCTCGCGAGATCCACCTCACCCCGACCGAGCTGCGGCTGCTGCTGGAGCTGGTCCGCCATCCCGGGCAGGTGCTCAACCGGCGCTACCTGCTGCGCGCGGTCTGGGACCACACCCACGTGGCCGACTCCCGGCTGGTGGACGCGTGCGTGCAGCGCATCCGCGCCAAGATCGAGCCGGTCCCGGCCGAGCCGATCTTCATCCACACGGTCCGCGGCTTCGGCTACCGCTTCAGCCCCCCGTGAGGAGCCTGCGGAAGAGGCTGGTCGTCACGTTCACGATCGTCGCGGTGACCGCCTCGGTGATGGTCGCGGGCATCGGCTACCAGCTGGTCCGCGGTGAGCTGCTGCACCGCGCCGAGAGCAGCGCGATCGAGGACGTCCGCGACGTGCTGGACCGGATGACCCTGCCGATCGGCACCAGCGACCTGCTCTGGCCCAACGACGCCTCGGTCACCGACGACGACCTGGCCGGCCTGGTGGAATCGCTGAGCGGGCCCGACCGCCAGGTCGTCCTGGAGTACGGCCAGGAGGTCCCCCGCACCAGCGACGGCGCCACCCTCGGCCCCGACGACATCCCCGACAAGCTCCGCGCCGAGGCCAGGAACCGGCTCTCCTACCAGACCCTGATGATCAACGACGAGCCGATGCTCCTGGTCGGCACCGACGTGGAACGCCTCACCGGCACCGGCTCCACCCGCTCCACCGGCATGTCGGTGTACGTCTTCGTCTCGATGCGCAACGAGGAGCGGGTCCTCGCCAACCTGCGCTACGCGCTGCTCCAGGCCGGCCTGCTCACCCTGGTGATCGCGCTCAGCCTGGCCCTGCTCTCGGCCCGCCAGGTGCTGCTCCCGATCCGCAGGCTCGGCGCGGCCGCCCGGGCGCTCGGCGCGGGCGAGCTCGACACCCGGCTGCCAGTGCACGGCCGGGACGAGCTGGCCGAGCTGACCGCCACCTTCAACGAGACCGCCGCCGCGCTGGAGCAGACCGTCTCCGAGCTGCGCGGGCTCGAGGCCATGTCGCGCCGGTTCGTGGCGGACGTGTCGCACGAGCTGCGCACCCCGCTGACCACCATGATCGCGGTCACCGACATGCTCAGCGAGGAGGCCGGCAAGCTGCCCGAGGACGCCGGGCAGGCGACGCACCTGGTGGTGAAGGAGATCGTCCGGCTGCGGGTGCTGGTGGAGCACCTGATCGAGGTGAGCCGGTTCGACTCCGGCGCGGCCGTACTGCACCGGGAGAATGTGGACGTGGGCGACGCGCTGGCCGACTGCCTGGAGATGCGCGGGTGGAGCGACCAGGTCAAGCTGACCGTGCCGCCGGGGCTGATCTACTCGCTGGACCCGCGCCGGTTCGACGTGATCGTGGCCAACCTGGCGGGCAACGCGCTCAGCCACGGCGCGCCGCCGGTGCTGATCAGCGCCCGGGTGCTGCCCAGCGGCCTGGAGGTGATGGTCCGCGACCACGGCGAGGGCATCCCCCGGCAAGCCCTGCCGCACGTGTTCGACCGGTTCTTCAAGGCCGGGGTGACCAGGACGCGCAGCGACGGCAGCGGCCTGGGGCTGTCCATCGCCAAGGCCAACGCCGAACTGCACCGGGGCACGATCACCGTGAAGCTCGCCGAGCCCGGCACGCAGTTCACGCTCTGGGTGCCACGCCCATGAGAAGGCTCTGGCTGCTCGCCCTGATCCTGCTCACCGCCTGCGGGGTGCGGCCGACCGATGTGCTGGACGGCGGGATGCCGCCGGTCATCAGCCCGAAATTCACCTTCGCCACGGTTTACCTGCTTCGCGAGAACCGGCTCGAACCGCTCAAGGTCGCGGCGGCCTCGCACTCCATGGACGACGTCATGGGGGCGCTGTTCGAGGCGGGCGCCAGGACCACCGACGGGCTGAGCACCGACCTGGCCGGGCTGCAATGGCAGTCCAGCCAGATGACGCGTTTCGGTGTCGTACGCAACGACCCGGAAAACGCCGACGGATTCCGGCTGTCGCTGTTCATCACCGGGGGCGGGCAGATCACCAGAACGGCGCTGGCCCAGATGACCTGCACCGCCATGCGGCAGCGGCAGGACATCTGGGCCGTGAAGATCACCCACACCGACGTGAGCGGGCCGAGAACCCTCGGCGAGCACACCTGCCGCGAGTTCTGGGACCTCGCGGCAGAAGGCCGGCAGCTGCCCCGTTAGACGGTGATGTCTTCCAGCATCTCGGTGACCAGGGCCGCGATCGGCGACCGCTCCGAGCGGGTCAGCGTGACGTGCGCGAACAGCGGGTGGCCCTTGAGCTTCTCGACCACCGCGACCACGCCGTCGTGCCGCCCCACCCGCAGGTTGTCACGCTGCGCGATGTCGTGGGTGAGCACCACCCGGGAGTTGGCCCCGATCCTGGACAGCACGGTCAGCAGCACGCCGCGCTCCAGCGACTGGGCCTCGTCCACGATCACGAACGCGTCGTGCAGGGACCGGCCGCGGATGTGCGTCAGCGGCAGCACCTCCAGCATGCCGCGGTCGAGCACCTCCTCGATCACCTCCGGTGTGGTGACCGCGCCCAGGGTGTCGTAGACCGCCTGCGCCCAGGGGCCCATCTTCTCGTTCTCGGTGCCCGGCAGGTAGCCGAGGTCCTGGCCACCCACCGCGTACAACGGGCGGAAGACGATCACCTTGCGGTGCTGGCGGCGCTCCAGCACGGCCTCCAGGCCCGCGCACAGGGCCAGCGCCGACTTGCCGGTGCCCGCCCGGCCGCCGAGCGAGACGATGCCCACCTCGGGGTCCATCAGCAGGTCGAGGGCGATGCGCTGCTCGGCGGAGCGGCCGTGCAGGCCGAACACCTCGCGGTCGCCGCGGACCAGCCGGACCGACTTGTCCGGCAGCACCCGGCCGAGTGCCGAGCCCTTGCTGGACAGCAGCCGCAGCCCGGTGTGGGTGGGCAGCTCGCGCGCTTCCTCCAGGTCTGCCGTGCCGCTCTCGAAGAGCGCCTCGACATCCTCCGTCGTCACCTGGAGTTCCGACATTCCAGTCCAGCCGTTGTCGGTGGTGGCCACCAACTCGGCCCGGTACTCCTCCGCGGCCAGGCCGATGGAGGCGGCCTTCACCCGCATCGGCAGGTCCTTGGAGACCAGCACCACGTCGAAGCCCTCGCTGGCGAGGTTCTGCGCGACGGTCAGGATCCTGGTGTCGTTGTCGCCCAGCCGAAACCCGGCCGGCAACCCCGATGGGTCACTGTGGTTGAGCTCCACCCTGATCGTGCCCTCGCCGATGGGCATAGGCTCGTCGAGTCGTCCGTGCCGCACCCGGAGGTCGTCGAGTGAGCGCAGAGCCTGCCTGGCGAAGTACCCCAGTTCGGGATGATGCCGCTTGGCCTCCAGCTCGGTGATGACGACGATCGGGAGTACAACCTCGTGCTCTTCGAAGCGGCTCATCGCCGCTGGATCAGCGAGCAGCACTGATGTGTCGAGGATGTACGTGCGACGGGACTTGGACGGGTTGCCTGAGGACAATGCCACGCGTTCTCCCCCGGGCGCCAAAGCGCGGCGCCCTGCCTTGACTGGTGGTGAACGGACCGGGCCCGGACCCCGCCGAGGCGGAACCGTGGACCGGCCCTCCTCGCAAGGTCTTTGAGACGCAAGGATGGGCCCTCTCCCGAGGTAAGCACTGCTGCTTACTTCTTACGGTACGACCTGAATCCCCGCCCGCCAACGCTTCAATCCTGTCCGATAGGGGCTGTTCACGTGCCGTTTCAGGAGCCGTACCTACGGTGACGCGCGCCATAGGACCGGAGTGCCCGGAGGAAGTCGACCCTGCGAAAATCGGGCCAGTAGGCCTCGCAGAAGTAGAACTCCGAGTGGGCGCTCTGCCAGAGCAGGAATCCGGACAGTCGCTGCTCTCCCGAGGTCCGGATGACAAGATCCGGGTCGGGCAGGCCACGCGTGTAGAGATGCTCCGCGATGTGCTCGACATCGAGGACCTCGACAAGGTCCTCGATACTCGCGCCCTTGCTGGCGTGCTCCTGGAGAAGAGAGCGCACCGCATCAGCGATCTCACGTCTTCCTCCATACCCAACCGCAACGTTCACAATCAGCCCGGGACGGTGTGATGTGACTTCTTTGGCATCTTTCAGGACACGAGCCGTGTGATCGGGCAACAAATCGAGCGATCCCATGGGGGTGACGTGCCATCCCTGCTCGACGAGATTGCCCACCAGGCCCTCGATCACCTGGAGCAGGGGTTCCAGCTCGGCCTTGTCGCGGGAGAGATTGTCGGTGGAGAGCAGCCAGAGGGTGACGTACTCCACTCCGGCCTCGCGGCACCACACCAGCAGCTCGGAGATCTTGTCCGCGCCCTTCTGGTGGCCGCGGTTGACGTCCTCCAGGCCCATCATCCTGGCCCAGCGACGGTTCCCGTCCACTATCACGCCGACATGCCGGGGGATCGGAGCCGCCGCTTTGGCAATCTTGTGCTCCAGCCTGCGCTCGTACACCTTGTACAGGAGATTGCGGTATACGAGATCGCGCACGCCCATGGCGCCCCCAGGTTTCGTCGCCGCCGCCTCAGGCCGACTTCCGAGACAGCTGGGTCAAGCAATTATCGGGGGCGCGCGATAGTGCCCGCTCCCTTTATGAGGTTGCTGTTGCGTTCCATCCCAAAACAGGTGCCAAGTCGGTCTTCTGCCTCGGCGACTAGGCCGTCGAGGAAGGCTCCGAGCTCACCGGACGTGAGCACTGCTCGCAGTCCGACCCCCTGACTCCCCCAGGCCTCCACGAACGCCCGCCTGGTCAGCCGCCATTCTCCCCGCGCCCGGCCACCCCGCTGCTCCCACACCGGAATCGTCCGAACCTGACATCGCAACTCCCCACGCCCCACAATGTCGGTCCTCGCGCGATATCGGAACGCGAACAACTCGTCTTCACCCCTTGGGAATCGGTCATCCGGATCCCCCCACTCCCCCATCTCTTCCCGCGCTTCCGCCACCCCTCTAGCCAGCCGCGCCAGCAACCACCCACACCTCTCGCCGACCATCCCGTAGGGCGCGCCGTCCCGATACAAGGCCAGGGTGATCTCGTACGGGATGCCCGCGCTGTCCCGGCAAACGACCGGATTAACGCTCAGATACGAACCATCAACACAACGTAGTCCTCCCACCTCCAGAGGATATCCACCGCACATCCCCCCAAACCCGACATGTATTAATGCGGCGACTCTCCCACTTGCCCATAGAGACAGGCTGTTTTGACGCTGGTCCGAGCACTCCTGGCCAGGGGCGCAATCCTGTTCCCGAACCCTCACCGATGTCACGGCAACGCGGGCAAGGACACCCTCAACGGAGGCCCCGGCAACGACCGCCTGGACGGCGCCAGCGGCGACTACACCCACTGGGGTGGCAGCGGTAAACGACGCCCTCGACGGCGACGGCGGCACCAACTACAACAACGGAGGATCAGGAGCCGACTCCTGCAAGAGCGATCGGGACGGCAACCTCGAGGTCTACGCGATGAACGCCAACGGCACCAGCCAGATCAACCTCACCAACAACGCCGCGCACGACTTCCAACCAGACTGGGTGATTGCCCCGACCCCGCCCTGCACGATCATCGGAACCGCCGCAGCCGACACACCGTCCGGCACCCCTGGCGACGACGTAATCTGCGGCCTTGGCGGCAACGACCGCCTCAACAGGCGAGGATTGCCGCGCGCCTGGCGAGAGCCCAGTTTTGTCTCAGAAATTCGGCAAATGTTTCACACACAGTGCTCCCACAGCACTCCGCATGGATCCGAGCTCCCGCAGTAGGGGACAGCACTAATACGTCGCGAAGACAACATCACCTTGCTGACAATTCGCGCATAAGCGAACACGAAGAGTTGATAATCGAACGTGTGAGCGATATTCTGGCAGTAGGTCAAGCCAAACGGGAGGTGGTCCGCGATGATGACGTCGGGTGCCGTCCTGCTGCCTGACCACCGTGCCGCCACCTCCTCCCCCACTGGTTCCCCCGCTGACTCCGCCCCCTCCTTTTCGCCCCTGCAATCCTGCGCTCCAGCCGGCCTTGACTGCCGCGACCCCGCCGCCGGAGGTTCCCTCAATGCCAGCTCCGGCGGTGTGCCGGTTCTCGGCCCCCAAACGCGTCCACTCCGTTCGCTCCGGCGACGTGCCGGGGCGCAGGAAACCGGCCGTAGTCCCGGCATTCCCGGCGATTCCCGTGGCGCCGTTCTGCTGTTGGATCCCTCCCGAACTCAAGTCATCACAGCCGACTCCGACAGCGACTCCGGCAGCGACTCCGGCAGGAACTCCGGCACCTCGCGTTCCGGCACGGCACACCCCCCAACGGCACACCCCGCAACGGCGCATCCCGTAACGACGCCTTCCAGCACCGCCCGAGCCACCGCTGAACCCGCCAACACCCGGTTCGGCTCTGCCCCGTTCGGCCCGGCCCGGCAGCCCGGTGTCCGGCCCTTCGGCGGCCACCGGCCCTCGCCCGGATCCGGGCCCGGGTCCTCGGGCAGCGGGCAGGTGACCGGCCAGCCTGTTGGCCAGCGTGCTCAACAGGCTGGTGATGGTGCTCGGGAGACAGATCAGCGTGCCCGCGAAACCGGTCGGCGTACGGAGGGGCCCGGTCGGGATGCCCGGGAGGAGGATCACGCTACCTGGGAGCCGGATCGGGATGCCCGTGAGGCCGGCCACGCTGCCCGTGGTGCCGATCGGGGTGCCGGAGAGGCCGGTCACGCTGCTTGGGAGGCCGATCACAACGCCCGGGAGGCCGATCGCGGCGCCCAGCGGGCCGGTTGGGGTGCAGGGAAGGCCGATCACGCTGCCGGTGGTGCCGGCCAGGGCGCCGGTCAGGGCGCCGGTGGTGCCGGCCAGGGTGCCGGTCGCGGGCGGGGGACCGATCAGGGTGCTGGCCGTGATGCCGGGCGCGGGGACCACCCAGCCCGCCATGACCGCCCAGACCACCATGACCGCCCAGATCACCAAGACCACCCAGATCACCATGACCACCCGGATCTGGGTTTGGCCGGGGCGAGGGTACGGGAGTTGCTGCACGAGGCCGAGGTGATCGCCGCCGATCAGTCGCTGGTGCCGTGCGATGTGGAGGCGGCGATGGCGGAGATCCTGGCGTGGTCGCGGGTGATCGATCGGGCTGAGGCGGCGATCGCGGTCCGGCTGGCCGTGGCCGATACCGGCAAAGGCCATCAGCTGTTCGGGCGGCGCTCGATCGGGGCGTGGCTGGCCGCGGCCACCGGTTCCCGTGCCGCCCGGGCGGGGGAGCGGGTCACTCTGGCCCGCCAACTGTCGCGGCTGCCGGATCTGGCCGCGCGGCTGGCCGAGGGCCGCATGCCGTTCGGGGCCGCGGCGGCGGTCGCCTCAGCGGTCCGGCCACTGGACGACGAAGAAGCCCGGCTGGCCGAGCCGATCCTCCTCACCCTGGCCGACGATCCGGCCGCCACCGTCGAAGATGTCACCCGGGCCGGTCAGGTGATCCTGGAGACCATCGACCCGGGCGGCAGGCTGGCCCGCGCCGCCGCCCGCACCGAACGCCAGCACCTCAACATCGCCGCCACCCTGGACGGGATGGGCCGCGTCACCGGCCTGCTGGACCCGGAACTGACCCTGCAGTTCCAAACCTGGCTCGAACCGCTGGCCGTCAAGAACGGCGCCGAAGACGGGCGTGATCACGGGCGGCGGATGGCCGACGCCCTGGCCGTGCGCCTGTCGCAGGGTGGGCGGCGGACGGTCATGCACGTCGCGGTCACCGAACAGACCCTCACCGGCGAAAGCGAGGACCCCGCCCACCTGCAGGACGGCACCGCGATCCCGGCCGCCGACGCCCGCCGCATGGCCTACACCGCCTACCTACGCCGCGTCCTGCGCGACACCGACGGCGCCCTCCTAGACCTGGGCCGCGCCCGCCGCCTGGCCTCTGCCGACCAACGCGAAGCCATCCTCGCCCAATACACCACCTGCACCCGCCAAGGCTGCCACGTCCCCGCCTACCTCTGCGAAATCGACCACATCCAGCCGTGGCACCCGGTCGGCCGCACCGACCTGGCCAACCTCGCCCCCCTGTGCGCTCCGGACAACAAATGGAAATCCCGCCACCCCGACCGGGTCGACATCATCGACCTAGGCAACGGCACCGTGGTGATGCGCTTCCACCGCCACCCCAAACTCCACCCCCGCAAACAGCCCAGTCAGCAGCACCGCCAACCCCAGCAACCCGGGCAACCGGGCCGCTCCTGGCAGCCCCAACAACCCGGGCAGCCCGGACAGCCCGGACAGCAAGCACCCACAACCCCGACTGCAACCCCGGCCGCGTCCGGGGCACCACAGCCAACCCCGGCCCCGCCCAGGGCGTCACACCCGACTCCGGCATGGCCTACACCAGCGCCGCATCCCACACCAGCCCCGCCACCCGGGGTGCCCCACCCGACTCCGGCATGGCCCGGGAGGTCGCACCCGACTCCAGCCGCGTGCCCGCCTCCACACCCGGCCCCGCCCCGGGCGGACGACACACGCCCACAGCCAGACCGGACAACCTCACCCCCCACGAGCGCAGCTAGATCATCACCCTAGGTGTATCGCGGTTGAATGAGATGGAGTTCTCCGCCGTCCTCGCTACTCACATGTCCAGATCGTGCCCGAGGAGTCAGGTGCGGTCGTGCCTCGCTTCGCTGACCTTGACGCGGCGGTCCGTCCTGGGGGTTGGCAGCCACGAGGATGACGGGAGCAGTCCAGGGCACGGGCCATCGACCGCACCCGTATGCAACTCATGGGCATGCCAAAAGGGCGATCAACAGGGGTCAGTCGGAGCTGCCCGAAAGAGAATCCGACGATGGCGCCGGACCTGCCGACGCGGCCGATGGCGGACACCACGGTGGGGCTGTCGTTCACATGCAAGGCTGGATGGGAGAACCACGGTGATGGCCGGTGCGGAGTCCCGAGGTAGATCAGGGTGGGAGAACCACGGGAATCAAGCTGCCCTTCGTCGGGGTGACCACGGTGTTGGCAGGGGCAGGCGGAGCCCGAGGAAAACAAAGGGATGGGCGGGTGGGACAACCACAGTGACGGCCGGTACGGAGCCCCGAAGTAGATCAGAGTGGGAGAACCACGAGAATCAAGCTGCCGCTTCGTCGGGGTGATCACGGTGTTGGCGGGGGCGGGCGGAGCCCGAGGGGAATCGAAGGGATGGGCGGGTGGGAAAACCACGTAGTTGAAGGGCTGCTTGCGGATGTGGGTCAGCTCGGCTGCTTACGCTGTCGCCACCATCGCCACAACGGGGATTGGGCGGCTTCCTCTCCAGCCCAAACGATTGCCTGGCTTCCCATGCCCGGGGGTTTGACGGCCTTTAGACTGTCCGCCCTGTCGGGTTGCTCGGGGAGGCGGCCTTCCGCGCGAAGCCATTCGGCGAAGGCTCGGGCGTCGGCGCGGGAGCCGCCAGGCGGTTTGGGCCGGCCGTTGGCGTAGTCGAAGAACTCGCGGGCGAAGTTCCCGCCGAGCGCGGAGGCCAGCGCGGGAAGAGCGGTCGCCACCAGACCGCGTCGTTTGGCGATCAAGCTATGCGCCTGGATCCTCAGGCGGGAACCATCGAAGCCGGGAGGTTCCGGACCCCCGGCGACCAGAGCCGCAAGCAATCGACCTTCGGCCACGGCCAAGCGCTCCCGAGCCACATCGACAGAGTTCTGCGACCCCCCAGGATCTGCCGAACCCAGAGAGTCCCCCGAGCCCAACGAACCCACGGGATCTGCCGAACCCACAAAGTCCCCCGAGCCCAACGAACCCGCAGGACCTGCCGAACCCACAAAGTCCCCCGAGCCCAACGAACCCGCAGGACCTGCCGAACCCACAAAGTCCCCCGAGCCCAACGAACCCGCAGGACCTGCCGAACCCACAAAGTCCCCCGAGCCCAACGAACCCGCAGGACCTGCCGAACCGGCAGAGTCCACCAGCTCCACAGAGGCCAACTCCACCAGCCCCACAGACTCCAACGAATCCGCAGAGGCCACGGAATCCGCAGAGGCCACGGAATCCGCAGAGGCCATCGGACCCGCAGGGTCGGCAGCAGTTGGGGGTGTCGTGGAATCTGCCGGGCTCGTTGAAGGTGCCGGGTGAGGTTGAGGGTCGGTCATGGGCGGGTGGAGGCTCGGCTCATCGCGGTGCGGATGCGGGTGAGCTCTTGGGCGAGGGCGGCGTCGCTTGGGTAGTCGTCGTCCCATTCCAGGAGGACTCCTGGCGGGTCGACGCGGCTACAGAGTTCGGTGAGGACGTCCAGAATGGGTTCCGGGACGGAGGCGGTGTGGGTGTCGTGCCAGACACCGTTGTGGGAGTGTCCGCCGGCGACGTGGACGTAGGCCAGTTCGGTGAGAGGCAGGCGATCGAGGGCGGCTCTGGCGTCGGAGCCGAGGTTCACCTCGTTGGTGTAGAGGTTGGCCACGTCGATGAGCAGCTTGACGCCGGTGCGTTCGACGAGTTCGCCGAGGAATTCGGCCTCCGTGAGCTCGTCGTCGGGCCAGCCGAACAGGGCGGCGACATTCTCCAGCGCGAATGGAACGGGCAACTCGGCTTGCGCGATCTTGATGTTCTCGACGACGACCGTCAGCGCGTCGCGGGTCCGGGGAACGGGGAGCAGGTGACCGGCCTCCATGCCGTCGCCCCGGACGAAGGCCAGATGTTCGCTGACCAGCGGCGCGTCCAGGGCCTCCGCGCAAGCGGCCAAATGCTCAAGTCGCGAAATTTCCGGCTTGTCGGCACCGCCGATCCCCAGCGCCACCCCGTGCGGAATCACGGGCACCCCACGCTCCCGCAACACCCGCAACGACTCCGGAATCCGCCCAGGCCGCAGCATCTCCGCGATCACCTCAACGAACTCGACCCCCGGCAGCCGCTCCACGGTGAGATCGATCTCGGACCGCCATCCGATCCCCACCCCTAACTCGACCCGAGACCCCCTCAATCGACCGCTCCCCGTGAGGGGCGCTTCCGATGGCGAGGACAGCGGCAAGCGCCCAGAACCCAACGATTCCGCGGAGAATCCCCGATCCTCACGTGAAGCAGAATCCGACAAGTGCCCGGAACCCGACGGATGCGCGGAAGAGCCCTGCCCTAAGAAATCCGGCAAGCGCACGGAACCCAGCGGGTGCGCGGAAAGGCCCTGCCCCGACGAATCCGGCAAGCCCCCACTCAGCGGAGGGACATACGAGCGAGCGGGATCAGCCGCCACCTCAACCACCACCACCGCAGCCACCGCCGCAGCCACCGCCACCGCAGCTCGATCCGCCGCCCGAATCGCTGGAGCCGCCGCCGAAGTCGCCACCGCCGAAGCCGCCCGGCTCGGAGCCCCAGCTGCTGGAATCGCTGGACCCGCCGCCTCCGCCGCCGCAAGCGCCCGCCGCGCACCCGTACCCGCTGCTCCCGGGGTTCTCGTCTTCTCTCGCGATCTCAGCCGCGTCGGGCGAGTTGAATTCGCCGAGGCCGTACAGCGCGACCGCGCCGCCGACCGCCGCGTACGCGAAGGCGTTGTCGTTGGCGTGGCCGGGGTGGTGATCGGAGTAGAAGACGAAGTTCCGGCTGGTCCCGGAACCGGGACGGTGGGTGAGCTTGGCCGTGCTCAGGACCTGGTACCCGGCGTTCGTCAGCAGGTTCCGCAACCTGGTCCGGTTGGCTTGGTGCAGGCCCAGGCCGATCAGGCTGACGAACGCGCCGGCGACCAGGGCGAGGATGTTGAAGACGCTGACCGGAACCGAATCGGTGGCGAGCGCCACCACCGAGATCACCCAGTTGAGGCCGGACAACACGACGAACCAGCCCAGGCCGCGGTTGAGGACGCGGCCGTGCGTGAGGGCGGCGTCCTGGACCATGTAGCCGCGGCCGATCAGCCGATGCATGAGCCCGATCAACGCAGGTCCTTGGGCCATTATTTGCCGTACCTCACCGGCCGTCCGGCCGCCGGGCACGGCGGCCAGATCGAGGAGCTCCTGCTCGACCGCCTCCCGCGAACCGCTGGCGCCAGCTACGGTGGTCACCCGCCCGCCCCGGGCCACCCGGATCTTGCCCTGCGCGCTGAGCATCGCGATCGCCGTGTTCACCGTTCGTCGCGGCCCTCCGGCCAGGTACGCGAGCTCGTACACGTCCGGGGGTGGCCCGCCGAGCGCATGCCTGGACCGGACCCGCCGAAGTTCTCGACTGACCGCCGACGCGACCGAGAAGACCAGCACCGCGATAACGATCGCGGAGACCAGAAGCACCAGCTCCATGTCGCCTCCTGGGGGAGAGGACGGGGGGCCCTCTGTCCCGCATCACCCCGTCTACCCGATAGACGATCGCATGCCCGCGATAGTTTCGCATCCACCTGAAGAACGAACGCCCCACAGCCACAGACCGTCCAACACCGTGGTTGTTCCCCACCCACCCATCCCCTTATTTCCCCTCGGGCTCCGCCCGCTCCCGCCAACACCGTGGTCACCCGAACGAAGCGGCAGCTTGATCCCCCTGGTCCTCTCACCCTGATCTACCTCGGGACCCCGCACCGGCCGTCACTGTGGTTGTCCCACCCGCCCATCCCTTTGTTTCCCCTCGGGCTCCGCCCGACCCCGCCATTACGCACTCGGGGCTCCGCCCCGTTCCCGTCGTTACGGGCTGCTTCCCGGCACGGGCCGAATTACGGATACGCGCGCCAGGCCGTCGTCCAAGGTCGGAGTTTCTCGGGGTTCCGTACTGCCCAGATGTGTTTGATCCGGTCGCCTGCGACGTCGAACGCCACCACTACGACGGTGACGCCGTCCAGTTGAGCCACCAGACCGGGCTGACCGTTGACCGTGCGCTCCAGGAGCGTCAGGTCGGGTGCCTTCTCGGCGACCTCGAGGAAGGCGCGTGCGATCGGCTCGCCGCCTGCGATCGGGTGGAGGTGGGCGCTGGCGAGGCCGCCGCCGTCGGCGATCGCGGTGGCTTCGGGGTCGAGGAGGCCGATGAGGGCGTCGATGTCCCTGGCTTCCCATGCCTGCTTGAAGTTCCTGACGATGCCGGCCTGCTGGGCTGTCGGAGTCGCGGGAGGCTGGGACGCGCGAATGCGACGGCGGGCCGAGGAGGCCAGTTGGCGGCATGCCGCCGGTGTGCGGCCGACGATCTCGGCGACTTCGGCGAAGGAGTAGCGGAAGACATCGTGCAGGATGAGCGCGACGCGCTCGGCTGGGGTCATCGATTCGAGCACGACGAGGAAGGCCATGTTGATCGACTCGTCGAGGGTGACCCGGTCGGCCGGGTCGGCTGTGGCGCCGCCCGTCCGGCCGTTGATCCACTCCGTACGTCCGGGCAGCGGCTCCGGGATCCATTCGCCCACGTAGCGCTCCCGCCGGGCGCGTGCCGAGCCGAGCAGGTCGAGGCAGATGCGACTGGCGACCTTCGTCAGCCAGGCGCCGGGGGACTCGATGGCCTCCTGCTGTTGCTGGGACATGGCATACCAGCGGGCGTACGTCTCCTGTACGACATCCTCCGCCTCGGCCAGGGAGCCGAGGAGCCGGTACGCGAGATTGATCAGCTGACGCCGCTCGCTCATGATCGCGCTCAGGGTCGGATCGGGTCGGCTGTGTCCTGGCTCGGATCGGGTCATGGTGTCGACGACTCCCTTGGTCGCATCTGGCCTCACCAGTACGACGAGACATCGCACCGAACTGTGAGGTCGGCAAAGCACCTCACCTTTCCAGGGGCTATGTCGTCGAACTGCTGAGACGAACACATCATCCAGCGAACAAGAAAGCTCGCGACATCATGACCGGCCCTCTCCGTCCTGCGATCGCGCCTGACCGCTCCCGACTACACCGCCGGCATGGACGCTTTCAGCAGCGCCATCCAGCACCGGCCTGCCGGGATCCCACCAGCCAGATCGGCACCGCCCTGGCCACCCTCACGTGGCCCCCCGATCACCCCCCTCCGACTTCGAAACCGAAGTCGCTCACAACCCTGCGAGGAGAACCCTCATGAACATCGCTCTGTGGATCATTACGGGACTGCTGGCCGTAATCTTCCTGGCCGGCGGCGCCGTGAAGCTGATCCAGCCCAAGGAGAAGCTGGCCGCCTCCGGCATGGGATTCGCCGAAGACTTCGGCGCCGGCGCCGTCAAGGCCATCGGCACCCTCGAGATCCTGGCCGGGGTGGGCCTGATCCTGCCCGCCCTGCTCGATATCGCGCCGGTTCTGGTGCCGCTGGCCGCCGTCGGTCTGGTGCTGCTGATGATCGGTGCGATCATCACGCACCTCCGCCGTCACGAGGCCCAGGCAATCGTGGTCAACCTGGCCTTCCTCGCCCTGGCCGCCCTCGTGGCGTGGGGCCGCTTCGGCCCCCAGTCCTTCACCGGCTGACCCCAGCGCGACGTCTGGCTACACCCCGGCCGGGACGCCGTGGGCACAGCCTCCGCCGGTCGGCGTCGGGCAGCCGCTGGGCTTTCATGAACACCTGTCATCTCGGCCTTGTTGCCCTCGAACGCGTTGACCGGAGTGCCCGGCGGCATAACCCCGCCCTACTGTGAAATGGGTAACTGCCGTTCATGGGCTGCGGGGGTGTCTCGTCTCCTGTTGGTGAGCACGACGAACGGAGACGTCATGAGAATCTTCATTGCCGGAGCGTCCGGCGCGATCGGCAGCCATCTCGTTTTCCAGCTCGTGGCGCGCGGCCACGAGGTGGTCGGCACAACCCGCTCGGCGGCCAAGACCGGCGCGCTGCGGGCGCTCGGCGCCGAACCGGTGATCGTCGACGCGCTCGACCCCGACTCGGTGGCCGACGTGGTGGCCAGGGCCGAGCCTGAGGTGATCGTCCATCAGCTCACCGCGCTGCGCGGACCGGCGGACTTCCGGCACGTGAAGCGGATGGCGGCCGCCACCAACCGGCTGCGCACCGAAGGCACCGACCACCTGCTGGCCGCCGCGCGTGCCGTCGGCGTCGCCAAGTTCGTGGCGCAGAGCAACTCCGGGTGGATGGAGCGCACCGGCGGGCCGGTCGCCGACGAGAACGGCCGGATCGAGCCGAACCCGCCTGCGGACGCCGCGGCGGCGGTGGCCGCGCTGCGCCACCTGGAGGCGGCGGTGACCGGCATCAGCTGGGCCGACGGCATCGTGCTTCGCTACGGTGGCTTCTATGGCCCGGGGACCGGCATCGAGGCCGCGCCGGACGCGGTCATGGCCGGGCTGATCCGCAGGCGAAGGTTCCCGATCGTGGGTGGCGGCGGTGGGGTGTGGTCGCTGGTGCACATCACCGATGCCGCGTCGGCCACGGTCGCGGCCATCGAACGCGGCAAGCCCGGGATCTACCACGTCGGCGATGATGAACCGGCGCCGGTGCGCGACTGGCTGCCGGAACTGGCCCGCGCGCTCGGCGCCAAACCGCCGCGCCGCGTACCGGCCTGGCTCGTACGCCTGCTGGCCGGCAGGACCCCGGTGGACATGATGACGCGGGCCCGCGGGATCTCCAGCGAGAAGATCAAACGCGAACTGGACTGGGCGCCGCGATACCCGACCTGGCGTACGGGTTTCACCGAGGGAATGAGATAGCCGGACATGTCTGCCGCCGACCTGTACGACGAGCTGCGACCCCGGGCGTTCGCCATCGCCTACCGGATGCTCGGCAGCGTCAGCGAAGCCGAGGACGTGGTGCAGGAAGCGTTCCTGCGGATGCACCAGACCCTGCGACGCGACGAGCAGATCACCTCGCCGCGGGCGTACCTCGCCACGCTGGTCACCCGGCTGGCCATCGACCAGCTTCGCTCGGCGCGGGTCCGGCGGGAGCGGTACGTCGGTGAGTGGCTGCCGGAACCGGTGGTCACCGGTCTGTCACCGGCCGAGCATGCCGAGACCGCCGACTCGCTGTCGCTGGCGTTCCTGGTGCTGCTGGAGAGCTTGTCGCCGCGGCAGCGGGCCGCGTTCCTGCTGCGGGAGGTGTTCGAGTATCCGTACGCCGAGGTCGCCGAGTTCATCGGCACCGATGTGGACAGCACGCGGCACCTGGTCGCGCGGGCCCGCCGCCACGTCCGGGAGCGCCGACCGCGCTACCACTCCTCCCGGCGGCAGCGAGAAGAACTGGCTCAGCGCTTCTTCGCCGCCGCCGGGCAGGGCGACCTGCGCGCGCTGGAGGCGCTGCTGGCGCAGGACGTGGCGCTGCATGTTGACGGCGGCGGCAAGGTGCCGGCGCAGGCGCGGCCGGTCTTCGGCCGGGAGCGCGTGGCACGGACCTTGTCGGCCGGGATGTCCGCGCTGGCGCGCCGGGGCGTGCGCATCCAGGTCGCCGAGGTCAACGGCCAGCCCGGCGCCATGGCATTCGACGCCCAGGACCGGCTGGTCGGGATCATGGGCCTCAACATCGCCGACGGCCAGATCCAGACCATCCACTCCATTGCCAATCCCGACAAGCTCCGCCACGTCGACCGGGTCAGCGGCGCTGGCGCCCTGCTGCGATCGGGACGGGGCGGAGCCCGAGGGGAACAAAGAGATGGGTGAATGGAAACCACCACGACGAGAGCGGGGCGGAACCCCGAAGGGCCCAGGGCTGGGGAGTGCTCACCCACCGGCGGCTACCTGGCACCAAGTCTGCCCGAAGGCAAACCCGATAGCCCTAATTAGGGCTGGGTAGGTGGGAAAACCACCGCGACGACGGGGCGGGGCGGAGCCCCGAAGGGAAACAAAGGGCTGGGTGGGTGGGAGAACCACGGTGACGGCCGAGGCGGGGCCGAGCCCCCGTGGGCGGGGAGAACCCCTCCGGAACGCCCGACGACGCTGGCGGGCATTCCTGCTTTGGGGTGGGCGCCGCTCACCGCCGTCAGTTTAGGCCGGGCTTGCTGTGACTCTCCGTAGTATCGCTTGCCTGAGCTGCGGAAAGGATGCCCCTCCCTCACAAATTGTAGTCACTAAATTTGAGCGCTTCCAAGATCCTCAGAGTAGAATCGTCTCTGTGA
>NZ_JBDPLV010000094.1:0-36684 GCF_039871605.1 Acrocarpospora sp. B8E8 | reverse complement strand
TTACTCACGTGTTACTCACCCGTTCGCCGCTCGAGTACCCCGAAGGGCCTTTCCGCTCGACTTGCATGTGTTAAGCACGCCGCCAGCGTTCGTCCTGAGCCAGGATCAAACTCTCCAAAAAATGCTTGAAAAGAAGATCTCCAGCTGAAACATAATGTTCAACCAAAGGAATCCGTCAATTATGACGGGGTTGTGCATCATGCACTGGCTTTTAGCACACTGTTGAGTTCTCAAGAAACGCACACGAACATCCAGCCTTCGAATCGAAGGATTCTCAACCGGAGGTGTCGTTCACGCTGTGTCACGATCTTCGCAAGCTTCTTGATCTCTGTCAAATCAACCGACTTGACACTGACCTGATCATCTTGCGGGACTTCGGACCACCCCGAATCCGGGGCAACTCCTCTAACTTACCAGCTCTCCGGACATCAAGCGAATCGACACCCAGACGAGGTTTGTGAGAGATAGTCGACGGCCACACCAGGGCCGCACCGACTCCTCAAGGTTAACATCATCTCCGGCCCTCCGTGCCCCAAACCACGGCCGTACCGCCCAGAACACCGGATCTTTGCAGGCCCGAGCGGGTAGAAACGCATCGTGAACGAATTACGGGTGCCGCGTGCGTTGATTGTCCTGCTCTGTGCCGCTGGAGCGGTGGTCACGCTCGCGGGGATCCAAGCGGTCGGGTCGATTCTCGGGCCGGTGGTGCTGGCTCTGGTGCTCGTGATCGCGGTGTCGCCGCTGCGCGACTGGCTGGGCCGCCGGAAGGCGCCGACCTGGGTGCTGGTGGCGATTCCGCTGGCGGTCGTGCTGCTCGTGCTGCTCGGCATGGTGGCGATCCTCACCCTCGCGGCGGCGCAGCTGGCCCTGCTCGCGCCGGAGTACGCCGACAAGTTCAGCGAGCTCGTGATCGAGGCGCAGCGCTGGGCTGCTGGTCTCGGCATGGGGAGCGAGCAGATCAACAAGGCGATCTCCTCCTTCAATCCGGCCAACCTCATCGGGGTCGCGCAGAGCGTGCTGTCCGGGCTGCTCGGCGTGTTGTCGAGCGTGTTCCTCATCGTGGTGCTGCTGCTGGCCATGAGCCTGGACGCGCCGATCTACAGCAAGATCATGAAGGCCTCCGAGAGCCGGCGCCCCGCGATGTACAAGGCGCTCACCACGTTCACCGACCGGACCCGCCGCTACCTGATCGTGTCGACGATCTTCGGTCTGATCTGCGCGGTCCTGGATGTGATCGCGCTGTACATCCTGAGCGTGCCGCTTCCCCTGCTGTGGGGAATCCTCGCGCTGATCACGAACTACATCCCGAACATCGGGTTCATCCTGGGGCTTGTTCCGCCCGCGCTGCTCGGCCTGCTCGAAGGCGGCTTCCAGACCATGCTCTTCGTGATCATCGCGTACATCGTGATCAATGTGGTGATCCAGTCGTTCATCCAGCCAAAGTTCCTCGGCGACGCGGTGGGGCTGTCCACGACGGCGACATTCCTGTCACTGATCGTGTGGGCGTTCGTGCTGGGGCCGCTCGGCGCGTTGCTGGCGATTCCGCTCAGCCTGCTCGCCCGGGCCATCCTGATCGACAGCGATCCTAACGGTTCGATGGCGGCCGCCCTGATTTCGGGAGAGCTACCCGCCACGGAACCGACCGCGACGTAAGGTCGGCCACATGACCACGCGGCGTTGGGACATCGACGAGCGGCAGACCGGGATCGCGGACGGCTCCGCCATGGATCCGCAGGTCCAGAGCCTGCTGGACACGATGAAGCGGGACGGCTGGGTCACCGAGGAGCCCGAGGCCCACCTGCTTCCGCACCTGCGCCGCGCGTGTGGCGAGGACTGGACGCTCACCACCGAGCAGCTGCTCGACGACGGCGTCTACGAGGTAACGCTCACCCCGACCAAAGAGAGCAAGGACATCAAGCCCATCGAGGTGCACCGGACCGCGATCCGCCTGCTGTCCGCGATCGCCGAGCCCGTCTTCTTCGTACGGCAAAGCGAGCCAGGCGTCTTCGACTGCGTCACCGGCGTGCTGGACGGCGACCCGCCCGGCTTCCGAAGCCACGGTCACTTGGTCCGGCTCATACTCAACTGAGGCGAAACCACTGGTTCAACCGGAGCGGCGTCGCGGCGGTTCCACGGCATCGCGGCGATGATCAGCGGGAAGACCAGCACCGAGCTCACCGCCCACGGCGCGTGCAGGGCCCCCCATTGCTCGCAGCAGAACTGGGTCAGCACCAGATATCCGGTGGCCGCCCAGAGCGAGCACCCGATGATGGCCGGCCACGCGAACCGGGTCGGCCGGGCGACCAGGAACGGCATGAACCACAGCAGGTACTGCGCGCCAAGCCGCGGCGTGACGATCATGAATCCGAGCAGGATGGCGATGGTGACGTCGATCGGGTCGGCCTTGCGCCACCAGTACAGGCAGAACGCCGCGACGGCGTAGATCAGATACTGCCCGACCTTCAGCTTCCAGGAGCTCAGGTCCCATTCGCCGCCGCTGGAGACCGCGGTCCACCCCCAGTCGCCCGTGATCGGGCGCACGTCACTGGGCCGCAGGCTGATCGTCTTGAGCACCTCGGCCAGCTGATCCCAGCGCACCCAGCCGCCGAGCGGCATGGTCAACAGGAAGAGCACCGGCGGCACGGCGACGCCGACCATGGCCACGATCCGCGAGCGCACCCCGGGCAGGAACATGAGCAGGCCCGGAATCAGGATGGCGGGCCAGCTCTTGGCGCACAGCCCCAGGCCCATCAGCAGGCCCGCGTAGAACGCCCGCCGGGTGGCCGGCCGGTCGGTGCGGAAGCTCCGCCACATGCGGGACGGCCGGTCGAGCAGGGGTTCGCCCCTGGTCCACTCCCCCGGCCCGCGCGCCACGACATAAGCCGCGACCGCGAACACCAGCGACACCGGCTCGACCTGCCCGTGCACGGACGCGACCAGGATGGCCAGCGGATTGCACGCGTACTGGAACGCCCGCAGGTTGGCCTTGGCCCCGCCCGCCAGCCGTCCGACCAACGGGATGAGGATCAGGTCGGCGACCACGGTGACCAGTCGCCCGGCGATCTCCCAGGGGATGCCGAGCCACAGCAGCAGTCCGTACACATACGGAATGGTGGGCAGGAAGTGCCAGCCGCTGTTGACCGGATTGCCGCCGTTGAGGATGGCCTCGCCGGCCGGGCGGAAGCTGTTGACGTAGTCGATCGGCTGCCAGTGGTCCGCGGCCGAGAGCAGCATGATCAGCACGCGGACCGCGAGGCCGACGCTCAGCGCGACGGCCAGGGAGGGATTCCACCCCCTCCGCTGCGCGAGGATGGCGAGCACGACACCGGTGACGAGAACGAGGCCCGTGGGGATTGCGTAGTCCATGACGGCCTTAAGACTGCCCGACGCCCGGGGGACTCAGCCACCCGGGCGCCGAAATCTCCCAGTGAATGTACGGCTCACGCCCGGCGTCCCGGCGCGGGCGTGAGCCGTACAGCTCGGGGCCGGTCAGAAACCGGCGGTGATGCGGGTGAAGTCCCAGGCGGTCTGGGCGATGCCGCTGCAGTTGGAGACCACGCCGCCGCCCGGGCAGGGACGGTCGCGGTTGACCGCCCAGAACGCGAAGCGGGTCAGGCCCTTGGACTTGGCCCAGTCCCTGATCGCGGTCCAGGCCGCGGTGGTGGTCAGTTCCTGCTGGTCGGACAGGCCGTTCATGCCGGAGATGCCCATGTGCGCGTACGCCTGCGCGTCGGTCCAGCCCCACGCCGACTTGAGCGCGTTCTTCAGGCCTTCTGAGGCGTTGATGGTGTCGTTCTGGATGTTGGAGCTGCCGAAGTCGAACGGCATGATCGTGTAGTTGTCGATCGGCACGTTCAGCGCCCTGGCCTGGTTGATCAGGCGGATGCCGTGCGAGTTCGGTCCGGTGGTCGTGGTGCCGAAGGTGACGACGACCTTGACGTTCGGGTTGTTCTGCTTGACGATCTTGAGGCCGTTCAGGATGCGGTCCTGCACGGTGTAGTTCTCGAACTCGTCGAAGTTCTCGATGTCGAAGTCGACGACGGCCGGGCCGACGGCGTTGATGACGGTTTGCACCGCGCCCGCGAAGGCGGCCGGGGTGGCGCAGTTGGGGCCGAGCTTGTTGCCCTGCCAGCCGCCGAACGAGATCTGCACGCTGCCGCCCGCGGCCTTGATGGCCGAGATGGCCGCCGCGTCGGTGCCGCCGGTGAGCGGCCGGTTGCCGTCCCAGGCCGGATTGCAGCCGCCGCTGGACAGGATGAACGCCATGGTGAAGGAGCGCACGCCGGTGGTGCTCATGATGGTCGCGGGCGCGGGCGGGTCGCCCCAGCCCATGAACAGGTACGGCGCGCCGGGCATCTTGCCGGTGGCCGGGGGGCAGCCGGTGGTGGATCCGGTGACCGGGTTGCTGGCCGCCGACTCACCGTTCGCGTTGTACGCCTTGATGGTGTAGGTGTGCGACGTGCAGGCGGTGAGCCCGGAGTGGGTGGCGCTGGTCCCGGTCACGGTGGCCCGCACGGTGGTGCCCTCGTACACGCGGTAGCCGGTCACGGTGCCGGAGGACGCGCCCCAGGAGAGCGAGATCGAGGTGTTGGTGGCTCCGGTCACCGACGGGTTGCCCGGCGTGCCGGGGGTTCCGGGATTCGGCGGGGTGCCGCCGGCGCAGGAGGCGCCGTTCAGGGTGCAGTTACTGATCACCGCACCCGCGCCGCCAGGACTGCCGTTGAAGCCGAAGCTCGCGGTCCCGCCCGGGTTGATGGTGCCGTTCCAGCCCACGTTGGTGAAGGTGAACCGCTGCCCGCTGCGCGTCATCGCCGCGTCCCAGAAGGACCCGATGTTGGACCCGGCGGGCAGGTTGAAGGCGACCGACCAGCCGTTGATCGGGGTGGTGCCCCCGTTGGTGACGACGAACTTGCCCTCCCACCCGGTGCCCCAGTCGGAGACCTTGGTGAAGACGGCCGTGTTGGGGGCCGCGTGCGCGGGCGTGGCCACGGCCACGGCGCCGGTGAAGGCGATCGCGAGCGCCGCGAGACCCGCCCCCACTCGCCGTCCAGCTAAGAACCGAAATTTCATGATCTGTCCCATCAGAGCGCGTTGAGGTACGGACGATGGCTGCGGGAGAACTCGAACCCGTTGTACTTGTCCCAGTTGATCGACCAGGTCATCAGGCCCCGCAGGTTCGGATAGACCCCGCGCGGGCGATACGTCCCGCACCCGGTCCCCTTGGCCAGGCACGTGAACGCCTTCTGCACCTCGGCCACGGTGGTGAAGCCGTTGCCGGCGAACGGCGCCGCGGGCAGGCCGATGGCGACCTGGTCCTGGCGCAGCGCGGGGAAGACGTCGGCGGTGTTGCCCCGGACCGGGAAGCCGGCGAGCAGCATGTCGGTCATCGCGACGTGGAAGTCGTGACCGCCCATGGTGTGGTACTGGTTGTCCAGGCCCATGATCGGGCCGGAGTTGTAGTCCTGCACGTGCAGCAGGGTGAGGTCGTTGCGCATGGCGTGGATGACCGGCAGGTAGGAGGCGGAGCGCGGGTCGGCGCCGCCCGTGCCGGGTCCGTAGAACTGGTAGCCGAGCTGGACGAAGAACGTCTCGGGGGCCATGGTGAGCACGAAGCGGGAGCCGTACCTGGTCTTGAGGGAGCGGAGCGCCGAGATCAGGTTGACCACGACCGGGGTGGTCGGGTTGCGGAAGTTCGTGTCGCCCTGGTTGAGGTAGAGGGAGTGGCCCTCGAAGTCGATGTCCAGGCCGTCCAGGCCGTACCTGTCGATGATCGCGCCGACCGACTGCACGAACTTGTCGCGGGCGGCGGTGGTGGTGAGCTGGACCTGGCCGTTCTGGCCGCCGATGGAGATCAGGACCTTCTTGCCGGCGGCCTGCTTGGCCCGGATGCCCGCGATGAACTGGGCTTCGGTCTCGACGTTCGGGCATTCGGCGACCGGGCACTGGCTGAACCGGATGTCGCCGGAGGTGACCGAGGTGGGCTCGCCGAAGGCGAGGTTGATGAAGTCCCACTCGTTCGGCACATCCGCCATCCGGATATATCCAGATCCGTTGGCGAATGAGGCGTGCAGGTAGCCGACCATCCATCGGTTGCCCACCGGAGGCGGCGGGCTGGGGGACGGCGAGGGCGACGGTGACGGCGAGGGGGACGGGGAGGGCGGCACGGTGCCGGGACCGTCGAAGACGACGTCGTCGGCGTAGTAGGTGCCCTGCCCGTGCCAGCCGTTGACGTAGATCGTCACGCTGGTCTGCCCGGGCGCCGTGGTGAAGTTGCGGGTCAGCTGCGTCCACGCCGCGCCGGGCGCGGCCCAGGTCTCGCTGAACCCGACCGCGCCGAGGAACACGAAGTTCCCCCGGACCCAGGCCGACAGCGAGTAGGCGGTGTTCGGCTGCACGGTGATCGTCTGCTGGCAGCGGGCGATGTCGGTGCCCGCCGGGGTGGCGGCCAGTGCCCTGGTTCCGCCGTGCACGGGCGTCGTCACGGCCTGGGCCCCGGCGGCGCACGTCCACCCGGCCAGGCCGGACTCGAACCCGGGATTCGTCGCGATGTTGGCTGCTCGGGCGGGCTGGGCCACCAGCACCGCCCCGGCGATGGTCAGCACTGCCGCCGCCACCGCCATCCGGATGCGGTTCATCGAGGATTCCTTAGGGAAGCGTCGCGAGGTGCGGCTTGACGGTCCGGGAGAAGTTCCAGTTGTTGCTGGCGTCCCAGTTGATCGACCAGGTCATCGCGCCGCGGATGGCCGGATACGCCCGCGGCGGCACGAAGCTCCCGCAGTTGGTCCTGGTCGCCAGGCAGGTGAGCGCCTGGTTGACCAGCGACGGCGAGATCACGCCGCCCCCGGCCGCGCCGGGCCCGGCGGGCAGGCCGAGCGCCACCTGGTCGGGCCGCAGGCCGTTCTCCAGCTGGATGCAGGCCAGCGCGGTCATGAAGTTGACCGTGCCCTGCGAGTACGCGAAGGCCTGGTCGCAGCCGAGCATCGAACCGGAGTTGTAGTACTGCATGTGCACGACGGTGAGGATGTCCTTGATGGCCAGGGCGAGCTTGAAGTACTCCATCCCGGTGGACTGCATGTCGATCGTCTGCGGGGCCATCGTGATGATCAGGCTGGAACCCGCCTTCGTACGCAACTGGCGGAGGGCTTCAGCCATCCACTGGGCGTTGAGGCCGTTCTCCAGGTCGATGTCGACGCCGTCGAAGCCGTAGCTCTGCATGATGGCGAAGACCGAGTTGGCGAACGTGGCCGCCGCGGTGGCGCTGGCCACCTGGACCCGGCCGAGCTCGCCGCCGACCGAGAGGATGACCTTCTTGCCGCGCGAGTGCAGGGTCTGCACGTCGGCCCGGAACTGGGCGTCGGTGTAGCCGCCGAGCGCGCTGGACAGGCCGGGGTCGAGGCCGAAGACGACCTGGCCGGGGGTGGCGGTGGCCTCGCCGAAGGCGATGGCGATCAGGTCGTACTCGTTGGGGACCGCGGACAGGCGCAGTTCGGTGGCCGGGTTGACGAAGTTGTGCCAGTAGCCGGTGAGGAAGTGCTTGGGCAGCGGGCCGATCGGGCAGCCGGTGGTCGAGCCGCTGGCCGGGTCGCTGGCGGCCGACTCGCCGACCGAGTTGTAGGCCCGCACGGTATAGGTGTGCGAGGTGCAGACGCCGAGCCCGCTGAGGGTGGCCGAGGTGCCGGTGACGGTGGCGCGGACAGTCGTGCCCTCGTAGACGCGGTAGCCGGTCACGGTGCCGCTGGAGGCGCCCCAGGACAGCGAGATCGAGGTGTTGGTGACACCGGTGACCGACGGCGTGCCGGGCTTGCCGGGGGCGTTCGGCCCGGGCGGGGACGGCGAAGGCGACGGCGAGGGGTTGGTGCCGCCACCGCAGGCCGCGCCGTTCAGGGTGCAGTTACTGATCACCGCACCAGCGCCGCCAGGACTGCCGTTGAAGCCGAAACTGGCGGTTCCCCCTGGCTGGATGGTGCCGTTCCAGCCGACGTTGGTGAAGGTGAACCGCTGGCCGCTGCGGGTCATCGAGGCATCCCAGAAGGAGCCGATGTTGGACCCGGCGGGCAGGTTGAAGGCGACCGACCAGCCGTTGATCGGGGTGGTGCCCCCGTTGGTGACGACGAACTTGCCCTCCCACCCGGTGCCCCAGTCGGAGACCTTGGTGAAGACGGCGGTGTTGGGCGCGGCCTGCGCGGGGCCGGCGGCGAAGAGGACGGCGGCGAAGGCGACCACGACGGCGACGATCGCGGACGGCACACGCCAGACAAACCTGCTCTGCATGTCACAACCTCTGCGGGGGTCGATGGGAAGGCATGCGGATCCGAGCGGCCGGTGGACGGGCGGCCGCCCGTGTGGGCGCGTCTGGTGACGGGACGCAGAGGGAGGTCGGTAGTTGATGTTTCTTTTAGGAAAGTTTCCTAAAAGTTGTCGTGATCGTAGCCCCGGGCCCTGCCACCAGGCAAGGCCCAATTCATCTGGTTAACACGACATGTCAGTCAAGGCCGTTGTCGGCCTTGTGCTTCCGCCAGCGCTCCAGCAGCTTCGGCATCTCTCCCTCGATGAAGAGGAAGTAGTCGCGCATGTTGGCCATCCGCCGCCCGCCCGCGGTCTCCTCGCCGAGGGACTGAACCGTGTCATCCGCCATACCGGCCAGGATCTTGTAGAGCGCGCCCTTGAGGGCCGAGACCTCGTACCACGCCTCCTGCGGCAGCCGGTACACATCCCGCCGCGACCCCGGCAGCGGTTCCCGGTCAAGCATGCGCAGCTGGATCAGGTAACGGACCGCGCCGGAGACGGCCGCCGGACTGACGCCGAGGCGCTCGCCGATATCGGCCGCCGTCAGCAGCTCCTCATCGGCCGTCATGGCGACCATCAGGACCCGAGCCGGCATCCGGGGAAAGCCCCAGTCGGTCAACATCATGGCCATGCGCTCCGCCGACTGGCGGGCCGCGTCTTCGTCTCTCATACGCCTCCCTACGCAAACCATACGGGATTCAAAAGCTCTACATCTTTCACAAATTCGTGAATACAGTGTAGCTTCTGAATCATGGAAAACGCCATCATGGTGTCCGGCCTCCACAAGAGTTTCGGCAGGACACACGCGCTGAACGGGCTGGACCTGACGGTCGGGACCGGGGAGGTGCACGGCTTTCTGGGCCCGAACGGATCAGGTAAATCCACCACGATCCGCGTGCTTCTCGGACTCCTCAAAGCCGACGCCGGCTCCGCGCGGCTGCTCGGGGGAGACCCCTGGAACGACGCCACCGCGCTGCACCGGCGGCTGGCCTACGTGCCGGGCGATGTCACGCTCTGGCCGAACCTGTCCGGCGGCGAGGTCATCGACCTGCTCGGCCGCCTGCGCGGCGGCCTCAACAAGACGCGCCGCGCGGAGCTGCTGGAGCGCTTCGACCTGGACCCGCGCAAGAAGGGCCGGGCCTACTCCAAGGGCAACCGGCAGAAGGTCGGCCTGGTCGCCGCCCTCGCCTCCGACGTGGAGCTGCTCATCCTGGACGAACCCACCTCGGGTCTGGACCCGCTGATGGAGGAGGTCTTCCGGGAGTGCATCCAGGAGGAGAAGCGGCGCGGCCGCACCGTGCTGCTGTCCAGCCACATCCTGGCCGAGGTCGAGCTGCTGTGCGACCGGGTCAGCATCATCAGGAGCGGCCAGACCGTCGAGACGGGCACGCTCGCCGAGCTGCGCCACCTCAGCCGCACCTCGATCACCGCCGAGCTGGCCACCCCGATCACCGACCTGCCGGACGTGCACGACCTGCACGTGGACGGCACCCGGGTGCGCTTCCAGGTCGACGCCGACCATCTCGACGCCGTGCTCAAGCACCTCTCGCACGCCGGGGTGCGCGGCCTGGTCAGCCAGCCGCCGACCCTGGAGGAGCTGTTCAAGCGGCACTACGAAGTGGCGGCGCGGTGATGACCGGCACCTGGCACCTGATCCGGCTCATCCTGCGCCGGGACCGGGTCATCATCCCCCTCTGGCTGATCATCCTGACCGCCCTCCCGGCCAGCTACGCGGCCAGCTACGCCGAGCTCTTCCCCACCGACGCGGCCCGCGAGCAGTACGCGCTCACCACCGCCGCCACCCCCTCCTTCGAATCCCTGCTCGGCCCCCTCTTCGGCAACTCGATCGGGGCACTCACCGCGCAGCGAGTCGGCACCGTGTACGCGATTCTCGCCCTCATCAGCCTGCTCACCGTGATCCGGCACACCAGGACCGAGGAGGACGCGGGCCGCCGCGAGCTCATCGCCGCCACCGTGATCGGCCGCCACGCCGCGCTGTCGGCCGCGCTGATCGTGACCGCCGCCGCCAACCTGCTGCTGGCCCTGCTGATCACGCTCACGCTGACCTCGTCCGGTCTGGCGGCCGGCGGGTCGTTGCTGCTCGGGCTTTCGATGGCCGTCGTGGGCATCGTGTTCGCCGGAGTTGGCGCGCTGACCGCGCAGCTCACCGAGAACGCGGGCCCGGCGCGCGGCCTGGCGATCACCGTGCTCGGCGTGGCCTTCCTGATCCGGGCGGCCGGGGACCCGGCGGATTCGTGGGTGTCGTGGCTGTCGCCGCTGGCCTGGGGACAGCAGACCGAGCCGTTCGCCGCCGACAAGTGGTGGGTGTTGCTGCTCCCACTGGCGTTGTTCGTGGTCCTCGCCGGAGCCGCGTACCGGATCTCGGTCGGGCGGGACGTCGGCGCTGGGGTGCTCCCGGCCCGGCTCGGACCCGCCACGTCGACCACGCTGGCCAGCCCGTTCGCGCTGGCCTGGCGGTTGCAGCGGGGGCTGCTGATCGGCTGGAGCGTCGGCATGGGGGTGGCCGGGCTCGCGCTCGGCGGCACCGCGTCGGCGGCCATGGACGCCTTCGCCGACAACCCCGATATCGCCGACATCATGACCAGGCTCGGCGGCACCGCCTCGCTGGCCGACGCGTTCGTCTCCGGGCTGCTCGGCATCCTGGCCATCGCCGTCTCCGCGTACGGCATCCAGGCGGCGCTGCGGATGCGCGCCGAGGAGACCGCGCTGCGGGCGGAACCGGTGCTGGCCACCTCGACCGGGCGGGTGCCGTGGGCGCTCAGCCACGTGGTGTTCGCGGTCATCGGGCCCGCGGTCGCGCTGCTGGCGCTCGGCGTCACGCTGGGAATCAGCTACGGCGCCAGCATGAACGACGTCGGCGGCCAGATGCCGCGCGTGATCGGCGCCGCCCTGGTGCAGCTGCCGGCCGTGGCCGTGCTGACCGGCCTGACGGTGGCCCTGTTCGGACTGCTGCCCCGGCTGTCCGCCCTGGCCTGGGGAGCGCTCGGCGCCTTCCTGCTGCTCGGCCAGATCGGCGCGGTCCTCCAGCTCGACCAGATCGTGCTGGACGTCTCCCCGTTCACCCACACGCCGCACCTGCCCGGCGGCACGCTGAGCGCGACCCCCGTGCTCACCCTCAGCGCCCTCGCGCTGCTCCTGATCCTGGCCGGTCTGTACGGCTTCCGCCGCCGCGACGTCGGTTAAGCGGGGATCAATTCCAACGCACGCAACGCGGTCTCCTCGAACGAACGCCGAGCGCCCCGCGCCCACGCGTCCGCGTACGCCTCGGGGCCCAGCCGGTGCCGCGCCGCCGTGAGGGCGGTGTGCAGCCGGCGGGCCTCGATGCCGTACGAGGCGACCGGGGTGGTGGCCGCCAGCGTGGCGGCCAGCTCCACGGCGGCCTGGTCGCGCGCGGTTCTGGCGAGCAGCAGCACCAGGTTGCGCAGCGCGGTGACCAGCAGTGACCTGCTCTCGGTGGCGACCCAGTGGGTGATCACCTCGTGGAAGAGGCGCAGAGCGGGCTCGGCGGGGCCGTACCTGCCGCGCAGGGCCACGCTCGCGGTGCGGACGACGCCGGAGACCAGGCGGTTGCCGATCTCGTCGGCGGTCACCCGGGCGGCCTCGAAGAGCTCAAGCGCGGTCTCCGGGTCGAGGTCGGCGAGGGCCTCGGCGCGGGCGTAGCGGGTGAAGCAGATCGCGGTCGGGTTGCCGGAGTCGAGCGCGAGCGCCAGCGCCTTGTCGGCGTGGGCGGCGGCCTCGGCGTCGTCGCCGCCGTAGGAGTAGGCCAGCGCCTGGTTGCCGAGGCTGATCGCCTGCGCCGCGGGTTCCTCGTTGCTCTCCTGGGCCCGCTGGAAGGCGGCGACCGCGTCGTCCAGCGTGCCGTTGAACATGGCGACGTCCCCGAAGATCTCGGTCACCACCGGGGAGTCCGGGTCCAGCTCCACCGCCCGCGCGGCCAGCTTCAGCGCCTCGTCGAGGCGGCCCGCCATGGAGGCCTCCCACGCGGTGGCGGCCAGGCACTCACCGGAACCGGCCTTCGCCCCCGGCGCGGCCAGCCGGAGCAGATCGCCGCGCAGCCGCCAGTAGGCGAACCGGAACAGCGGCGTGATCAGCCGGATCATGAGCCGGGGGTCGGCGTCCCTGGACCAGGCCCAGGCGGCGCGGATGTCGTCGAGGCGGCTGTCGAGCCGGTGCGTCCAGGCCACCTCGTCGGGGCCGAACAGCCCCCGGTCGGCTTGCTCGGTGAAGCCGGCGAGCACCTCGGCGTGGCGGCGGCGGAACCGGTCCGCGTCGGGCAGCCGGGAGGCCGCGTACACCCGGAGCGTCTCCAGCAGCCGGTAACACCCGATCCCGGCCGAACCGGGGCGGGTGATCATCGACCGGTCGGCCAGCCGGGCCATCAGGTCGGCGACCCGCTCGGCGGGCAGGTCGTCGTCGGCGACGACCGCCTCGGCGGTGCTGATGTCGAAGGAGGCGGCGAACACCGACAGCCGCAGGAACAGCCGCTGCTCGTCCTCGGTGAGCATGTCGAAGGACCAGTCGACGACGTCCTCCAGCGCGTGGTGGCGCCCCGCGCCGGTCCTGCGCAGCAGCGGGAACCGCGCGCCGAGGCGTTCGGCCAGGTCGTCCACGGTGAGCGAGCCGATCCTGGCGGCGGCCAGTTCGACGGCCAGCGGCAGCCCGTCCAGGGCGGCGCAGATCCTGGCGATCGAGCCCAGCAGCGCCCCGTCGGGGGTGAAGCCGGAGACGGGCACCCGGGCGATGAACAGCTCGATCGCGCTGGGCACGGTGAGGGGTTGCACGTCCACGACCAGCTCGCCGGGCACGCCGAGCGACTCCCGGCTGGTGGCCAGCACGCGCAGCCGGGTGCCGGCCGCCAGCAGCGCGGTCACGGCGGCGGCGACGGCGGGCAGCAGGTGCTCGCAGTTGTCCAGCACGAGCAGCCCGTCCGCGCGGCGGGCCCACTCCCGCAGCGCGCCCAGCGGCTCCACGCCCGGCTCGGCGCGCACGCCCGCCGCCTCGGCGAGGGCCGGGACGACGGTCTCCGGCTCGCGCAGCGGCGCCAGATCCACCCAGGTCAGGCGCTCCCCCGCCTGCTGGGCCAGCCGGGTCTTGCCGACCCCGCCGGGCCCGACCAGGGTCACCAGCGGGCGCTGCGCGAGCGCGTTCGCGACCAGCGCGATCTCCCGCTCCCGCCCGATCAGGCCGGGCGACGGCTTGGGCGCCACCGGCACGGGCCGAGCCTCGCCGCGCAGCAGCCGCTGGTGCAGGTTCCTGAGCGTCGCCGACGGGTCCAGGCCCAGTTCCTCGCGCAGGTTGTCGCGGTGCCGGGCGAAGGCGGCCAGCGCGGCGGGCACCCGGCCGGACTCGGCCAGCGCGTTCATCAGCAGGGCGACCGTGCGCTCCCGCCACGGCTCGGCGGCGGCCAGGCCCTCCAGTTCGGCCGCCGCCTCAGTGGCCCGGCCCAGCGCCAGCAGCGCGGCGGCCCGGTCCTCGCGGGCGGCCAGGCGCAGTTCCGTGAGGCGGACGGCGTCCGGGCCGAGCTCGGCGGCCATCGGGCCGCGCCAGAGCGCGAGCGCCTGGTCCAGCAGGGTGAGCGCCTGCGGCGACTGGCGGGCCTGGTCGAGGAGCTGGGTGAAACGTTCCGCGTCCACCGCCTCGGCGGGCGCCTCCAGCACGTAGCCGGGCGCGCGGGTGACGATCGCCCCGCCGAGCGGGCCGAGCGCCTGCCGCAGCCGGGTGACGTAGGTCTGCAGCGCGTTGCGCGCGCTGCGCGGCGGGTCCTCGCCGAACACCTCGTCCACCAGCATGTCCACCGGGACCACCAGGCCACGGCGCAGCACGAGCGCCGCCAGCAGCGCTCGCTGTCTCCCCGCGGGCGCGCACACCTGACGCCCGTGCAACCAGGCCTCTACCGGCCCCAGAACGCGGAATTCCACGCCGTCACGATCCCCCGTCACCCGGCGGGGGTCTACGTACTTTTGCGTGTACGCGAGCCGTACTCGTCGTGCAAGTGGCGGCGGGCACAGTCAGCCTCATGACTGATTCTCGTGACCTTCTCGCCGAGCGGATGATCGGCGACGTGACCACCGCCGCCGAGGTGCTGACCGTGCATCTCGGCCTCGAACTCGGCCTGTACCGCGCGCTCGCCGCCACCGGCTCTGTCAGCGCCGCGGAGGGCCTGCCCGGCATCGCCCCCCGGTACGCCAAGGAGTGGCTGGAGCAGCAGGCCGCCGCCGGCTACCTGGACTACGAGGACGGCAGGTTCAGCCTGTCGCCCGCGCACGCCGAGGTGTTGCTGGACGCCGAGAGCCCCTACCACGTGGCGCCCGTCGCGAAGCTGTTCGCCGGGATGGCGAGCGTGCTGCCCGAGTTGCTGCGGGTGTTCCGGACCGGCGAGGGCATCCCGTACGAGGCGTATGGCCGGGACGTCCGCCATGGGATCGCCTCCGTCAACCGCCCGATGTACCTCAACGAGTACACCCAGACCTGGATCCCGTCCGTGCCCGACCTGCACCGGCGGCTGCAGGCCGAACCGGGCGCGCGGGTGCTGGACCTGGGCTGCGGTCTGGGCGCGAGCTCGATCACGCTGGCCCGGGCCTACCCCCGAGTCCAGGTGCACGGCGTGGACCTGGACAAGACCTCGGTCGAGGAGGCCCAGCTGGCCGCCGCGGCGGCGGGGGTGGCCGACCGGGTGACGTTCGAGCAGGGGGACGCGCGGGTGGCCGTCGGCGCGTTCGACCTGATCACCGTCTTCGAGGCCCTGCACGACATGGCCGACCCGGGCGAGGTGCTGCGGGCCGCGCGGAACCAGCTCACCAACGGCGGTTCGATCCTGATCGCCGACGAGAAGGTGGCGCACGAGTACGCGGCCCCGGCCGACCCGGTGGAGCGTTTCCACTACGCCTGCAGCGTGCTGCACTGCCTGCCGGCCACGATGGCCGAGTCCCCGGCGGAGGCCTCGGGCACCGCGCTGCGCGCCCCGACCGTGGCCCGCTGGGCGAAGGCCGCCGGGCTCAGCTACGAGGAACTCCCGATCGACTCCCCGTTCTGGCGCTTCTACCGCCTTGCCCGCCCGTGAACGTGAGACCGGCCACCAACCAGGAGGTGGCCGGTCTCATTGGCCCTATTCGACGGTGAAGCCGCTGAACAGCAGGGCGGCCAAGGCGAGGGCGAGCAGCCCATAGGAATTAGAGGTAAATGTCTCCTGAGTGATCTACCAGATCAGGCGATACCGTGTTATCTCCGGCAGCTCAGGGAGTGACATGTTCTTCGGGATCACCGACATCTGGACCTACGTCATCGGCGCGTTTCTGATCATCCTGCTGCCGGGGCCGAACTCGCTCTACGTGCTCTCCACGGCCGCGCAGCGCGGCGTGCGGGTGGGCTACCGGGCGGCAGCCGGGGTGTTCGTCGGCGACACCGTGCTGATGGTGGCGACGGCGGCGGGGGTGGCCTCGCTGCTGCGGAACGCGGTGCTGTTCGCGATCGTCAAGTACGCGGGCGCGGGCTACCTGGCCTGGATCGGGTTCACCATGCTCCGGTCGGCCTGGCGGTCCAGGCGCGGCACCGCGGAAGCACAGGAGGCCCCTGCGATGGCCGCGGGGCATCCATTCAGGAAAGCTTTGGTGATCAGCGTGCTGAATCCCAAGGCGATCTTGTTTTTCGTCTCGTTCTTCGTCCAGTTCGTCGATCGCAGTTATGGCGCGCCCGCGCTCTCGTTCCTGATTCTCGGCGTGATCATTCAAATCTTCAGCGTTCTCTACCTGTCCGCGCTGATCTTTAGTGGCACTTTCCTGGCCACCCAGTTCCAGCGCCGTCGTGCCTTGTCAGCGGGCCTCACGTCCGTGGTGGGCGCGCTTTTCGTGGGCTTCAGCGCGAAGCTGGCCACCGCCAGCCTGGGGTGAACCCGGAGGTAAGAACCCTGTTACCTCAGGCTTGTCCCCTAAGGGATAGGCGTGTGCTCCCCTAAGGGTCCGGTACCTTTACCGAGAAGCCGCAGAAGGCCCCGTCCATCAGGGCGGGGATGAATGTGGACACGGTGGCCGCCGGGCTGGCGGACACCCAAAACGACTGTGGAGAGTGGGTAAGACCAGGTGAGGCAATTCCGACCCTGGCACCGCCCGCAACCTACGACGCTCACGCGGCGTGGCAGAAGCAGTAAGGACCCCACGGCGACGTGGGGAATCCCGGGCGTTCACGCTCGGGAGGATGTCAATCACCAGCCATGGTCTGCCCAAAGGTTTTTTCAATACCTGCTCCGGGCAGGTGAAGAAACCTTTAGCGTCGGTTCGCCGTCGCTTGTTGAGGAGCTCCATGTCTCACCCTCCATTCGCCTTGCCTCGCGCCACCGCAATGATCAAACAAGCGGTGCCGAGGATTCTGGAGGGCGTCGTCGCACCGCTCGCCGTCTTCTACGCCGGACTCTATTTCCTCGGTTTCACCGTGGCGGTGATCTTGGCGGCGGGCTGGTGCTACGGCAGCGTGGGATGGCGGGTGATCCGGCGCTTGCCGGTGCCGGGCACGATGATCCTGGCCACGATCGCGATGACTTTCCGGACGCTGCTCGGCCTGTGGACCAACGACCACGTTGTCTACTTCATCCAGCCCGAGATCGGCACGATCTTCATCAGCATGATCTTCATCGCCTCGGTCCGGCTGCGCCGCCCGCTGGTGCAGCGGCTCACGCTCGACTACGTTCACCTGCCCTCGTTCGTGCTCAGGCACTCGCGCATGCGCCGGTTCTTCGCCCGGATCACCCTGCTCTGGGCGTTCGTGCTGCTGGCCAACTCGACGGTGAGCATCTGGCTGCTGGTGCACCAGTCGATCGCCGAATACCCGCTGACCCGCGCGCTGGTGGTCGCGCTGATCACCGGACTGGCCTTCGTGGGTTCAGTTTGGGCGTTTCGTAGGGTTTTGAGCCGTTTGCACGCTGAAAATCCGGCTTAAGGTCAAAGTCGCGCTCGGGGTACTTCATGTCAGTCTGAACACGTTTGTCTGCTTTGTCGGGCGGAAATCCTTTTGGCATGAATGCTAAGAAGAAGAACCCACGTCAGCCCGGCAGCGACCGGGACATTCGCCCTGGGGAGAACAACCCTCAGCCGCACCAGCGCCGGCCGGATGAGATGCCCGGCCAGCCGAACAGCAAGCCAGGCATCGGCAACCGTGACCACGGCCGCGAGCCCGGTTCGCGGGACACGATGCCACCACGCCGTCAGGGCAGCTGATCGTCCCTGGCCCGGCAGGGCGATCTCCTTGATCGCCCTGCCGGGCCTTTTCTGCTGTTCTGGGGCGTTGTGCTGACATGTCGTACGATCATTGGCGGCTCTGGAAAGGACCGTCATGACCGGAAACTCCCTCGGCACCGCGCTCGTCACCGGTGCTTCGCGTGGCCTTGGCGCCTTCATCGCCGACCGGCTCGCGGCGGACGGCTGGCACGTGGCGCTCAACTACGCGCACGACACCGCCGGGGCCACCGGGGTGGCCGAGCGCATCAAGGCGCGCGGGCACTCGGTCGCGCTGGCGCGGTTCGACGTGACCGACGAGGAGCAGGTGCGGGCGGCGCTGGCGGAGCTGGGGCCGATCGCGGTGGTGGTAAACAACGCCACCGGGCCGCAGCCGCTGATCCCGGTCGACCAGGTGACGTGGGACGACCATCTGAACCAGCTGCGGTTCTTCGTCAAGGCGCCGCTGCTGATCCTGCAGGCCGTGTTGCCGGACATGCGGGCGGCGGGGACCGGGCGGATCATCAACGTGGGCAGCGAGGTCGTCGACCTCGGTAATCGCGAAATGTCGGCATATGTGTCTGCGAAGGCCGCCATGCATGGGCTGACTCGTACGTGGGCCAGAGAGCTCGGCCCGTACGGGATCACGGTCAACACGGTCGAGCCCGGCTGGATTCCGGTGGAGCGGCACGCGGGGGCCACCGACGCGGAGTTCGCCGACTACCTCAAGGGAACCGCGCTCACGCACATGGGGGAGCCCGCGGACGTGGCCGACGTGGTCGCCTTCCTGGCGTCCTCGGACTCCCGGTACGTGACCGGCCAGCGCCTCGCCGTCAACGGCGGCAAGACGATGACCTGACCGGTCAGCCGCATCTGATGGCGGACGGTCCCGGCGTCGAGGGTCCGTTGCCCTGGAATCCGAAGGTGGCGGTCGCGCCCGCGGCCAGGTTGGGCGCCCAGGCGGGGCCCCTGATCGTCCAGGTGCTGCCGCTGGGGGTGATGACGGCGCTCCAGGCGCTGCCGAGCGTCACCCCGGGCGGAGCCGTCCAGGTGATCGACCAGTTGTTCCAGGCCGCGCCGGTGTTCCGCACGCTGACACTCGCGTTGAAGGCGCCGTTCCAGGAGTCGGTCACCTGATAGGTCACCGTGCACCGGCCCGACGGCGAGGGAGAGGGCGACGGACTGGGAGACGGCGAAGGCGAAGGAGACGGCGAGGGAGACGGGCTAGGCGAAGGCGAGGGAGAGGGCGAGGGGCCGTTCGTCGTGTATGTGGCTGCTGTATAAGGCTGGCCGCAGGGCGAGCAGGACGCCGGCAGGCCGAAGCTGTAGATCCGCCCATTGTTGATCAGGTTGTTGGCCGCGTCCCGCACCCGGATCTGGAATTGCGACCCGCCGCTCGTGGTCCCGCCGATCACATACGACTGCCCCATGTCGCTGTTCATCTGCGCGGTCTGCCAGGCCCCGTTCGCGAAGTACTCCACCCCGTGAATGCCATTGGCCAGATGCGACACCGCGATCGCGGGCCACCACACCTGTGCCCCCTGCATAAACCCGATCTTGATATCCCCGGTGTAATTGGGCGCGGGCACGAACTGCCACGTCAACCGCCGGTTGTTCCAATGATTGGGATACATGTCCCCCACCGGCGCGCCATTCTTCACGAACGCGTTCAGCGACGCCTTCGCCAGATCCAGATGGTACGGATCATCCCGGCACCACCCATTGGAATCCCCGCAACTATCGGCCACCAGCATGGTCAGCGTGGCCCCGTTGTACGCGTCCGCCACCCACGACCCGTTCCGGCAGAACGCCTGATTGGGCGCGCCGTCATTGACGCCCGTGCAGTAGTCGGCCACCGACACCTGCACCCACCGCCCGCAGTTGAGCCCGTTGTTCCACATCCCGGCCTTCGCCAGGTTGGCCCCGGTCAGCGGCCGCGGATAGAACGAGTAGTCCGCTGGCGTGTTGTACACGTTCAGCGCCACGAAATGCTGCGAGTCCAGCTGCCCCTGCGGCAGCCCGCACCCTCCGTACGGCGAGCCGAGCGCGTCGAACCAGGTCCCGTTCCCGGTGACCGGACTGGTCGGATCCGGCAAGGCGTACCCGGCCTGCGGCCACACCAGCACCGCGGCCAGCAGAACGATGAACAGCGTCCATCCACGACGGATCATGACAAGTCCCCTTGAAGTCGTGACAGCCGGTCGCATCGTTGACTCCGAGCCAGGAACCGGTCAAGAAAGCAACCCCACCCGCACCCCCGAGGTGCGGCGATCCGTGCACGTTTCATCCCCTAGGGGCACGTCAGGGATCCCCCACCGAAGTCAGGGGTGATCCCGGATGGTTCCGTACCGTCCGGTCGACCAGGCTGCAATTGCCAGGTGCGAGACACCGGAAATCTCACGTTTCCTACCTGGATGCCCGAGTGAGACGTTCCCGCCATCGGGCCATGTCTTCATGCGGATGAGAGGGGAAACGCATGACTGTGCTCGCGGCGGCGGTGGCGCTGATCGGCTCGCTGTTCTTCGCGCTCGGAGCGGCGTTACAGCAGTTCGAGGCCGCCTCGCGCGGGGAGTTCAGCCTGCGCGTGCTGCTGCGGCGACCCCGCTGGCTGCTCGGCGGGGCGTCCATCACGGTCGGCGCGGGGCTGCACATCTTCGCGCTGAGCCTCGGCCCGCTGACCGTGGTGCAGCCGATGGGGGTGGCCAGCCTGCTGTTCGCGCTGCCGATCGCGGCGGGACTGCACGGCAGGCGGCCGGCGAGGGCCGAGCTGGCCGCCGCGTGCGCGGTGAGCATCGGCCTGATCGCCCTGGTGCTGATGGTCCCGGCGGCCACCGAACCGCCCCATCTGACCGGCGCGGACGGGCTGGCGATGCTGACCGGCGCCACGCTCGCGGCGCTGCTCTGCTGGGGGGTGGCGCCCCGGGTGAGCCCGGCGCCCAGAACGGCCCTGCTGGCCATCGCGGCCGGGGTCATGTACGGCGCGACCGCCACCCTCATGCGCGTCCTGGTCGAAGGCACGAGCTGGGATGTCTGGCTGATCGCGGCCATCCCGTTACCCGCGCTCGCCGCCCTGATGCTGCTGCAGCGCGCGTACGCGATCGGGCATTTCGCGGTCGCCTTCGCCGCGCTCCAGGTCACCGACCCGCTCACCGCCGTCACCTTCGGCGCCCTTCTCCTCGGCGAACCCCTGCCCGCCAACGGCCTGGCCGCGACCGCGGCGGCCCTGGTGGCGGCGGCGGGAACCGTCGCGCTGGCCCGCACGACCCCCCTCACCCGCTGATCGGAGCCCCCCACATGACCGCCACCGCCCCCGAAGCCGCCCCCGTCGCCGTACGGCCCCAGCGCGTGCTGATCGCCACCGACACCTACCCGCCGGACGTGAACGGCGCCGCGTATTTCACCCACCGCCTGGCCACCGGCCTGGCCGCCCGGGGCGTGGACGTGCACGTGGTCTGCGCCTCCGACGACGGCAAGCCGAGGCTGGACCGCGAGGACGGCGTGGTGCTGCACCGGCTGCGCTCGGCCCGGCTGCTGGTGCACCCGACCATGCGGGTGACCGTGCCCGCCGGGCTCGGCCGGACGGTGGACCGGCTGATCGAGCGGATCGGCCCGGACGTCGTGCACACCCAGGGGCACTTCGTGGTCGGCCGGGCGGCGGTCGGGGCGGCTAGGCGAGGCGGCGTCCCGGTGGTGGCGACCAACCACTTCATGCCGGACAACCTCTTCCAGTTCGCGCACATCCCGTCCGGGCTCCGGGCTCGGGTGGGCGCGCTGGCCTGGCGGGACTTCAGCCGGGTGTTCGCCAAGGCCGACCATGTCACCACCCCGACCCCGATCGCGGCCGGGCTGCTGACCGGCAAGGGCTTCGGCCGCGAGGTGGAGCCGGTCTCGTGCGGCATCGACCTGCGCCGGTTCCGGCCGCAGCCGCGCGCGTGGGCCCGGCAGCGGTTCGGCGTGCCCGACCGGCCGACGATCCTGTTCGTCGGGCGGCTGGACGAGGAGAAGCGCCTGGAGGAGCTGGTCAGGGCCCTCCCCCAGGTCATGAACCACGTGGACGCGCAGATCGTGCTGGTCGGCAGCGGGAACCGGCGGGAGAGCCTGGAACGGCTGGCCGCCCGGATCGGGGTGGGGGAACGGGTCCGGTTCCTGGGCTTCGTGCCCGACGCCGACCTGCAGGAGGTCTACTCGGTGGCCGACGTGTTCGCCATGCCGGGCGTGGCCGAGCTGCAGAGCATCGCCACCCTGGAGGCGATGGCCACCGGGCTGCCGGTGGTGGCCGCCGACGCCATGGCGCTGCCCCACCTGATCGACGGCAACGGCTTCCTCTACCCGCCGGGCGAGGTGCGGGAGCTGGCCAAGCACCTGGTGACCATCCTGTCCGACGCCGAGCTCCGCGCCACGATGAGCCGGGCCAGCCTCACGCTGGCCGCGCGACACGATCATGAGCGGTCCCTGGCGCGGTTCGAGCAGATATATCTGGAGGTGTCGTCTCGATGAGAAAGCTCGCGGTGGCCGGGCCGAGCGTCGCGCTGGTCGTGATGGGCGCGCTGCACCTGTTCTACCCCGGCGTGGTCGACCCGCTGCAGGGCCTGCTCAGCGACTACGCGCTGGGCGACGCCACCGGCGCGCTGTTCCTGCTCGGCATGCTGGCGCTGGCGGCGGGCGCGTGCGCGGCGGCCTACCAGCTGGCCGAGGTGGACCCGGTCCGGAGCGCGGCGGCGCGGGTGCTGCTGGTCATGGCCTCCGCGGGCCTGGTGCTGTCGGCGATCTTCCCCACCGATCCGGCGCCGGTGGTGGAATCGTTGTCCGGCGAGATCCACCGCTGGTCCACCGCGCTGGTGTTCACCGCCATCCCCGGCGCGGGCTGGATCCTGGCCCGCCAGTCCAGGACGCCGCTGCCGGTGGTCCGGGCGCTGGCCCTGACGAGCGTGGCCGTGCTGGCGTTCTTCCTGCTCAGCCACCCCGGTTCACCCCTGGCCGAGCTGATCGGCGGACCCGAGTTCTACGGCCTGCTGGAACGGCTGCTGGTGGTGCTGGAGATCGTCCTGCTCATCATGATCGCCGGTGTCGGACATAAACCGCAGACAACTAGTAAAGAAATTCCAGCGCACGCCCCCTATGCGGAAAACATTCGTTAATGTCCACACATGTCCTTCAACGACGTGCGTATTCAGACGGTGACCGGCACCCTCCCGGCCTCCGTCTTCGACGGGCCGATCCTGCCGCACGAACATCTGCGTACGGACACCCGCTGGGGCATCGGCGTGGACTCCGACCCCCGGCGCTGGCTCGACGAGGAGGCGTACGTCACCGGCGAGCTCAAGCGCCTCGGCCGTGACCACGCGCTCAACCTGGTCGTCGAGCACAGTGCCCTGGGCTCGGCCAGGGACACCGCGGCGCTGGCCCGCCTGTCGGCCGGCAGCCGGGTGGCCGTGGTCGCGTCCACCGGGTTCGCGGCCGAGCCGTTCGCCGGTGACCTGATCCGCCGCAACGGGGTCGACGACCTCACCGGCGACCTGCTTCGCGAGATCGGCGTCGGCCTGGACGGCACCAGCGCCCGTCCTGGCCTGATCGTCACCTCGGCCTGGCAGGAGACCCCGTCCCCGGCCGAGGAGCGCGCCGCCGTCGCGGTGGCCCGCGCCTCGCTCCGGACCGACCTGCCGGTGGCCGCCGACTGCCTCGGCCTGCTGGAGGTGCTGCTGACCAGCGGCGTGCCCGCGGGCCGGGTGAGCGTGCGGGCGGCCGACCACCTGGTGCAGCGCAAGATCGCCGAGTCCGGCTCGTACGTGAGCGTCACCGGCGCCGAGGACGTGCTGGCCCTGCTCGAAGCCGGGCACGCCACCCGGGTCCTGCTGAGCAGCGGCGTGGCCCGCCAGGGCGACGTGGCGGGCTACGGCGGCGACGGCTACGCGCGGCTCTTCGACCGGGTGCTGCCCGCCCTGGTCAGGTCGGGCGTGGACGCGGCCACCATCCGGCTGATCACCCAGGAGAACCCGCTGCGCTGGCTGGCGCTGCCAGGTACGCGCTGAGGAACTCCGCCGTCGCCTCCACCGCCTGGGTCACGTAGGGCTCGGTGTCGTACAGGTCGATGTGCAGCCGCGCGTCCAGCCAGACCAGCTTCTTGGGCTCGTCCAGCCGGGCGTGCACGGCGTGCGCGCCCTCCGGCGAGCAGTAGGCGTCCACGACGCCGTGCACGAGCAGCCCCGGCTTGGGCGACAGGAAGTCGGCGCCCATCAGGTTGTCCATGGTGATCAGTTCAAGGACCGACGCCCGGGTCACCTCGTCGCGCCAGTGTTCGGCCGCGCCCCGCTCGGTGCCGTAGTAGGCGAAGGGCTCCTCCCCCGGCATCGCGCCGCCCTCGCCCACGGCAGGCAGGTACGCCACCGGCCCACCCTGATCCTGGCGTTCCAGCACCTCGCCGAAGCTCGCCAGCGCGCCCTGGTACCCGTCCGGGCCCATGCCCTCGCGCATCATGTAGGGCGAGTTGTACGCCCCCGCGATCCCCACGAACACCTTCACCCGGGGATCGAACGCCGCGAACCGCAACGCGTAACCGCCGCCCAGGCAGATGCCGACCGCGCCGATCCGGTCGGCGTCCACCTCGGGGCGGGTGCGCAGGTAGCCGACGGCCGCCCGCAGGTCCGCCAGCTTGCCCTGCGGGTCCTCGTGGCGGCGCGGCTGCCCGCCGGACTCGCCGAAGTTGCGGTGATCGAAGGCCAGGGTGACGTAGCCGCGTTCGGTCAGGCGTTCCGCGTACAGGCCGGTGACCTGCTCTTTCACGCCGGTGAACGGGCCGGTGAAGACGAGGGCGGGGTGCGGGCCCCGGCCGTCAGGGACCCGCAGCTCGCCGGCCAAGGGGATGCTGGTGAACTCAACTCTCATGCCCTGCAGTCTGCTCGCTAGGAGTCGAATCCGAGGCCGAAGCGGTCGAGGGTGCGCAGCCACAGGTTGCGGCGGCCGCCGTTGGCGTCGGCGCGGGCCAGTGACCAGCGGGTGAGCTGGATGACGCCGGAGCGAATGGGTTCCGGCGGGAACGGGACGGGCTTCTCCCGGACCATGCGCAGGCGGGTGCGTTCGGTGTCGAGGCCGTCCAGCAGGTCCAGCATGACGTTGGCGCCGAACCGGGTGGCGGCCACGCCGAGGCCGGTGTAGCCGACCGCGTAGGCCAGGCGGGAGCCGTACCCGGTGCCGTAGAAGGCGCTGAAGCGGCTGCAGGTGTCGATTAATCCACCCCATTTGTGGGAGAAGCGCACGTCCTCCAGTTGCGGGAACGTCTCGTAGAAGTGCTCGGCCAGGGTCAGGAAGGTGGCGTCCCGCTGGTCGTAGCCGATCTTGACGCGGCCGCCGTTGTAGTAGATCGCGTCGTAGCCGCCCCACAGGATGCTGTTGTCGTCGGTGAGCCGGTAGTAGTGGAACTGGTTGGCCGAGTCGCCCATGCCCTGCCGGTTCTTCCAGCCGATCGAGGCGAGTTGCTCCGCGGTGAGGGGTTCGGTCATCAGGGCGTAGTCGTACACGGGGGCCAGGTAGTGCCGCAGGCGGCGCAGCAGCGGCGAGAACGCGCCGGTGCCGAGCGCGACCCGGTTGGCCCGGACCGTCCCGTAAGGGGCGGTCAGCCGGAGGGCGGCGCCGTCCTTGACGATGTGCTTGATCGGGGAGTGCTCGTAGATCCGTACCCCGAGCCGGAGGCAGGCCAGGCGCAGCCCCCAGGCCAGCCGGGCCGGGTCGATCATGGCGCAGTCGCCGCGCTCCCACACCCCCGCGATGTAGGTCGGCGAGTTCACCTCGGCCCTGACCTGGTCGCGGTCCAGATACTCGATGTCCGCGCCGAGTTCGCGCCCGATCGTGTGCACCTCGCTCATCTCGTCCAGCTGCCACTCCTCGGTGGCCACGTTCAGCTCGCCGGTGCGCTCGAAGGAGCAGTCGATGCCGTAGCGGGCGATGGTCTCCTCGATGGCGTTGAAGTTCTCCACCCCGAGCCGGTGCAGGTCCGCGATCTCGTACGGCCAGCGTTCGAGCCCGTTGGCGAGCCCGTGCGTCAGGCTGGCGTGGCAGAACCCGCCGTTGCGCCCGGTGGCCGCCCAGCCCACCCGCTGCCCTTCCAGCAGCACCACGTCCCGCCCGGGATCACGCTCCTTGGCCAGCAGGGCCGTCCACAGTCCGGAGAAGCCGCCGCCCACGATGGCGAGATCGGCCTGGGTATGGCCGAAGATCCGCGGCAGCGGCTCCGGCTCGAAAGGATCCTCGTCCAGCCAGTACGGCTTGCGCTCCGCGTCCGCGAGCGCCTTCAGCGGATCCACAAATTCCACTTCCCTTACATGAATCGTGATTTATACGGGTTCCCCCCGGTTTGTTCCGGTCTCACCTCTCTCGTGCGGTAGCCGAAAGCCCCCTCCCCGGCGGGGAAGGGGGCTTCTGATGATTTATCTGGCGGCCCGGCGTCTGGAGGACACCGAGTTGGCGATGGCGACCAGCGCGCCCAGCGCGAAGATGAGCGTGCCCATCACGTTGACCTGCGCGGGAATGCCCACCTTGACCGACCCGATGATCCACAGCGGGAAGGTCTGAGTGGATCCGTTCACGAAGCTGGTCACCACGTAGTCGTCGATCGACAGCGCGAACGCCAGCATCGCCCCCGCCGCCACGCCGGGCATGATCGACGGCAGCGTGACCAGCCGGAACGTCTCCCACGTCCCGGCCCCGAGATCGCGCGCCGCCTCCTCGAGGGAGGGATCGAGCACGACCACCCTGGCCCGCACGGTCACCACCACGAACGCCAGCGAGAACAGCGTGTGCGCGATGATGATCGTGATGTGCCCGCGCGGCGCGTTCGCCGACACGAACAGCGACAACAGCGAGGCGCCCATCACCAGTTCCGGCGTGGAGATGGCCGCGAAGATCAGGAAGTTGGTCAGGCCCTTGCCGCGGAACCGGTAGCGGCCCACGGCCAGGCCCAGCAGCGTGCCCAGCGTCGTCGCCAGGATCGTGCTGACCACGGCGATGGCGATCGAGTTGATCAGCGCCTCGGTCAGCCCGTCGATCGCGAACAGCTGCTGGTACCACTTGAGCGTGAACCCCTGCCAGGACGTGTTCGACTTGGACTTCTTGTCGTTGAAGCCGAACACGATCATCACCGCGATGGGTGACGAGAGCCAGAGGATGATCAGCCAGGTGTACCCGTGCAGGACGCGGTCGCCGAATCTCGTTCTCATCGGGCCGCCGCCTCCAGGACGTTGTCGGTGCCGAGCGTCCGCGCGTAGATGAAGATGCCGATCAGCAGCACCGCCATCAGCGTGAACGAGAGCGCCGAGGCCGTCGGATAGTTGCTGTTCACCAGGTACTCGGTCTGGATGATGTTGCCGATCATCGTGTTGCCGGTCCCGCCCAGCACGGCCGCGTTGACCGGGTCGGCGGTGGCGGGGACGAACGTCATCAGCACACCCGCGAACACGCCCGGCAGCGACAGCGGCAGCACCACCCGGCGGAACGCGTCGAACCGGGAGGCGTACAGGTCGTAGGCGGCCTCGATCACCCTCGGATCCACCCGCTCCAGCGCCACGTAGATCGGCAGGATCATGAACGGCAGGAAGTTGTAGACCAGGCCGCCGATCACCGCGACCGTCGTCGCCAGCACGTGGAAGTCGGTCGGCAGGACCCCCCAGCCCTTCAGCGTGCCGAACAGGATGCCGTCGTCGGCCAGCAGGAAGCCCCACGAGATGGTCCGCAGCACGAACGACACGAAGAACGGCAGCAGCAGCAGGAACAGGTACATCGACTTGCGGCTGCCGCCCTTGAAGGCGATCCAGTAGGCCACCGGATAGCCCAGCAGCAGCATCAGCAGCGTGGCCACGCCGCCGTACACCAGCGAGCGCACCAGCTGGGTGCTGTACTTCGCGATCGCGTCGGAGTAGTTGGACACGCTCAGCGTCTGGGCGAAACCCTCGATCAGGTTCCCGGTGGTGAGCGAGACCGAGGCCATCGCCGCGATCGGCACCACCAGGAAGATGCCCAGCCAGAGCCAGCCCGGCAGCGCCAGCCAGTACGGCGCCCTGCGTCCCATGCTCAGCCCTGCGTGATCGACTGGAAGATGCCGTTGAAGACCGTCTCCTCGGCGGCGGTCAGCGTCTTGTAGCTGCGCAGCTTGGCGTAGTCGGCGTCGGTCGGGAAGATCAGCGGGCTCTCGGCCAGCGCCTTGGCGTCGTTGTCGTCCTTGGCCGCGAGGATAGCCTGCACGCCGGGGACCGGGGTGACGTACTGGATGTATTCGGTGAGCTCGGCCGCGATCTCCGGCTTGTACATGAAGTCCATCAGCATCAGCGCGTCCACCGGGTTGGCGGCGCCCTTCGGGATCGCCATGTTGTCCACCCAGATCGTGCCGCCCTCGACGGGCACCACGAACTTGACCGGCTCCCCGGCCAGCTGGCGCTGGAAGACGTCGCCGGACCAGGCCTGGGACAGCCAGATGTCGCCCTTGGCCACCGCGTCGATGTAGGACTGGTCGTAGTACTTGCGGACCACGCCGCTGTCGCGCTGCTCGGCGAGCTTGGCGCCGGCCTTCTCCCAGTCGGCCTGGGTGGACTTGTCGGGGTCCACGCCGACCGCGAACATCGCGAAGTTGGCGATCTCCTGGGCGTCGGCCATCATGCCGACCTTGCCCTCGTACTTCTTGTCGAACAGCGACTGGATGCTGGTGATGTCTTCCTTGACGTACTTGGTGTTGTACGCGATGCCGGTGACACCCGCCTGCCAGGGGATGGTGAACTGGTTGTTCGGGTCGAACGAGGGGTTCTTGTACTTGGCGCCCGCGTTGGCGGCGAAGTTGGGCAGCTGCTTGTGGTCCAGCGCGACCAGGTAGCCCAGCGTGATCATCTTGGCCAGCTGCAGGCCGTTGGTCATCACGATGATGTCGTAGCCGAGCGGCTGCCCGGCCCGCAGCTGCGGCTCGGACTTGCCGAAGAAGTCGGCGTTCTCCTGGATGACTTCCTTGTATTCGTAGGAGATCCCCGTGGCCTGCTGGAACTTCTTCAGCGGGCCCTGGTCCTCGGGCATGTACTCGGGCCAGTTGGCGAAGACGACCTGGCCGTTCTTCTTCTGCGTGGACCAGAAGTCGGCCACTTCGCTCGCCTTGGGCGGCGCGGCCTTCTGGCCCTGTACGCCACAGGCGGCCAGCGCCAGCCCGGCGGCGGAGAATCCGGCCACGCGCATGGCGTCACGGCGGGAGTATCGCGACTGCGTCAGACCACGCAGGAGGGGGTTGTTCATCTCGGGCTCCGGGAGGGGTGTGAGCGTCGTGCTATTAATTAGAAAGTCGTGATCTGGGCAGCCGCAGCGGTGAATCGCGTGGTCGGCGGGCACGCGGCTGTCTGGGACGGGTTTCTGATTAATGAAGCGCGTAGGAGTGCTGCGGCTGCCAGGACAGCCAGACCGTGTCGCCGCGTTCGGCGGTGACGCTGCTGTCGTTGGCGTTCTGCTGGAAAACCATGATCTCCGCACCGTCGGCCAGGCCGACCGCGTAACTGTTGTAAGTGCCCAGGTATACGACCTCGTTCACGGTGCCCCGTACCACGCTGAGCTCACCTTCCGGCTGCTCAGTAGAGATCGTGATCTTCTCCGGCCGAACGGTCAGATCGACCGTTTCCCCTGCGGCCGACGGCCCCGCGACCAGGATGCGGTCCTCGGCGCCGAGCCGTACCACGGCGGCGGAGCCGTTGATCGAATCCACGGTGCCGCTGAGCAGGTTCGAGGTGCCGATGAATCCGGCCACGAACTTGGTCGCCGGGCGTTCGTAGATCTCCCGCGGACCGGCCAGCTGCTCCACTAACCCGTCGTTCATGACGGCGATCCGGTCGCTCATGGTGAGCGCCTCGTTCTGGTCGTGGGTCACGTAGACGAACGTGATGCCGACCTCGCGCTGGATGCGCTTGAGCTCGATCTGCATGAGCTGGCGGAGTTTCAGGTCCAGCGCGCCAAGCGGCTCGTCCAGCAGCAGCGCGCGCGGCCGGTTGACCAGCGCCCGGGCCAGCGCGACCCGCTGTTGCTGGCCGCCAGACATCTCCCGGGGGCGGCGCTTCTCCCGCCCGGTCAGGTCGACGATCTCCAGGATCTCGCCCACCCGCTGCTTGATCTCCGCCTCGGCGACCTTGCGCCGCCGCAGGCCGAACGCGACGTTCTCCCAGACGTTCATGTGCGGGAACAGCGCGTACGACTGGAACACCATGTTGATGTCCCGCTTGTTCGGGGGAACGTCGGTGACGTCCTGCCCGAGGAGTTTGACGACGCCCTTCGTGGGCTCCTCGAAGCCCGCGATCATGCGCATCGTGGTGGTCTTGCCACACCCGGACGGCCCGAGGAGGGAGAAGAACTCTCCCTCCCCGATGGCCAGGCTGACACCCTTCACGGCCTGTACGGTCTCGCCATGCGAGAGGTATTCCTTGACGACACCGTCAAGCTCGATGGCGGGTATTGCCTCGGTCATATCACCTCTCGCTTTTCACCTATCGCGGTTCATTCGCCGATGTAATGCATCACGTGCTTCACCCGGGTGTAGTCGTGCAAGCCGAAGACCGACAGGTCCTTGCCGTAGCCCGAGTGCTTGAAGCCGCCGTGCGGCATCTCGGAGACGAACGGGATGTGGGTGTTGACCCACACCACGCCGAAGTCCAGCCGCTTGGACATGCGCATCGCCCGGCCGTGGTCGGAGGTCCAGACCGAGCCGGACAGGCCGTAGCGCACGCCGTTGGCCTTGGCCAGGGCGTCGGCCTCGTCGGTGAAGGTCTGGATGGTGATGACCGGGCCGAAGACCTCGTTCTGCACCATCTCGTCGTCCTGCTGGAGCCCGTCCACCACGGTGGGGGCGAAGAAGTAGCCCTTGTCGCCGACCTGCCGGCCGCCGGTCAGCACGCTGGCGTGGTCCGGCACCCGGCTCAGGAACCCGGCCACCCGCTCCAGCTGGGTAGGGTTGTTGAGCGGGCCGTAGAACGCGTCCTCGCCGGTCCCGGTGACGGTGCCGGCGGCCGCCTCGGTGAGCGCGGCGGCGAACTCGTCGTGGATGCTCTCGTGCACCAGCACCCGGCAGGCCGCGGTGCAGTCCTGCCCCGCGTTGTACAGGCCCGCGCCCGCGATCGCCTCAGCGGCGGCCTTGATGTCCTTGATGTCCTCGAACACCACGACGGGGGCCTTGCCGCCCAGCTCCAGGTGTACGCGCTTGAGGTCGTCGGCCGCGGTCTTGGCCACCGACATCCCGGCCCCGACGGAACCGGTGATGGCCACCATCGACGCCAGCGGATGCCCGACCACCAGCGCGCCCGTCTCCCGGTCGCCGGTGACCACGTTGAAGACGCCCGCGGGCAGGATGTCACCGATGATCTCGGCCAGCTTGACGGTGGAGACCGGCGTGGTGTCGGACGGCTTGAGCACGACCGTGTTCCCGGCCGCCAGCGCCGGGGCGATCTTCCACACCGCCATCATCATCGGGTAGTTCCATGGCGTGACCTGCCCGATCACGCCGATCGGCTCGTGCCGGATCACGCTGGTGTGCTCGGCCAGGAACTCGCCCGCCGTCGGCCCCTCCAGCGTGCGCGCCGCACCCGCGAAGAACCGGAAATGATCCGCCGCCACCGGCGTCTCGTCCTCGGCCATCCGGGCGGCCGGCTTGCCGGTGTTCCGGCACTCCGCCTCGTTGATCTCGTCGGCCCGGGCGTCGATCGCGTCGGCTATCTTCAGAAGCAGGTTGGCACGCTCTCCCGGCGTGGTCTGACCCCACGTGTCGAAGGCCGAGGCCGCGGCGGCGAAGGCGGCGTCCACATCCTCCTGGCCCGAGACGGGCGCCTGAGCGTAGACCTCACCGGTGCTGGGATCGATCACATCGGAGAACCGTCCGCTCCGGGCGTCGACGAACTTCCCGTCAATGAAGTTCTGCAGTCGGGTGGTCACCGTTGACCTCCTATGAGGTGGCTGGGTTGTCGCGACTCTGACAGACATATCAGACAGCGACAAGGGATTTCGTGGCGAAGATATCAAACTGCTACGGAATCGCTTGACATGAGCGGCGGAACTGACAACATGTCGCTCCAAGACCGCAACATGTCAGAAACACGAGTCGGGTACGGCTTTCGCGAAGGGGACGTCACGGGGATGACCACACCTCCAAAGGTACGTACGACCAGGAATGGACCGGTCATCCTGGACGATATCTCCAAACAGATCGTCGAACAGCTGCAGACCGACGGGCGCAAGCCGTACGCGGCGATCGGCAAGGCGGTCGGGCTGTCCGAGGCGGCCGTGCGGCAGCGGGTGCAGCGGCTGCTCGACTCGGGCGTCATGCAGATCGTCGCCGTGACCGACCCGCTGACGCTGGGCTTTCCGCGCCAGGCGATGATCGGCATCAAGTGCGAGGGCGACCTGGAAGCGGTCGCCGACGAGCTGTCCTCCATCGAGGAGGTCGACTACGTGGTGCTCACCGCGGGCTCGGTGGACATCATGGTCGAGGTGGTCTGCGAGGGCGATCGCCACCTTCTGGAGATTCTTGGCAAAATTCGCGCGATCCCCGCGGTTCGGGCCACAGAGACGTTCGTCTACCTCAAGCTCCACAAGCAGACTTACTCGTGGGGGACTCGCTGATCTTTGCTGAGGGGCGAAATGTCACCGTTGTAGTAGGTACGCGATGTGCGCCAGGTGACGATCATGGGGTGACCACGAGACTGGGGGCACGTCATGTCGACGCCGGAGGAGAATCCGAAGAGCAGGCGGCTGGGGCAGGATAGGCCGGTCTTCCCACCTCCGCGGGAAACGAGCCCCCCGCGTGCCAAGAGACCCAGGCCGCAGCCCGCCGAACGCATCGACCTGACCAGGGATTCGCCACCACGATCCCCGACCCTCTCGCTGACCAAGACCAAGAAGCGCCCCAGTCCCATAACAATCACACCGTCGCCGCAACTCGTTGAATCGTCCGAGGACTCCAACTACGACCTCTTCGACCTCCCCCAGGAGCCGACGCCCTCCAGCCCCCGCTTGCTGCCCACCATTGGGCTCGACGTCGAAATGCCCGTCGAGACTGAGATCGAGATCGTCATCCAGCATGACGCCGACATGCCCACTGAGCCTGCCGTCGAGATCGCCATCCCGCCTGACGCCGAATTCACCATCGAACCCGGCGATCCGCTCGCGGACCTCGACGAAGCGCTCCGGCAGCGCATGCCATTCCGGAATCTCTTCGACCTCGCGGACTTCACCGCCAAGGAACCGGAGATGACCAAGCGGCTGCTGACCGCGCTCCGGCCCCCCACCCACGACTCCCCGCAGCTGGCGCGAGACTGGCTCGCCGCAGTACGCGAAGTCGTCCCGGATCAGCCCTTCGCGCTGGCGCCGTACGCCAACCGCCAGGGGGAACTGTGGCGCGTCATCGGCAGAGCGCTGGATCTGAAGGAACCCGACGCCGCCGGAATGCTGGCCGAACTCTACTGGACGAAGCCACCCATCCCGCCGGTGGATTCTGCGCCGATACGCAAGGCGCTCGGGACACTCGACCGGCGAACAGCCTTCGACACGAAGCTCGTGGCTCTCCAGAACGCGGCACTGTTGCCCAACGAGACCGGCATGCAGAGGGCCGACATGAGTGGCATCGGCTACGACCAGTCGGTGACGCGTCCGGAGGCCGACAGATGGCTGAAAACCCACATGACGAACCGGCAGAAGGACGTGCAGGCCGCGCATCCCGTGCACGATGTCTGGCTGAAGGAAATGGGCGAGGATCCGAATCTCCGCCACACCCGCGCGCTCGATCGGCTGTCCGACGTGCTGCAGACGTTGGAGGGGAATCGGGTGTGCGTCGCGCTGCTGCACAAGGATCGCGAGATCGGCGTCTTCGCCAACTTCCCGGACGGCTACCTGGGTCAGGACCTGGAAATGCTGCTCCGCGCGTCACGCGCGTTGAACGACCAGAACGCCGAGAAGCAGGTGCAGGACATTCTGGCCCTCATGAGGAAACGCCGCCCAGGAAGGGAGGAGCTAATCACCACGCGGGCGAAGCAACGCTTCGAGGTCCGCTTGCGCAAGTCCATCGTGTTCCTGAGGGCACTGGAAGAACAGCACGGCCGCATCCGCGCCGTCCCCTATGCCGCCAAAGGGAAAGGGGAAATCCACGCGGAAATGCGGGCCGTGTCCGTCGCCCGGGCCCGCCCCGGGGTCTACGACCTGGGCGTCGGAAAGCTCTGCTGCCTCAAGTGCTGGCTGGTTCTGACCGACGTCCTGCCCAATGTCTTCAAGCGCAAGGTGCCCACCCACCGGGTGGCCTATGCGTGGCCCCCACCGGATTTCCTCACCGAGCCCGATCTGCTGCGGCTCGCGTACAACGAGCCGTCAGCCCCGCCCGTGGTGCAGAAAGCGCTCCGCGACTTCAAGGCGACGGGAGTCCTGGTCAACGTCTACTCCGGAGCGAAGAGCGGGCCCGGCGAGAAGACGACCGAGTACGCGTCGAGCGAGGAGGACCCAGGAAACGAGCCGTGGCCGACCACCGGAGAGAACACCGAAGCATTCGAGACCTACCTCGACGACGAGATCCTCCGGACGGACGAACGACCGGCGAGCGACCTGAGGCACCTGCGCCTGACCACACAAGCCGAACCCAAGCTCCCGAAACCGACGGCACCGCTGAAGAAGGTCAAGCGCGTGCTGACCCCGACCCAAACCTCTGTCCCCGACGACAGCGGAAGCTCAGAAGATCCGGATAACCTCCCGGCCGAACGCGGTGACAGATCCCCCGATCGCAAACGGCCCAAGCGAACCCCCCAGGTGAAATCGAGCCCTCGCGGCTGACCTACTCCTGGGGGAGTCGCTGACCTTCGGCGGCCATCAGGGTGATCAGGTCGTAGGTGAGGTGGGCGGCGGCGATGCCGGTGATCTCGGCATGGTCGTAGGCGGGCGCGACCTCGACGACATCGGCGCCGATCAGGTGGGTGGCGGCCAGGCCGCGCAGGATTTCGAGGAGTTCCCGGCTGGTCAGGCCGCCCGCTTCGGGGGTGCCGGTGCCGGGGGCGTGCGCCGGGTCCAGGACGTCGATGTCGACGCTGATGTAGAGCGGACGCGTGCCGACGCGCTGGCGGAGCACATCCACGATCTCATCCACGCCACGCCGCATGACGTCCGCGCTGGTGATCACGCCGAACCCGAGGCGGCGATCCTCGGGGAGATCGTTTCTGGAGTAGAGAGACCCTCGGGTCCCGATGTGCGTGAGCGCCTCCGTGTCGAGCAGCCCCTCCTCGACAGCGCGCCGAAACGGCGTGCCGTGGGTGTAAGCAGCCCCGAAGTAGGTGTCCCAGGTGTCCAGGTGGGCGTCAAAGTGAAGCAACGCGACCGGCCCGTGTTCACCGGCGACCGCCCGGAGCAGGGGAAGCGCGATCGTATGATCGCCACCAATCGTGACCAGTCGCGTGCCGCCGACCATGAGGCCGACGGCGGCATCCTGGATGGTCTCAACGGCTTCGTCGATATTGAAGGGGTTACAGGCGATGTCCCCGGCGTCGGCCACCTGGGCGACCGCGAACGGGGCGACATCCAGGCCCGGATGATAGGGACGCAGCAGCCGGCTGGCCTCACGAACGGCGTTAGGACCGAACCGCGCACCGGGACGATAAGAGACACCGCTGTCGAACGGCACACCGACGATGGCGATATCGGCCTGCGAAACCTGATCCAGCCGGGGCAGACGGGCAAACGTGGCAGGCCCCGCGTAGCGCGGGATGCGCAGGGAGTCGACAGGGCCTTGAGGGTCGGTCACCTGGTGACTTTTCCCGTCATTTCGGTTGTGACACGTCCGGCCAGTGAGCGGGCCGGTGGAACGACGGCGAGAACTTGGTCGTCGCGTCACCATTGGCAGCGTCAAGCTGCGACTGGATGAGGAAGACAGCTCCGGTCAGATCGGTCCCGGCGATGTTCGCACCACGAAGATCAGCCCCGATGACGTCAGCTCCACACAGGTCCGCACCACGAAGATCGGCTCCGATCAGGTACGCACCACGCAAGCTCACCCCGCGCAGATCCGCGCCCTTCAGATCAGCACCCATGAGGTCAGCACCCCGGAAATCGGATTTCCTTCGCCGATCCTTCTTCCGCTGAAACTCCGCGCGGGCAAGCTCACTCGCGCGCAGCAACAGAGCGTTGACCTCCTGCCGAACCGCCCCAAAATCCAACCGAACCAAAACCTCAGGACTCTCCAACGTCAGCCGTTCCGTCGCGCCGAAGGCCCGTTCGAGCTCACCATAGATCGGCCGCGCCGCGTCCAACGTCAACGCCTCGGCCAGATACCAGAGCAACTCATGAAGCTGCCGCATGACCGCGAACACATCAAACATCTCGCCCGCGACCCCCGGCGCCCGCCGCCAGTCCCGACCACCGTAAGTGACCTGCGCAACCTTCTGCCCAGCACCAAAACAGTCAAAGACCGTGCACCCCGAAAACCCACGCTCCCGAAGCTCCGAGTGAATGCCACACCGGAAATCACCCTTCAGATTGACACACGGCCGCCCAGCAGGCTTGTCCACCGCAAAGTCAGCCGATTTAGCAAACGCCGGCGCAACACAACACAGCCCAAAACACCGCCCACAATCCGCACGCAAACCCTGCTGCCACTCCCCCGACACAGCACCCACCCCCCCTCAACCAACACCAGGCACCTTAGAACACCAAACGACACGAGCAGGTCGCCAGGCCACCCGCCGTTATCCGGCGCCGTTCACGCAGGTGACGGTTCTCGCCGCACCGGCGCCAAGGGCGGCAGCGGCATCCTGACCGCACAATAACGATCTCAGGCCCTCTCCGGCCTGCTCGACGGGCTGAAGGGCCGCCCTCAAGCGCGACAGCAGCTTCGGGTCAGCGGGCGACCCCGCCCCACCCAAGCTACTCTCCGCGCACTCACGGTTAAGGCCCGCGTCGCCGAACGACCGGAGCACGCCGGCCAGGCCGCTCGGCCCGCCTGTCAGATAACCCATAGATCCTCAGCCCACGGACCTCGGCGAACCCTTGGTGAGCACACAAGTTAATTGTCTGCAGGCTCTTAGCCTGGATCCACCGAGCCGAATCTGATGCGAATGTTGTGAAATGGGGAGAGGTGCCCTGCGAGCTGGGATGATGGGAGTTCTTCAGGCTTCCAGCAACCAGATCGATCGGACACCTCTCAAGTGCG
>NZ_JBDPLV010000093.1:0-38617 GCF_039871605.1 Acrocarpospora sp. B8E8 | reverse complement strand
CGATCTCGGAGTAGCCAGGACCGGCCCAGACGGCGGCGGGCTCGCCGAGCGAGCGAGCCAGGGTCAGCAGCTCAAGGGTGACCTTCTTGACGTCTCCGTCGACGTGCTCGACGAGCACCAGGATCTCACCCCTCCCTAGATGAACTTCTTCGACGTGAAGAAGTCGGCGGTCTTGATCCTGCCGTCGTACAGGCGGGAAGGGCTCGCTGACATGTGGCTTGGGAGGTAACGGTGAGGGCAGGGTCGAGTTCTCGCCATCCAGCGCCTGCTGCGCGGCCGCGGAGACCATTCGGCTGTCATCGTCAGTGAGACGCTCCAAGGCCTGACGAGCTGTCGCGGAGAGTCCGGTGTTGCTGCTGTGCAGGAAACGAACCAGGTCGGGAATGATTCCCGCGCGCACGCCGGGGATCGGATGTTCCAGGGCGAACAGCAGCTCGCTCGGCAGCGGGATCGCCTTGGCCACCACCGGGCGGGGATTGCGGGCGACGAACAGGTCGCCGTGGATGTTGAACGCTTTTCCCGGGGTCTGGTTCGGGGTCTCTTCTCGTACGCGGTCGTAGACGTAGTCGTACAGCTCGTCGACGGAGACGCGGCCGTCGCCGTCGAGGTCGGCGGCGCCGGTGCGGAGGCCCTGGACCAGGGCGTGGGTGAACACGGAGGGGCGTCCGGTGCCGGTGGTCGGGGAGCCAGGCTCGAAGGAGTACTCCATGGCCGTGGACGCGGTGATCACCGCTCGGCCGCGGCCTTCGAAGCGTTCGAAGTCCACCCGGTTGGTGGCGCGTGGGGTCATGCCCTGCGGGAACGCTCCGCTGAAGCAGCAGTCCAGGAGGAGGACGATCTTGCGGGAGCGGCTTCGGTCGATCTGTTCGTTGACGAACACCGAGGAGACCGCGGTGGAGGCCAGGCGGTTCAAGGAGGTGTTGGAGCTCGCGAAGTAGAGCCGCCCGGAGTCGTCCTTGACGCCGTGGCAGGAGAAGTAGAGCAGGAGCAGGTCGTCCAGTTTCCGGTCGGTGAAGAACGCCTCCACTTCCTCGGCTATGACGTACGCCGGTTGGTTGGCGACCGTGCGTACCTCAAAGCCGCCGATGTCGGGGTCGGACAGGACCTCGGCCAGTTCCCGGGCGTCGTGCGACGGCGCGCGGAGCGCGCCCAAGCCGGTGTCACGGTAGGTGTCAGCGGCGACGATCAAGGCATAGGAGCTCATGGTTCGATTTCTCGCTGCCTGGCGATCCACTCCTCGATCAACCGGCGCTGGTCCCGGCGGGACAGGCCGGTCGCGTCGATGACCTGCCCGTTCAGCTCAAGCTTGATGCTGCGCCCGCGCCCACGGGTGATCCACGCGGCCAGGACGTCCAGCAGTCCCGCCACTCCGGCGGACCCGGCGACGCTGACCCACACCTCTCCGATGATGTCCATCACCGGTCCTTTGGCTCCGGGAGGAGGGGGCACCGTGGGCATCGGAACGGTCTCGAAGTCCAGTTGGCGCAGTTCGTCACGGAGTCGCCTGGCAACGCTCGTGAGCTCCTCGGCGTCACTGTCTGCCCCAAGATCGAGGCGAATCCCAACCATCGTCTCCGTCATGGAACAAAGGTGGACTAAAAGTCCCAGGCACAGCAAGGCGTACGGCACGGGCAGCTTGGCGTTCGGGCGTACCGAATCGCCTTGCAAGGACAGATCCGGATTCACCAACACAATCCGCCCACGAAATAGAAGGGCTTGCTGTTCACCCGCCAAGACTTCGACTGTCCCTGTCAGAATTCACTCGACAGAGGCCCCTCCGGCGAACGTCCGACCCGGCCGGTGGGACTCGGCTGCGCCGGGTGCCGGGCTCAGGTGGGCCAGGCGTCGGCGAGGAGCTGGCGGGTGTCGCGGAGGAGTTGCGGGAGGACCTTGGTCTGGCCGATCACCGGCATGAAGTTGGTGTCGCCGCCCCAGCGCGGGACGATGTGCTGGTGCAGATGCGCGGCGATCCCCGCCCCGGCCACCTGTCCGAGGTTCATTCCCACGTTGAATCCTTGCGCGCCGCTGGCTTTGCGGAGTGTGCTTAAGGCACGTTTGGTGAAATCTGCTAGTTCGGCCACTTCGGCGTCGTCCAGGTCGGTGTAGTCCGCGACATGCCGGTACGGGCAAATCATCAAATGGCCGGAGTTATAGGGATAAAGGTTCATTAGTGCGTATACCACCGACCCGCGGGCGATGATCAAGCCGTCCGCGTCGTCGCGCTTCGGGATCTCGCAGAACGGGCAGCCGTCGTCGGCGCCGGTTCCGGATGGCTTGTTCTCGCCTTTGATGTACGCCATCCGGTGCGGGGTCCAGAGTCGTCCGAAAGCGTCAGGTGCGCCTGCCCCCTCCGGCAGCCCGGGGTCATCTGTCATGACGGCAGCATATGACCCCGGTGGCAGGGGCTCAGCGCGTGCCCCTGCTGCTCTGCCAGCCGGGCTGGAGAGCCTCTCCTAGCGGGGACGGAGAGCGCGGATCACCCACGGAAACCCGGATCGTCACATGCTTGCCTATCGGCGGACAAAGGTTCAGATCTTCCGGCAGAATTCCAGGCCTGACCCCGAGGAGATGATCAACATGACCGAAGTCGTGTCCTACGAGGAGACCGCCGGATCCGTCATCGACGAACCGGCCGAGGAAACGCCAGCCGCCGAGGAGACTCCCGCCGCCGTGGAAGCCGCGCACGTCGACGCGATCTCGGTGTCCGGGCTCAAGGGGAAGATCACCGTCGCGGACGAGGTGGTAGAGAAGGTCACCGCTCTGGCCGCCCTCCAGGTTCCCGGCGTGGCCGATCTGGGTGGCGACTTCGAGCGCGCCTTCGAGTCGGTCCGGGACCGCATCGGCTTCGGTTCCAAGCGCGCCAACCAGGGCGTCAAGGCCGAAATCCAGGACGGCCTGGTCGCCATCGACGTCACCATCGTGATCGTCTACGGTCATGTGGTCATGGAGGTGGCCGCCGAAGTCCAGTCGAACGTGGCGACGTCGGTTGCCCAGATGCTCGGCATGGAGGTCGTCGAGGTCAACGTCACCGTCGACGACGTCCGCCTGCCCGGCGAGGAAACCGAGCCCGAAACCGCCTGATCTCACAAGAAGGTACGGCTCCTGGCTGAGCGGGGGCCGTGCCTTTTGGCGTGGGAATTCCACCGCTCAAGGGTGGGCGAGTGGGGAACCCCACCACAATGGGTGAGCCGCCGAGCGAGCGGCAATCCCGCTCACTCGACATGCCCGCAACGCCGTACCCGAACGAACCCCTAAACGAGGCGGCGTTCTACCGTGTCGACGATTTCCGCGATCGCGTCCTCGATGGGGACGCCGTTCTTCTGTTCGCCGCTGCGATACCGGAAAGACACCGCCCCGGCGGCGATATCCTCATCCCCCGCCAGCAGCATGTAAGGCACCTTCGACTTCTGCGCGTTGCGGATCTTCTTCTGCATGCGGTCCGCGGACGTGTCCACCTCGACCCGGATGCCCTTCGCCTTCAACCGCTCCGCGACCTCCAGCAGATACGGCGCGTGCGCGTCCGCGATCGGAATCCCGATCACCTGCACCGGCGCGAGCCAAGCCGGGAAAGCCCCGGCGTAATGCTCGGTGAGCACCCCGAAGAACCGCTCGATCGACCCGAACAGCGCGCGGTGGATCATGACGGGCCGCTGCCGGGTGCCGTCGGCGGCGGAATACTCCAGGTCGAACCTCTCCGGCAGGTTGAAGTCGAGCTGGATGGTCGACATCTGCCAGGTCCGCCCAATCGCGTCCCGCGCCTGCACGGAGATCTTCGGCCCGTAGAAGGCCGCGCCACCGGGATCGAGCACAAGCTCCAGCTTCTCGGATTCGGCGACTTCGCGAAGGGTCTCCGTGGCCTCCGCCCAGTCCTCGTCCGTCCCGACGAACTTGACCGGATCCTTGGTCGAAAGCTCCAGGTAGAAGTCGTTGAGACCATAGTCACGCAGCAGGTCGAGCACGAAGCGCAGCAGCGACTTCAGCTCGTCGCGCATCTGATCGCGCGTGCAGTAGATGTGCGCGTCGTCCTGCGTAAGGCCACGCACCCGGGTCAGCCCGTGCACCACCCCGGACTTCTCATACCGATACACGGTCCCGAACTCGAACGTCCGCAGCGGCAGCTCCCGGTAGGACCGCCCGCGCGCCCGGAAGATCAGATTATGCATCGGGCAGTTCATCGGCTTGAGGTAGTACTTGGCGCCTTCGAGCTCCATGGGCGGGAACATCCCGTCCGCGTACCACTCCAGATGCCCGGAGGTCTTATACAGATTGTCCTTCGTAATATGCGGCGTGTTGACGAACGAGTACCCCGCCTCCTCGTGCTTGCGCCGCGAGTAGTCCTCCATCACGCGCCGGATCGTCCCCCCCTTCGGGTGGAAGACCGGCAGCCCGGACCCCAACTCGTCAGGGAAGGAGAACAGATCCAGCTCCGCCCCCAGCTTGCGGTGATCCCGCTTCTCCGCCTCAGCCAGGAACTCCAGGTACTCGTCCTGCTTCTCGCGCGACTCCCACGCCGTCCCGTAGATCCGCTGCAACTGCGGGTTCTTCTCGCTCCCCCGCCAGTACGCACCCCCCGACCGCATCAGCTTGAACGCCGGAATGACCCGGGTGGTCGGCAGATGCGGCCCCCGGCAGAGATCCTTCCAGCACAGCTCCCCGGTCTTGGCGTCCAGGTTGTCGTAGATGGTCAGCTCCCCGCCGCCCACCTCGACATTCGCGCCGTCCTCACCGGACGCGCCGCCCTTCAGCCCGATCAGCTCAAGCTTGTACGGCTCCGCCGCCAGCTCCTCCCGCGCCGCCGCGTCCGACACCGGCCGCCGCGCGAAACGCTGCCCCTGCTTGACGATCTCCCGCATGCGCTTCTCGACCCGCTTGAGATCCTCCGGCGTGAACGGCTCCCTGACGTCGAAGTCGTAGTAGAACCCGTTCTCCACCGGCGGCCCGATCCCCAGCTTGGCCTCGGGAAAGATCTCCTGCACGGCCTGCGCCATCACATGCGCGGTGGAGTGGCGCAGGATCGCCCGCCCGTCGGCGCTGTCGATGGTGACCGGCTCGACCTCGTCCCCGTCCGCGACGACGGCCGCGAGGTCCTTCAGCTCGCCCCCGGCCCGCGCGGCGATCACCGTTCGCCCGTCGGCTTCGAGCAGTTCGCCATACGTCGTCCCCGCCGCCACCGCACGCTCGGCTCCGGCGAGGGTGAGGTGTATTTCGAGGGCGGCAGACACGATGGCTCCTTCACGAGGTGAGCACGACAAGAACATGCCGACTCTACCGGGCTCGGCGGACCTATTTCGCTCGCTTGTCCGGCGCGCCCAGGGCCAGCAGCTCGGCCAGCGTGCCGGCGAAGATGTCGAGGTCGATCGGGCTGCCCGCGTACTGATGGATCGTCCAGGAGGTCCACGGCGACGGCACCACCGGACGCCCCATCGGGTGCCCGGGCGCGGTGATCCAGAGCGGGTACGTCTCCAGGCCCTCGCAGTGGCCCGCCAAGGCGAAGTGGGCGTGCGTCCAGACGAGCGGGCGCAGGCCGCAGCGCCGGGCCACCTCGGCGCACCATCTGCGGCCGAACGCGGCGACCTTCTCGGCGGGGAGCGCGTCGTCGCGTTTGAACTCGACGGCGGCCAGGTCGCCGGGCGCGAGCCGTACCGTGTCCAGGAAGTGCCTGGCCTGGGCGAGCGGGTCGCCGTGCGGGTGGGCGACGTGGTAGGCGCCGCGGACCAGGCCGCTGCGGCCCATCGCGGCCCAGTTCTCGGCGAAGCGCGAGTCCACGACGCCGTCGCCGTCGGTCGCCCGCGCGAACGCGAACCCCATGTCGGTCTCGGCGTGCGCGGACCAGTCGACGGCGCCTTGCCAGTCCGAGACATCGATGCCCTGGATCACCGGTATGAGGGTAATGACCGCGCTAACGCGCCGCGAGCAGTTCGGTGAAGAGCTGCTCCCACCGCGGCATCACCACCTCGGGCGAGTACATCCTGGCCGTCTCCAGGGCCGCCGCGCCGAGGCGTTCCCGCAGTTCGGCGTCGTCGGCCAGGCGGGCGATGGCGCGGGCCAGGCCGTCCACGTCCTCGGGCGGCACGAGCAGGCCGTTGACACCGTCCACGATCACGTCGCCCGGCCCGGTCGGGCAGTCGAATCCGGCCACGGCGAGGCCGTGCGCCATGGCTTCGAGCATGACCATGGGCAGGCCCTCGAACCGGGAGCTGAGCGCGAAGATGGAGGCGTCGGCCAGTTCCTGGTCGAGCCGGGTGGTCCGGCCGCGCAGCCGTACCTGGCCGGGGATCTTGACCATGCGCCGGAGTTCCTGGAGTTTCTGGCCCTCGCCGTAGATGTCCAGGCGCCAGTCGGGGTGTGCGGGGGCGATCTGCTCGAAGGCGGGGATCAGCAGGTCGAAGCCCTTCTGCACGCGCAGCCGCCCGGCCGCGATCACCGTGGGGGCGGTGAGCTTTGAGCGCCTGCGGCCGGCTCCGGAGACCGCGTTGGGGATGTGCGCGGTCCGCACGCCGGGCGCGAGCCGATGGTAGTCGCCCTGGTCGGTGCGGGTGAGCACGGCCACCACGCGCAGCCGGGGATACCAGCGGGCGATGGACTTGCGGACGGCTTCGTGGTGGGTGCGCAGGTTCATGTGCTCCTGGCCCACGGTGACCAGTCCGCGCGGCGCGTGCCGCGCCGCCATCAGGTTGAGGGCGGGCCTGGTGGTGACCAGCACGCCGCCGTCAAGCCCGGCGATGTACGCGGTGACCGCGCGTTCCACGTGCGGGGTGAAGTAGCGGGCGGCGAACTCCCCGAACGGGACGGCCTTGCCGCGCAGCCGCCGCATCACCCGATCGCGGAAGGTGACCTCGGTGCGTCCGGCGCGCTCGTCCACCAGGGCGCTGAGCGACACCCGGGGGTCGATCCTGAACTGGGGCTCGTCGCGGCGGCGGACGACGCTGACCAGCTCGACGTCGTGCCCGAGCGCGGCCATGGCGTTGGCCTGCCCGATCACCGTCCTGATCGTCCCGCCCATCCCGTACGCGTGCAAGAGGAGGTAACGGATCTTCACGGGGTCACGTACCCCCAGCGCTCGCACATCGGGCGGAGCAGGTCGGGGATCTCGTCGGCGCCGGGCAGCTCCCGCCCCGGCTGGACCTCGCCGGAGCGGATCTTGTCCTTCCAGTCGCCGAGGCCCTTGGTGAGCACGCTCTGCTCGCCGTAGCGCAACATCCCCGGCTCGTACGGAATGGCGAGATACTCGCAGATCTTCCGGACCTCGGCCTCGGGGCCGGCGGTGAGATCCTCGTATCGCACGGTGAGACCGGTCAGCCCCTTGCGGGCCCGCTGCACCGCCTTCATGTAGCGCAGCGCGTCGCTCGCGGCCTCCTCCGGCGTACGTTTGGCCGGGTCGGCCTCGTGCCAGGAGCGGGCGATCGAGACCGGATGCCGGAGCAGGAAGACGAACCGGGCGTCCGGCCAGCAGGTCGAGATACGCTCCCAGGCGAACGCGTTCGCGGGCGTCTTGTCGACGATGTGGCTCTTGCCGCTTCTGAGCAGTTCGCGGTGGAGGACCCGGTCCCACAGGAGGTGTTCGAGGTCGGCCTGGTTGTGGCCGAGCGCGTGCATGGCGCGTTCCGCGAGGGTGGTGCCGAAGTCCACCTTGAGGCGGCGGACGTGCAGCTCGTGCGGCGCGTGCAGCAGCGAGTGCGCGTTGAGCAGCGCGCGGAGCAGCGTGGACCCGGACCGGACCGGCGACATCACGAACACGGGCGCGCGAAGCAGCCGGTCGGTCCTGGGGTCGGCGGGCGGGCGGACCTCGACCTCGGCGGGCTCGGGAGCCGTGCCGGGTTCGGCTCCGCCGCCGACCTTGGCGATATGGAACCCGGTGAACTCCCCGAGCGCGGAGTTCACCTTCTGTTTCCAGTTCATGCAGGGGGACCCTAGGTGGCTTTCCTGAGAATTCTCTGGGTCCATGCCCCCAAACAGGTCCCGTTATCCTGTGATCATGGCGCGTAGTTCGGCGATGGCGGCGGTTTCGGCCTCGTAGATGGCGGCCAGGCGCTCGCTCAGCTCGGCGAACCTGTCCAGATCCACCACCGCCTTGTCGGCCGCGGCCCGCAGTTCCCACAGCTCACGCGCGGCCTCCGCCGAGGTGGCTCCGTCGGCGACGAGGGATTCGCGGATCTCCGCGGTCAGCTCGCGCATCCTGCCGTACTCGGACTCGGGCAGGGCAGCCTCGGCGAACCCGTGCCAGAGGCCGTGAATGCGCCGGAACTCCTCCGCCAGGCCGCCCAGGGGAAGCCCCAGGATCGGGGCGGCCTCGTCCAGGCCATCGGCGAACAGGTCGCGCAGGTTGCCGCCGTCCATGCCGACCGGCTCGATCGCCTCCCAGGCCGAGAGCATCGCCCCCGCCAGCCCGCGCCCGTCGGCGAAGACCTTCGGCCAGCCCTTGGCCGCCTTCTCGTCCAGGATGGTCCGGCTCCACTTCCGCCAGGCGGGCAGCGAGAACGAGTCGGACGCGGCGCTCAGATGCCCGGCGCAGTCCGCCAGCCCGGCCCGGACGGCCTCGGCCACGGCGGGCTCCCCGGGACGGGGGACGACCAGGCTGTTCTTGTACGAGACGACTCTGGCCCTGGCCGCGTCCAGCCGTTCCCTGGGCACCCGCAACGGGACGAGGTTGCGATCGTCGAGGAACACCCCGGTCTCGTCCCGCCGGTAGGCGATCACCGGGTGGCCGCCGCGCCCGTCCAGGTGGGCGGGCAGTTGCCAGTAGCCGAGGTGGTATCGGTCGGGCAGGATCACACACGCCCGCCCCGCGTCGAGTTCGGCCGTCAGCCGCTGTGACGCGCCCTTCGCCCCGCCGGTGCTGTGCGCGTCGAACGGCACGTTCAGCCGGGTGAGCGTCTTCTCCATCCAGCGCTGCGGGTACTGCCACTGGTTGCGGAAGCCGAGCACGAGCGTGCGGCTGTCGTCGTGCTTCCACTCCCAGAGGATGTATCCCGCGCCGAGCCCGCCACCGGCCACGAACACCAGCGGCTCGGTGATCTCGGCGCCCGCGTTGCGGAGGATATTGGTGATCACGGCGCTGTCCGGATGCCGTCCCCCGTTCAACCGCCAGCCGCCGTCGACGGCCGGGCTCTCTCCCGGGCCTACCAGGTGCCGCCTGGCGGTGGTGTAGCTCTCGCCGGTTTTCGCCATCCGGGCCCGGATGCGGGCCTTGAGCTGCTTCTTGTCGGTCATCGCATGACTCCGCTCGCGGCACGCGCCGAACCCGGCCCACGCCCGCTATCCGGCTTGCCGCAAGGTCATGATTTCCGAGACCGCGTCTCCCGAGGCGCGTCGAGTCCCCTTTGCCTCCGCGTTCGGCGAGCCGCGTGGGTGCCCGCTGAGGAGGTTCGGCGTGAGAGTTCGCCGGACCTCAGTGTAGGGGCACCCAAACCCCCGTGCCTACTGTCCCAGTAGGTCAATGGCAATCAGATAGGCCAACCCACCTATCATGATCAGGATCATCAAGATCCCAATGAGCCGAACCACGAACGCCCCCTAACTTGACCGGATATATACCTGTATACCCGACAAAACAGACAAAACGGGCATTGGACTGTAAAGTTCTGTGGTCAGGCTTTGGGGATCTGTACGGAAATCTCCCCGCCCAGGTGGAATCCCGTGGCCAGGTCGAGGTCGTCGCCGCTCCAGAATCTGCCCGGGTCGTACCAGTTCGGCTTGCGCCGGTCGGTCAGCAGCCCCATCTCCTCGTACGTCACCGCGACCACCTCCGCGCAGTACGCGCTCTCCAGCGCCATCTCGCGCGAACGCCGGGACGGCAGCCGCCCCCGGATCCACCGCCCCGCCAGCCGCGCCGTCGACGGGAACGGCGTCCCGTCCAGCCGGGCCACCGTCCGCAGCACGGCGTCCTCCATCTCCCGCGTCGCCGGCGGTTCGAGCTGGCGCAACCAGCCGCGCTGGCCGTACCTGTTGGCCCAGACGAGCACCGCCTCGCGCAGGTCGTGCAGCTGCACGCCGCGCTGCCGGGTCCCCGACCACACATCCGGCAGCGACCGCCCCAGCTCCGCGTGCCACATCAGCGGCGGCAGATCCTCGATCACCACCGACATGCCGACGTGGTTGACCGGGCTGTTGGTCGTCATCTGAATGGCCCGGTCAGGCACGGAACGCCCCCGGAACACCCACACGTCCCCGGTCCTCGTCAGATTAAGCGCTTCGTCAAGACTGATCCCGCTCACACCGCTACCCTAGGCACATGCGCTGGTGGAAGATACTCGGCTTGGCCGCCTTCGCGGGCGTCGCGGCGACCGGAGTCGTCATCGCCCGGGGCGAGCGCCGCCGTCGTGCGTACACCCCCGACGAGATCCGCGCCAAACTCCGCGAACGCCACAGCGAGTCATCGCCGCAGTAAACCCCCTTCGTCCAATGAAGCCGGGACCGAATTTGACCAGACATAGGGCATTCGTCCTGGTTTGGCGGGGAGTGGCTACTAGGGAGGAAAAACCGGTTCATACCGGATGAGCACTCCTCCTCACCGCCGAATCACGGGGGATTGATCATGCAAGCACTGGTGTACAACGGCGCGCGTGATGTGGTCGTGACAGAGGTGCCCGACGCTCGCATAGAACGGCCGACGGACGTCCTGGTACGGATCACCACGACCAACATCTGCGGCTCCGACCTGCACATGTACGAAGGCCGCACGACCATGGAACCGGGCCGGGTGCTCGGCCACGAGAACCTCGGCGAGGTGGTCGAGATCGGCTCCGCCGTGGACCGGATCACGATGGGCGACATGGTCTGCCTGCCGTTCAACGTCGCCTGCGGCCACTGCAAGAACTGCGAGACGGGGCTCACCGGCTTCTGCCTCACCCTCAACCCCGGAACCGCCGGGGCCGCGTACGGCTTCGCCGGCATGGGCCCCTTCAACGGCGGCCAGGCCGAACTCCTGCGCGTGCCGTACGGCGACTTCAACTGCCTGCGGCTGCCGGCCGACGCGACGGAGAAGGAGAACGACTACGTGATGTTGTCGGACATCTTCCCGACCGGCTGGCACTGCACGGAACTGGCCGGCCTGCGGCCCGGCGAATCGGCCGTGGTGTACGGCGCGGGCCCGATCGGCCTGATGGCCGCCTACTCGGCGCTGATCAAGGGCGCCAGCAAGGTCATGGTCGTCGACCGCCACCGCGACCGGCTGCGCCTGGCGGAGCAGATCGGCGCCATCGCGATCGACGACTCCACGGGCTCGCCGGTGGAGCAGATCCTCAACCTGACCGCCGGTGAGGGCGCCGACCGGGGCTGCGAGTGCGTCGGCTACCAGGCGCACGACCCCCAGGGCCACGAGCGCTCCAACATGACCATGAACAACCTGGTGAGGTCGGTCCGCCCGACCGGCGGCATCGGCGTGGTGGGCGCCTTCCTGCCCCAGGACCCGGGCGCGCCGGACGACAGCACCAGAAGGGGCGAGATCCCCTTCGACATGGGCCTGTTCTGGTTCAAGGGCCAGCAGATCGGCACCGGCCAGGCGAACGTCAAGGCGTACAACCGGCGGCTGCGCAACCTCATCCACACCGGCCGGGCCACGCCGTCGTTCGTCATCTCGCACGAGCTGCCGCTGGAGCAGGCGCCGGAGGGCTACCGCCACTTCGACGCCCGCGACGAGGGCTGGACCAAGGTCGTCCTGCACCCCGACGGCCGGCACCGCTAACGTTCGCGCCCGCGCGGGCGCAGGGTGGTGCCGGGCAGGGCCGGGGCGCGCAGTCTCGGGCCGTCGAATCCCGTGACCTCGCCGAAGCCCTGGCCCGCCTCCCAGTTCTCGCGGAACTCGACGATGTCCTCGTGGCTGCGGCCGACGAAGTTCCACCACATCACGATCTCCTCCTCGAACGGCTCGCCGCCGAGGAGCAGCAGGCGGGAGGGCTCGAGCGCCCGGATGGAAAGCTCCTCCCGGCCCGCGCCCAGGTAGAGCAGGGGTCCGGGTTCCAGGGTGCCGCCTTCGATTTCGGCGGCTCCGGACAGGGTGATCACGGCGTGTTCGAAGTCGGCCCGCAGCGGGAGGCTCAGGGACGAGGTCACGAAGATCTCCGCGCCCACCAGCGGGGTGTACGTCGTCGCGGGCGACGTCATGCCCGCCAGGTGACCCATGATCACCGTTAGCTCGGCCCCGTCCGGCCAGGTCAGGATGGGCAGCGCCGGGTGATGCTCGAAATGGGGGGCGATGTCCCGGTCGGTCCCCGGAAGCGCCACCCACAGCTGCGCCCCGTGGATCCGGCCGTACGCGGATTCCTCCGAGTGCGAGATCCCGCGCCCCGAGGTCATCAGGTTCAGCTGGCCCGGCTTGATCAGCTGTTCGCTGCCCACCGAGTCGCGGTGCAGGACCTCGCCCTCGACCAGCCAGCTCACCGTCTGCAGCCCGGTGTGCGGATGCGGCGGCACCCGCATGTCCGCCTCCTCCGGCCCGTACGCGTCCAGGAAACACCAGGCCCCCACCATGCGCCGCCCCCGAGTCGGCAGCGTCCGGCTGACCCGCAGCCCCCGCGGCCCGCCGAGCACCACGTCCCGGCCGGTCAACAACTCGAACGTCGGCCCTGGCGCCCCGTGCGCGCCGCAGACGGCCTCCCGGGGCTCTGGCTCAAGGTTGCTCATCCTCCGACTTTACGGGGGCGGCCAGGGTGGCTACTTCCTCCTCGATGCGCGCGGCGACCTCCCCGAAGGCGGCGAGCTCGTGACCGAGTTGCTCCAGCTCGGCGCCGCCGGCCATGAGCTGGGTGAGCTCGGCCACGGTGATGTCGTCCTTGCCGTACTCGCCGAGGCTGCGGCCGCGTTTGAGGAGCAGGAAACGATCGCCGACCGGGTAGGCGTGGTGCGGGTTGTGGGTGATGAAGATGACGCCGAGGCCGCGCTGCCGGGCCTGCATGATGTAGCGCAGCACCACCCCGGCCTGCTTGACCCCCAGCGCCGAGGTGGGCTCGTCCAGGATCAGGACCCGCGCGCCGAAGTGCACGGCCCGCGCGATGGCGACCGACTGGCGCTCGCCGCCCGACAGCGTGCCGACCGGCTGCTCGGGGTCGCGGATGTCGATGCCCATGTCGAGGAGCTCGCGCCGGGTGGTCTCCTTGGCGCGGGCGATGTCGAGGCGCCGCAGCGGCCCCCAGCCTTTGGTCGGCTCCGAGCCGAGGAAGAAGTTCCGCCAGACCGGCATCAGCGGGACCATCGCCAGGTCCTGGTAGACGGTCGCGATCCCCCGGTCCAGCGCCTCGCGCGGGCTGTCCAGGCGGACCGCCGACCCGTCGATCAGGTACTCGCCGCTGTCATGCCGATGCGCACCCGAAAGAATCTTGATAAATGTGGATTTGCCCGCGCCGTTGTCGCCCAGCACGCACGTCACCGTACCCCCGCTGACCTGGGTGGAGACGTCCGCGAGGGCGACGACTGACCCGAACTGCTTGCCGATGCCGCGAACCTCCAGCAAAGGACTCATTTCCCGGCCTCCTCCGCGTACCGGCGGACGAACTGGTTGGTGAGCACGGCCAGCAGCAACATCGCCCCCAGGAAGAACTTGAACCAGTCGGCGTCCCATCCGACGTACACGATGCCCTGGGAGACCATGCCGAAGATGAGCGCCCCGAGGGTGGCGCCGGCGGCGGAGCCGTACCCGCCGGTGAGCAGGCAGCCGCCGATGACGGCGGCGACGATGTAGATGAGCTCCTGGCCGATGCCGGAGTTGGCCTGGATGGAGGTGAGCCGCAGGATCGTCATCGTGCCGACCAGCCAGGCGGCCGCGGCGGTGGTCACGAACAGGGTGATCTTCGTGCGGACCACGGGCACGCCCACGTTGCGGGCCGCCCGGACGTCGCCGCCGACGCTGAACACCCAGTTGCCGAAGGCGGTCCGGCGCAGCACGTACACGGCCAGGGCGGTCAGCCCGATCCACCACAGGATCGAGACGCGGAAGGCGCCGCCGAACAGCGACACGGTGGACGCGAACACCATCGAGGCGCTGTGGTAGCCGGGCACGTCGGCGAGGCCGCGGATCAGGACCGTGCCGGTGATCAGCTTGGTGACCCCCAGGTTGAGGCCCTGCAGCATGAGGAAGCTGCCCAGCGTGATGATGAAGCTGGGCAGGCCGGTCCGCATCATCAGATAGCCGTTGAGGAAGCCGACCGCCACCGCGAACACCAGCGACACGGCGATCGCGAGCCAGACGTTCCACCCGAGCCGCGTCGCCACCAGGCCGGTGACGATCGCGGTCGAACCGGTCATGACCCCCGTCGACAGGTCGAACTCGCCGCCGATCATCAGCAGGGCCACGGCGACGGCCATGATCCCCAGGGTGGAGGCCGGGTCCAGCCAGTTGGCGATCCCCGCCGGGCCCCGGAACACCTCCGACAGCGTGGCGAAGAAGGCGAACACGACCAGCGCGCCGACCAGCGCCCCGATCTCCGGCCGGGCCAGCACCCGCCGGACCCGATGCCGCTCCGGCGCGGCGCCGCGCCGCACCGGAGCCTCCTGATCGACCGTCACCGGGTGCCCTTGCCGGTGAGCTCGGCCACCTGGGCCGCGTTCTCCTTGGTCACGAACCCGGGCCCGGTCAGCACGGGGTGCCCGCCCCCGGCCACGTTGAGGTTGGTCTGGTAGAGGTTGAGCAGCACGATCGGCAGGTATCCCTGCAGGTACTGCTGCTGGTCGATGGCGAACAGGATCTCCCCGGCCTGCACCGACTTGATCACGTCGGCGTTGAGGTCGAAGGTGGCGACCTTGGCGGCCGAGCCCGCGCCCTTGACCGCGCCCACGGCGGCGGCGCCGACGGCCGGGTTCAGCGCCAGCACGCCGCCGACCGAGGTGTCGGCCTGCAGCTTGGACTGGATGGTGGACTGCGCCTCCTGCAGGTTGTTGATGTCCACCTGGAGGTTCTCCACCGAGCCGCCGAGCGTCTCCCCCGCGCCCTTGCACCGCTGCTCAAGACCGACATTTCCCGCTTCGTGCACGACGCAGACGAGCTTGCCGACCCCCGCCTCCTTGAGCTTGGCGCCCGCGCCCTGCCCGGCCACCAGCTCGTCCTGCCCGACATGGGTGATCGCCCCGAACTCGACGGACTTGTCCTGCCCGGAGTTGATGGTGATCACCGGAATCCCGGCCTGCACGGCCCCCTCGATGGAGGCGCGCAGCGCGTCCGGGTTGGCCATCGAGACCACGATGCCGTTGACCTTCTTGTTGACGGCGGCGTCGATCAGCTGGGACTGGCGCTGCGGGTCGCCGTCGCCCTCGTAGGTGACGGTCACGCCGAGGTCGGTCCCGGCGGTCTCGGCCCCGTTCTTGACCACGTCCCAGAACGCGTCGCCGACCCCGCCGTGGGTGACGACGGCGTAGGTGGCGGCACCGGCGGCGGCTGGTGCCGCAGCGGGCGCGGTGGGGGCGGTGGTCGCGGACCCGGACGGGCTCGCGGGGCTCGTGCAGGCGGCGACGGCCAGCACGCAGGCGAGCACCAACGGCTTCGGACGGAACATGGGGGTCTCCCTTCACCGGCTCAAATCCCCGATGTGATAGATGTTCTTGCCTTCCCGGAAGCCAGACATGTCAGGACTTTGTAATGACATACATTCGTTACGGAACACGAAACAGCCCCTGACGCCAGCGCGTCAGGGGCTGTTTCCGGAGCGGAGCGGGTCAGCTCACGGCGGCTCCGTTGACCGACAGGATGCGGTCCGACGGCGGGACCGCCGGGAAGGACCCGGTGTCCACGATGCCGTGCTCGAGGTAGGCGGCCTCGATCAGGGCGTGCGCGTTGGCCTCCAGCTTCCACAGCGACCGGTACTCGCGGGCGGTGTCCACCGGGATGCCGGTCTCGCGCGCGATGTCGGCCGCCCGGGGCACCCACTTCTTCTCGATCTGCGCGTCCCAGTACGCCCGGGCCGTGCGGATCATGGTCGCCCGCTGCATGGTGTCCACCGGCGTCTCCTGCCGGGACTCGCGGCGCTCGTCCTCGTCGTCGGGCGCCATCAGGGCGAGCATCGGCGGCGTGGCCGGCTCCTCCGGCTCCCACGGCACCGGCGGGTGCAGGTCGATGAGGGCGGTGGTGTTGTAGAGGGCGCCGATCTGGGACAGCAGCGCCTCCTGGCGGGCCTGGTCGATGGCGAGCCCGGTGTGCTCCACCGCCTGGTCCATGGCCCGGTCCAGCTTGGTCAGGGCCGCCCGCATGCGGCGGTCGGAGGCGCCGGCGGCGCGCAGCGCCCGGGCCCGCTTGGCGGCCAGCGCCACCCGGGTCAGGCGGCGGTGCGCGTCCACCTCGGAGGCGGTCCGGTCGCTGGCCTCGGCCAGGCCGAGGCGGACCATGGCCCGCTCGGGGGTGAGCCGCCAGTGGATGCGCTGGCGGCCGCTGATGCGGTGCCGCTCGATGGCCATGCCGCGCTCCCAGAGCCAGGCGGCGACCAGCGGCGCGGCCAGCCGGAACAGGGCCTCGGGCAGGCTGCGCGCGTCCATGCTGGACAGCACGGCCGAAAGCCCGGTCAGCGCCCACACGGCGATGCCGTCGATGCCGGCCGAGTAGTTCTCGCGCATGTTGCGGCGGGCCCGCACGGCGCTGGTGATGACCGCGACCTCGATGAAGGCGAACAGCAGCAGGCGCAGCGGCCCGTCGAAGCCCAGCACGTCGCCGGAGAAGCGCCACATGCCCTGAGCGGACACGCCGGTGGCGATGCTGGCGGCGACGACGGTGAGGATGTCCTCGGCCGGGCGGACGGCCACGTAGTTACGGACGAACCGGGCGCAGGCCCGGTAGAGGGCGCGCAGCGCGAACAGGGCGATGAATATGGCGACCAGTGCGAATACGCCGAGGATGGCCGCTCCGACGGGATTGGCAGACACGAAGGCGGTGAGTTGATCTAAAGGTGGCATCAGTCCGTCATTCCTCGATGTCCGACGGGATATCGACGCGATCATTCCAGAATGTCGACGAATCCGCGCGCGAAACTCCTGGGACCCTTGGGAAATCAGGGGTTCCAGGCCATCCGGCCGGACAATCCGGGGCTCCATCTATGCGGGGCTAACCGTACGGATCCGGTTTCCCCTGGGCCGAATCGATGCTAGATCTCGTCTTGTGCTGCCGCCGCCCCCCGAAGGAGCACCACATTGGACGCCAGCGTTCCGAATGACCCAGGCGACCCCGCCGACCTGGTCAAAGGAGCGGCGTGCGGGGACTCGTCCTCGTGGAACGTTCTCGTGACGCGGTTCAGCGGGCTGATCTGGGCGGTCACCGGGGGTTTCGGCCTGGCCCACGACGACCGCTCCGACGTCTGCCAGACCACCTGGCTGAAGCTGGCCGAGCAGCTCGACCGGATCGAGCATCCGGAGCGGATCGGCGGCTGGCTGGCCACCACCGCCAGGCGGGAGGCGATCCGGCTGGCCAGGGCCCGGCAGCGGGTCACCCCCACGGCCGACGCGTTCGTCTTCGACCTGCGCCCCGACGAGCGCTCCCCCGAACGCGCGCTCCTGGAGGCCGAGCAGGTGATCCTGGACCAGGCCAGGATGCGGCGGCTGCTGCGCGCCTTCGAGCAGCTGTCGGTGCGCTGCCGCCGCCTGCTGCGGGTGCAGCTGGCCAGCCCGCCGCCCAGCTACGCCGAGGTGGCCGCCGGTCTGGACATGCCGATCGGCAGCATCGGCCCGACCCGGGCCAGGTGCCTGAAGACGCTGCGCGCCAAACTGGGGCCGGACGGTTATGAAGAGCAAGCCTGAATGCCATGTATCAGGGACCTGCTCCTTCGCTCCTACAGAGTGTGACGATCCTCGCTGACCTGAGGGAAACCCTTGTCGGGCGCGCCGCCGAGCGGGCCGCGCTGGCGGCCCAGCTCGACCTCGCCCGCTCGGGCAGCCCGCGCCTGGTCCTCGTCGAGGGCCCGTGCGGGATGGGCAAGACCGCGCTGGTGCGGTGCGCGCTCGCCGCCGCCCCCGATTTCCGCGTGCTCCCGGCCAGCGGCGAGGAGATGGAGACCGCCCTGCCGTACGGGGTGGTCGCGCAGCTGCTCGCGCTGGCCGGGCGTCCGGGGCCGGTCCCGGACGGCGGGCCGGTCCAGGTCGGCGGGGTGCTGCTCGAGCTCCTCGGCGAGCTGCAGGAGCACGGCCCGGTGGCGATCGTGGTCGACGACGCGCACTGGGCCGACGCGGCCTCGCTGCACGCGCTCACCTTCGCGCTGCGCCGCCTGCTCGCCGACCGGGTGCTGGTGGTCGTGGTCACCCGCGACCAGTCCGACGCCCGCCTGCCGGAGGGCCTGCGCCGCCTGCTCGCCGACGCCGTACGGCTCACGCTGACCGGCCTCAGCGTGGCCGAGCTGGGCGACCTGGCCGGGCGCGCCGGGCTGACGCTGGGCGCCACCGCCCTGGCCCGGCTGCGCTCGCACACCGGCGGCAACCCGTTCTACGCCGGGGCGCTGCTCCGGCAGGCTCCGGCCGAGGTGCTGGCCGATCCGCTGGGGTGGCTGCCCGCCCCCCGGCCGTACGCGGGAGACGTGGCCGACCGGCTGGCCCGGCTGGGCGGCGAGACCCGCGCCCTGGTGGAGGCGGCCAGCGTGCTCGGCGAGTCGTGCCCGCTCTGGCAGGCCGAGCGGCTGGCCGGGATCGCGGACGGGATCACGCTGCTGGACGAGGCCGTCGACCTGGACCTGCTGGCGCACCGGTTCGCCGCCGGGGAGCTGGTGGTGGCGTTCCCGCACCCGCTCACCCGGGCGGCCGTCTACCAGGGCCTGCGCCCGCGGGACCGGACCCGGCTGCACCGGGACGCGGCCAAGCTGGTGGCCGACGGGGCGACCCGGCTGCGGCACCGCATGCGGGCGGTGCTGCGGGCCGACGACGGCCTGGCGGCCGAGATGGCGGAGATGGCGCGGGAGCAGGCGGCGGGCGGGCTGTGGGAGAGCGCCGCCGACCACCTGGCCTGCGCGGCGCAGCTGTCCACCTCGCGCCGGGAGCGGGCGCTGTGCCACGCGGAGGCGGTGCACGCGCTGCTCCAGTCGGGCCAGGTGGAGCGGGCGTCGGAGATCGCGGCGGGGCCGATCGCGCTGCCCGCCGCGCGGGCGTTCGTGTCGGGGGCGCTGGAGCAGGTCACCGGGGACAGCGGGCGGGCGCTGACGCTGCTGGAGGCGGCGTGGCGGCACTGCGTGCCCGCCGAGGAGCCCATCCTGGCCCGGCGGATCGCGAGTTCGCTGTCGCTGCTGCACCTGGTGCACGACCGGGCCGAGTCGGCGCTGACCTGGTCGCGGCGGGCGCTGGCCTTCTCGGCCCCGGGCGCCGACCTGCTGCGGTACTTCCACGCGGTCAGCGCGTTCCTGGCCGGGCAGGGCGACGATCTGGGCGAGCTGCCGGATCCGGCGATCGCGACCGGTGAGGAGCGGGACACGCTGATCGCCCGGGGCGCGATCAGGACCTGGCGCGGCGACCTGGCGGGCGCGCACGCCGATCTGGCCGGGGTGGCGGCCGGGGCAGGGCCGGCCGACGTGCCGGCGCGGCTGCTGGTCACCGCGCTGCTGGCCCAGGTGGAGGTGCGGCTCGGGCGGTGGGACGACGCGCTCGCGCACGGCACGCTGGTGGTGTCGCTGGAGGAGGACTGCGGGCAGTATTGGCTGACGCCGTATGTGAACGCGCTGCTGGTGTGGCCGCTGGCGGCGCGCGGCGAGTTCGAGCAGGCCGAGGCGCGGTTGCGGGACATCAGGACGCCGAGCGTGGCGGCGGGCGGGTATCTGGCGACGGCGGCGGCGTTCCTGGCCGCCGCGCGGGGGGATCCGGAGGGGGTGATCTCCGTGCTGTGGCCGCTGACCAGGATCAGGCACGCGTCGGGGATCTCCGAGCCCGGGGTGCTGCCGTGGCCGGATCTGCTGGTGGAGGCGCTGGTGGCGGTGGGGCGGCTGGCGGAGGCTCAGGCCGTACACGATCGGTACGCGGAGCCGGCGGCGGCGCGGCGGCGCGGGCCGGCGATGGCCGCGCTGGCGCGGGCGCGGGCGGCGCTGCACGCGGCGCGCGGGGAGGGCGCCGAGGCGGCCGCCGCGTTCGCGGCGGCGGCGCGGGCGGCGACGCCGTTCGAGCGGGCCAGGACCGAGTTCGGGCACGGCGCGTTCCTGCGGCGGGCGGGGCGGCGCAACGAGGCCGCCGCCCACCTGACCGTCGCGCACACCCTCTTCGAGCAATTGCGGGCGCTCCCGTTCCTGGAGCGGTGCGCGCAGGAGCTGACGGCCTGCGGCCGGTCGCCGGTGGTGACGTCCGGGGACCGGCACGAAGGCCTCACCGCTCAGGAGAACGTGGTGGCCAGGCTCGCGGTGGCGGGCCTGGGCAACAAGCAGATCGCCAGAGAGATGATGCTGAGCGTGAAGACCGTCGAGTACCACATGACCAACATCCTGGCCAAACTCGGCATCCCTTCCCGCGCCGCGCTGGCGGCCCGACTGAAGCTCACCTGATGCGGAACTCGCCGCCGATCCGGTCGAGGTCGGCCGGGTGGTCGGCGATGAGGATCTCGGCGCCGACCTTGACGCCCGCGGGGACGGCCGAGTCGAGGAAGCCGTTCACGCCCTTGACCAGGAAGTCGTCGAGTTCGCCGCCGACCAGCCTGACGATGGCCGCCCCGCCGCGCGCGGTGATGAGCTCGATCGGGCGGCCGTCGAGTTCGACCAGGACGGCCCCCTCGTGGTCGCTCATGGTGAGCACGGTCAAGTACGTGACGTCCCGTTCAGGATGGGTACGGAGGAAGGCGTCCGCGTGGCCGTCCACCACCCTGACGCGCGGCTCCGGAAGATCGCAGGAGGCGCCGGTGAGGGCTTCGGCGAGGATGCGGCAGGGGCGGAGGAACTCGTCCAGGACGGGGGCCGGGCCGTCGACCTCCACCTGGTTGCCCGCTTCGATGTGGGCGGCCAGCAGGCGCTGCACCTGGCGGTGCATGAAAACGCCGCCGGGCACGGTGAGGCGCGGATGCGCGGACAGATCGGTGGCGCTTTCGAGCTCCACGACCTGGTAGTCGCGGCCGGCCGCGCGCATCCGGTCGTGGAAGGCACGCAGCGAGCGGCCCAGCTGGGGGCCGTCCCCCGGCCCTGACCAGGCGGCGATGCCCGCGTAGGGCAGGTAGAGGCCGTAGCTCGCGCTGGTCTCCGGCACGCATTCCAGGAACTCGGCGCCGTGCTGGGCGAGGAAGTCGGCCAGGGAGCGCACCGCGTGGGCCTTCGGGGTGACCGTGCCGTCCTCGGCGATGGGGGCCGAATCCGGATACGGGGAGTCGTGCACCGAGTCCAGGCCCTCCAGCCAGCCGGAGGTGCCGACGCCCGTGTACACGTTGAACCCGGTCGCGCCCGCCGCCATCGCCAGCAGGGACTGGTGGAAGCTGGTCGTGGCGTCGGCGTAGGCCGGGTCGTACAGCTCGGAGAAGCCCCAGTTCTCCTCCAGGTTGGGGCCCGGGGCGCGCTTGGCGGCCAGCACGTATCTGGCCTGGGAGTCGGGGTTGGCGGAGACGACGCCCATCCAGTTGGTGAAGCCGTAGTGGATGCCGTCCCAGAGTTCGGGGCGGACCCGGGCCAGCCAGTCGTCGAAGGAGTGGTGGTGCTCGGCGGGCGGGTTCAGGTTGACCACCACCGGCACCCGGCAGTTCACCGCGGCCGCCCAGCGGTGGTAGACCTCGGCCAGGTACTCGGCGTGGAACCGCCCCCAGTCGGCGTAGCCCTGCTGCTCCTCCGAACGCGCGGGCGCGCGCCACTCGCGGGGCGGCTGGATCTCCTGCCAGTCCGCTATCGCGGTGCCGTGGACGCGGTTGTACTCCTGCGGGGTGCCGTACCAGGCCTGCAGGCGGGACCGGAAGAAGCCGAGGCCCGAGGCGCTGTAGTCGTAGGCGGACAGCGGCAGCGCGCCGCTGGTGAAGATGCCCTCGTTGGCGATCTGCATGAGGATGACCGGGCCCTCCGGCCAGGTCGCCGCCTCCAGCACCTCCTTGCCGGTGGCGGCCAGCCACTGCGTCACCAGCGGGTCGAACACCGGCCCGAGCGGCGCGGGCAGCGGCTCCCCCAGCCAGGCGGACATCTCGCCACGCGCGTCCAGCAGCGGCTCGATGGCCGGGTTGGTGCGCGGGCAGACCCAGTCGGGCAGGCCGCCGTAGTTGGTCTCGGCGTGGATGAACGGGCCGGGCTTGGCGATGACCCGCAGCCCGAGCTCATGGCACAGGGAGAGGAATCCGACCACGTCCCGGCTGGGATGGGTCTGCCCGGAGAAGTCCGGCGGGCCGTCGGGGGTGGGCTGGTGGTGGCGCCAGGGCAGGTAGCAGCTGATCACATGGATGCCGAGATCGTCCCGGATCGCGCGCAGCCGGTCGGCCCACACCGCCGGGTCGTCCCGGTAGTAGGGATAGTCGGCGGTGACGAGCGCCTCGGGCTCGCCTTCGATGACGGTCACCCCGTCGCGGACCTCGATGGTCACGCTCACTCCGTTTCGTCGTGGATCAACGCATTCTCAAGATTGCCCTAATACATAGTATATATCTTGAAAAAAGTCACCATTAGATCTCCTCATACCAGGTGAAGACGCCAGATGACTTATTTCAAAGCCTGAGCTAACGTGGGCCCAGACATGGGGGAGGAAGATCATGGCAAGGCCCGAGCGCAGGACGGTACGCGACCTCCGGAAGGGGAACCGGGCGGTGCTCCTGCGCGCGCTCTACTTCGTGGGGCCCACCAGCCGCCACGAGCTCACCGCGCTGACCGGACTGAGCGCCGCGACGGTCAGCAACGTGACCGGAGACCTGCTCTCCGACAACGTCATCGTGGAGGCCGGCCTGGTCGACTCCGACGGCGGCCGGCCCCGGGTGCTGCTGCGGGTCAACCCGGTGTACGGCTACGCGATCGGCGTCGACGTCGGCGAGACGCACGTCCGGGTGGAGCTGTTCGACCTCGACATGAACGAGAAGGCCAAGGCGGAGTTCGCGCTGCGGCCCGGCGGGCACGAGGTCGAGCTGGTGGTCCGGCACATCCTGGCGGGGATCGAGGCCGTGCTGGCCGACAGCGGGGTCGCCCCCGAGCAGGTCCTCGGCATCGGCATCGGCGTGCCCGGCATCGTCGAGAGCGGGCCCGACGCGCTGATCCACGCCCAGACCTTCGGGTGGGACTCGGTGCCGCTCGGCGCGCTGCTGCGCGAGGGGACCTCCCTTCCGCTGTACGTCGACAACGGCGCGAAGACGATGGGGCAGGCGGAGCTCTGGTTCGGCGCCGGGCGAGGGTCCCGGAACGCGGTCATCGCGTTGATCGGGTCCGGTGTGGGAGCGAGCATCATCACCGACGGGGTCACCTATCGAGGGGCCAACAGCAGCGCCGGTGAGTGGGGGCACACGAAGATCGCGCTCGGCGGGCGGACGTGCCGGTGCGGGGGGCGGGGCTGCCTGGAGGCGTACATCGGGGCGGAGGCGATTTTGGAGCGTGCCGGGCTGCCCCTGGACACGGCCACCGAGCAGGCTCAGCTGGCCGAGCTCGTGCGCTCGGGGTCGCCGGTGATCGACGAGACGGTGGAATACCTGGGCGCGGGCCTGGCCAACCTGATCAACCTCTTCAACCCCGAGCGCATCGTCGTCGGCGGCTGGGCGGGCCTCACCCTCGGCCACCACCTGCTGACCAAAATCAAGAAGGCCGCCGCCGAGAACTGCCTCACCCAGCCCTTCTCCACGGCCTCCATCGTCCTGGGCCGCCTCGGCCCCGACGCGGTCGCCCTCGGCGCGGCCACGCTCGTGATCGAGGAATTCCTCCTCAACAACACCGCCTCTCCCGCCCGCGCGGCGGCCGCCCTCTAGCGGAACGCGACAGATACGGCTGTTTTCGGACGCCTGCACGATACGGCCCTTTCAGCGGTGCGGTGGTCACCCACCCGATCGGAATCACCTGGTACGGTCAGTGGCCCACCCCGCCGCGACCTCAAGGAGCCACGTTGACGATCGACAATCTTGACCTCGCCGACAGCGCCCGCGCTCTGGCCGACAACGAGCCCGCCGGCACCCTCGAACACGCCGCCGCGGCCTCGGTGGCCATCACCTGCGCCACCACCCGGGACGCCGACCAGGCCAGAACCGCGCTCGCCGGCATCTCCCCCGAAGACGTCCGCCAGGCGGCCCTGGCCCTGTTCGACCGGCTCTCCGCCCAGGCGCGCTGACCCGCGCTCGGACGGCGGCAGGCGAGGGAAACCCGGTTGGGGCGGACACCGCCCACAACCGGGCTTATCGGGTCGCTTGTCTAATTCGCCGTGACCCGCCGGGGTTTCCGGTCAGCCGCGCCGCCACTTCTGGTTGGCGCCGCCCGAACAGTCCCACTGCTGGAGCGGCGTGCCGGTGCCACCCCAGCCGGTGACGTCCACGCACTTGTTCGACTGCGGGTTGACCAGGTCGCCCGCTCCGGTGAGCACGAACTGCTGGGCCGGGTTGCCGCTGCAGGTGGCCAGCTGGATCGCGGCGCCGTTGGCGGTGGAACCCCAGGCCACGTCCATGCAGAGCCCGAAGGCGCGTATCGTGCCGTCACCCGGGAAGGTCCAGTTCTGGGCGTTGGTGCCGTTGCAGTCCCACAGTTGCAGCCGCTGCCCGTCCACGCCGTTGGAGTTCGGCACGTCGATGCACTTGTTCTGCCATCCGATCAGGCGGCTCGTCCCGCCGCCCCCTGAGGTGGTCAGGGTCAGCCCGTACGCGCCGAGGATCTCGTTGACCGGCTGGTAGAACGTGGTGCCGCCGGACGAGCAGTTGCCGGAGCCGCCGGACGTGACGCCCTGGGCCTGGTTGCCCGAGATCCACGCGCCGCCCGAGTCGCCCGGTTCCGCGCAGGCGGTGGTCTGGGTGAGGCCGTGCACGAGCCGGCCCGAGTAGCTCACGGTGACGTTCTTCGCCTGGATGACCCCGCAGCGCCAGCCGGTGGTCCGCCCGGACCGGCAGATCGACGCGCCGACGACGGCCTCCTGAGAACCGGCGACGTTGACGTTGCCGCCGCTGTAGTTGTTCACCCACGGGCGTGGGGTCCAGTTGCCGTTGGTCCGTACCCAGGCGTAGTCGTTGCCGGGGAAGGAGGATCCGGCGAAGGTGCCCTGGCTGACGTTGTTGTAGCCGAGCGTGGGGCTGCCGGCGCCGCCGCAGTGTCCCGCGGTGACGAAGCCGCCGTTGTTGACCGAGAAGCCGATGGAGCAGAGGGTGTTGCCGTTGATGACGTACTGGTCGCCGCCGCGGATGTCGTACAGGGGCTGCGGGGCTTGGCCGATCGTCACCCGCGCAGTGGCCGCGTCCAGGCCGGCGGCCTTGACGAACCGCTCCCCCGATTCACGGTCGGCCGCTGTCACCACGATGGTGTTGGTGGCCACGTCGACATGCCAGGTGTGCACGCCCTTGCCCGCCGCCTTGAAGGACCCGTCAAGCGTGGCCTTGGCGTCGGCGAGTTGCTTCTCGCTCCGCGCGACCTGGACGGGGGCTCCGCCCGCCGCGCGGACGAGCTGGGCGTCCTGGTCGTTGAGCACGCCGACCTTGAGGCGTCCTTCGGCGACCCCGAACCAGGCGCCGCCGAACCGGTCGCCCAGGCGGGAACGGAGCTGCCGCTCCACGACGGAGGCTCCGGCTTCGTGCGCTTGCCGTACTCGGGCCTGGGGTTCCGACAGGCCGAGATCTCTCTGCAGCGCGTCCTGCCCAGGACTGGGGCTTGGTCCCGACTCGGCGACCGCGCTCGCCGCGGGCACGGCGAACGCGAAAGCCAGCACGACCGCGCTGGTCAACACGGTTATTCTCACGACTGGTCCTCTTGAGGGTAGGGGGACGGACGAGGTGTGAGAGCGCTCTCAGTAAAGAAACTTTTCATTTACGACTGTCGAAGTCAATACAGTCAGCCAAGCGTGTGGGCCCTCCGAGTGCGGAGGGCCCTGGTGCCCGAGCTAGTGCAGGGACTTGGGGAGGCGGATGGTGACGATCCGGGTCTTCACCCCGGAGTCGATCAGGCGGCCGTCCGTGCCGAACTCGCCCAGGCCGAAGTCGTTGTCGTTGACGACCACCAGGGTGCGGGGGTCGAGCAGGGCGATGCCCTCGACCTTGCCCGGGAGGGTGGGGGCCACCACGGAGAGGTCGACGACGAGGGACTTGGGGGCGGGCTTGACCGCGGAAAGATCGGAGAGCGCTTCCAGGGACGGGGTGGTGTCCGCCCTGTCGTAGCGGCCGCCGAGGAGGTTCTTGGCCTTGGCCAGGTTGATCTGGTAGATCCGGGCGACATTGTCGGTGCGCTCGTCGACGAGCAGGCTGTCGCCGCCCACGTGGACGAGGCCGGAGATCTTCATCTGGCTCTGGTCGCCGTTGACCTTCGGGTCGAAGGTGGTGACATCCTCGAACTGGTAGGCGTACTCGCCGGTGACCCGGCCCCGCCGGATGTCGAAGGTGAGGATGCGGGCGACGCGCGACTTGTCACCGACGGCCTTGGTGGGGTTCTGGAGCGGGCTCTGCACGGCGAGGTAGAGCGTGTTGCCGTTGATGGCCAGGCCCTCGAAGCCGCGGTTCTGGGGGCGGGTGGCCAGGATGCCGGGAAGCACGTGCTTGACGGGATAGTCGGCGCCGGTCAGGTTCAGCCCGGCGGGAACGTACCGGGCGATCACCACGCCCCTGGCCGAGACGCGCAGCAGCGACGGGCTGTACTCGTCGACCAGCCAGAAGTCCCCGTTCCGCGCCCGGACGATGTCCTCGGTGTCCACGCCGCTCGGGTTGTACGGCAGCGCGGTCTGCCCGTCCCAGGTGTACGGAAGCTCGTCATGGCCCTGCTGGTTGGAAATGCCCGTGACCGGCTTGCCGGAACGGCCGACGAGCGGGATGTACTTCTTGATCTCCACACCGAACCGTGTCGCCACCTGAACGATCGCGGGCGCGAACTCGGGGATGGGGAAGGTGCGGCGCTTCTCGCCGTTGACGGTCGGCTGGCCGTTGGGACCACGGTCGGTGACCATCCAGAAGTCACCCCGGCGGGCCGCCGGGAAGAGCCCGCTGCCGACGCCGCCCAGGTTGATGCCACGGTCGTTCTTGATCGACCGCTGGAGTTCGCCCAGCGGCATGGTCGGGAAGGTCACGTCCTTGACGACGACCGGGCTGCGGGCAGGCTGGGCCGTGGCCGTACCGGGGATGACAAGCGTCGCGGCGGCCAGGGCCAGACCGGCGAGAGCGGGACGGAGCATCGGCGTGCCTCTCGTTCATTCAGGTTTATCGCTGATCAGCGAGCCTGAACTTATCGACGGCGGAAGACCTCCAGTTGAAGCAGCGGTGAATGCTGACCTTCACGCCTCTTCGATGAGCGCGGGGTGGCGGGGTCGGTCCACGCTGACCGCCACGTCGGCGACGCTCGCCGGGGCCACCTCCTCCTCGTAGCGCAGGAAGGCGGGGATCGTCCACGCGTCGGTTGTCCGCCGTTCCAGCGCCGCAGATGAGAGCCGCAGGTGAACGGTGAAGTCCAGTGGCAGCCAGCGGCCCAGCAGCAGCATCCCGTCCAGGAGCAGGATCGTGCCGGGCGGCAGCACCGTGTACGGCGCGCGGGTGGCGCGGTCCTTGACCGGGTCCCACAGCGTGGGCAGGACCTTGCCGGAGCCGCCCGGGTCCAGCGGGGCCAGGACCTCGCGGGTCAGGCCGTTCACGTCGAGCCAGTCGTCGTAGTACGCGCCTGGGTCCTGCTTGCCGTACTCGAATCGCAAGGAGGCGGGACGCAGGAAGTCCCAGGAGGAGACGCGCAACGTCTCGCGACCGCGGGTGCGCAGCGGCTCCACCAGCGCGTCGGCCAGATCGGCGGGGTGGGCGGCGGGGGCGCCGTCTATGGCCACCCGGACCCACTCCTGGCGAGGGTATGCGGCGATCCGATCGGCAAGGTCCTCGATGAGGCGTTCTGTCGTGATCGGTCGTGCGCGCATCTCCTCATCATGCCTAGGTCAGGTGCCGCTGTGGATGTGGGCCGCCCAGAGCCCGGGGCTCGCGGTGGCGGTGTCGCGGAGGCGGCGGATGGCCAGGTGCAGGGCGAGGGCGGCCTGGCCGGTGTCCGGTGCGGTGGTTCCGCGGTCGGTGAGCCGGTCGTAGACGTCCGCGGCGACCTGTGCGGCGATCCTGTCGTTGATCGGCCATAGCGTGCCGATGACGTGCGGGTATCCGGCCAGCTGGAACGCCGCCGTGATGTGCACGGCCTCGTCGGCGAGGCGCTGGTTGCTCGCCGTCGTGCTGCACGCCGACAGGTACGCCAGGCGAGCCCGGTCCAGCCGCAGCAACGAGATGGCGCTCACGGTGAGGGGCAGGGTGCGATGGTCGTGCAGCAGGAGCCTGCTCGCGGCCGGGGTGTCCCAATCGCTGACCCCGTGGCAGGCCAGATGCACGATGGCATGCTCGGACAGGGCTGCGGTCACCGCGTCGTACGTGGCTTCGGGACCGTCCAGGACGAGGGAACCCGGCAGCAGCCGCGCCAGGCGCAGGGCTTCGGTCCGGGCGCCCGGCAGGTCAGGGGCCTCCGGCGTGCTGGACATGCAGACGATCAGCGTGGACGCGTCGGCGGACTCTCCCGACGCGGAGTGGCGGGCATATCGCAGCGCGCGGATCGTCGGCGTGTACGAGGAGACGACCCGATCCAGCACGGTCAGCGGCACGCGGTCGTGGTGCCCGGCGGCGTGCAGCGGCAGGAAGGCCAGTTCCCGCTGCGGGCACCACCACACCCGCGGCCACTCCTGCCCCGGATCCGGCGGGCCGGTGATGCCGAGATCCACCAGCACCGGCTCGGCGATGTGGTCCCAGAGCCAGCCCAGGACGGCGTGGATCTCCCGCTGCCCTTCGACCCGCTCCCGGAGCGAGCCGCCCCCGGCCGCGGCGGTGGCGGCGAGGAAACGCCTGACCTGGTCGATCATGTCCTGCGGCGTGAGCGTACCGAGTTCGACGACCCGGGCCGGCCGGTCGGCGTCGCCGGTGAGGATGAGCGCGTCGCAGCGCAGCCAGCTGACGTTGATCATGACGATCGGCCCGTCGGCGGCCTGCGCGCGGAGCTGGTCGATGGTCGGCGGCAGCAGGAACCGCTCCAGGCCGGGCAGCGCGCGGATCCGCGCCAGCATGTCCTCCCAGTCCCGCGCGGATCGCCTCCGCCGTACGGCGACCTCCTGCGCGGACTCCTCCGAGTCCGGTGTGAGCAGCCCGGCGTCGGTGAGGATCCGGCCGAGCAGGTCCAGCTGGCCGTACTCCACCACCGCGTCGGTCAGCGTGGTGTGGTCGGCGAGTTCGAGTTCCTCCCGCAGCCGCTCGAACGGCGGCGCCAGGTCAGGCGCGAAGGCGCGCAGCTCGGCCAGATCGGTGCGGGCGCCGATGAACTCGCCCAGCAGCACGCCCCGGCCTTGTTCCAGCAGCTCAAGCGCCCGCTCGGGCCGCCCGGCCGCGATCGCGGTGGAGGCGGCTTCCGCGGCCAGCCCCATCGCCTCGCTGAGGCCGTACTCCCGGTCGGCGCGGGCCAGCGAGCGCGGGGTGATCCGGGTGAGCAGGGAGAGCGCCGTCTCGTAGGCGGCGAGCGCGGTCTCGAACGCGCCGGCCTGCATGGCGGCGCTGCCCAGCCGGCGGTTGGCCATCAGCCGCATGCCCTCCGAGGAACCCGCGGATTCCGCCGCCTCCGCGAAAACCTCGACAGCTTCCGGATCCCCCAGGGCGGACAAGGCGCTGCCGAGATTGAACAGGTACATGGCGCGGCTGGGGTGGTCCTCCGGCGTGAGCGCCACCGCCTCCCGGCCCAGCGCGACGGCTTCGGTCAGCGCCGCCTCGTCGCCGTCCTGCTCGGACCAGATCCGCAGCGCGTACCCGTGATTGGACAGGTACCTGGCCCGGTTGGGGTCGGTGGCGGAGGTGATCGCGATCGACTCACGGCCGAGCTCGACGGCTTCGGCCAGCACGTTCTCGTCCTTGATGGCCTCGAACAGCAGGCGCTGCGCGACCGCGAGGTTGGCCAGGCAGAGCGCCCGGTCGAGATGGCCCGGCGGAGCCAGCTCGACCGCCTGCCGGCCGAAGTCGATGGCCTCGGAGAGCGTCTGAATCTGCTTGGTGCGCTCGAACAGGGCCTGCAGGTAGAAGCCGAGATTGGACAGGTACACGACCCGGTTGCGATCATCCGCCGCGGCCGCGGCGACGGCTCGGCGGCCGAACTCGACGGCCTCCTTCAGCTGGGCGAGGTCTCCGGTCTGCTTGGACAGCTCCTTGAGGCCGATTCCCAGGCTGGTCAGGAGATCGGGGTCGTCCTCGGGCGTCGCGTCCAGGAGCTCCCGGCCGACCTCGACGGCCAGGGCGAGCGCCTCCACCTCCCGCAGCCGCTCATACAGCTCCAGCATGATCTCCTTGAGATCGCCCAGCATGGCGAGCCGCCGCGGATGATCGTCTGGTACGGCATGCTGGAACAACCGCACCGCCTCATGCAGAGCGGCGGCGTCAAGGGACGTCTCGTACTGATCGAGGAGCTCGAGCCCTCGACTCCAGGATTCGAGATCGACGTCCGCGTCCGGCCGGAACGACTTCTCGTAGAATTCCCGCATCTCGGCGGGCACGAGCGCGGGATCGGCATCGTGGACGGGTGTCAGCAACACCATCGCGGCCTCAAGCTCCGCCTCGTCCTCGGGCAGCGCCTGGGACCGCAGCCAGTACACCATGCCGGTCGCACGAGCCACCGGAAGATCCTGGCTGGGATCGTCCACCAGGCTCAGCAGAGCCGCCACCTCGGCGAGCGCGTCCGCCCCCAGCACCAGACCGGAATCACCACCGGCTTCAACCGCCGTGACCCGCGCCTCAACACCGGCGAGCAACATCTTCCGCGCGAGCCTGACCCGCATTCCCCGCCACCACATCATGTCCCACGCATTCCACCACGAATGCCCGCCGTTTTCATTCGGGTATCCCGGGAAGATCAGCGGCAATCACGGGCTCCGCCTGTGGCGACGCTGTGCTTTGTGCCCACAACGCGGGCCGAGCGGGACGGTACACGTGACGTCCCGGCCGCCCCGCCCACGTCCTAGATCACCAAGAGTTCTTCGGGCGCCAGGTGACCCCCCGAGGGTCACCTGGCATTACCGTGCCGTAGCTGATCGCGGAGTGTACGGGCGACCTGCGCCATGAGCGCCTCCGCCCCGGGCTGGCTGATGGCCGGGACGCGCGACTCGGTGAGCACGGCGACCCCGAAGGTCTGGCCGTCGGCGTGCTCGACGACGCCGACCTCGTGGCGGAGGTTGAGCAGCGTCCCGGTCTTGGACGACCACCTCGACGCGTCGGAGCTGAAATCGGGTGCCAGCCGATGCCGCAGGACGTTGTCGCCCATGAGGGTACGCACCCGTTCTGCGACGCCCGCGTCGATCGGGGACGGCGTCCACAGCGCCTGCAGGAGATCGAGGAACGCGCGCGCGGTTCCCGAGTTCGCGCGGGTCACGTCGAGCTGCGGAACCCGGTGGCCGCGCCCGGCCGTACCCGCTTCGATGGCGAGGAAGTGGGCGAGGTGGCTGTCGGCGGGGTCGAGGCGTTCCACCGGAGTCTCGACCAGTTCCCGCATGGTGTGGCGCATCGTGATGCCGCGCAGTCCAAGACCGAGCAGGATCGCCGAGACCTCGGCCGGCGGGGTGAGGCCGAACAGCGCGTCCGCAGCCGTGTTGTCGCTCACGGCCATACTGAGGTAGAGCAGGTCGTCGACGGCGATCTCGGCCGGGTGCCGGAACTTGCTCAGCCCGGTCGGCCCTGGCGTGGTGATCTCGCCGGGTTGTACCAGAACGCGCGCGGCGCCGTCGAGCTCGCCCTTGCGGATACGTTCGAGTGTCGCGACGGCGAGCGGGATCTTGACGAGCGAGGCGACCGGGAACTCGAGGTCCGGCTCGATGCCGAGTTCGTCGCCCGAGCGCAGGTCCCGGACCAGGAACGAGCCGCGCAGTCCCGCGTCGTCGAGCGTCAGCCGGAGTTCGCGGATCAGTTTCTGGGCGCTCACGCCGTCTCCCCGTCCTGGTCGCCCGCGCCGAGGCAGCGGGCGATCGCGTGCCACAGCCGGTCCCGGACGCGCTCCGCGTCGTCCCCGGCGGCGGCGGCGACGTCGAAACCGCGGACGAGCGGGATCTCACCGAGGGGACGCCAGTGCAGCTCCAGTTCCCGGGCCTGCCCCGGCGAGCACAGCAGGAGGTCCGCGAAGCCGAAGACCTCCGCCGTCGCGGCGGTGAGCGTGGCCGAGACGCCGACCTGCGCGGGCTGGAGACCGACGGCGTCCCGGATGCGGAACATCCGGTCACGGATGTGCGGGACGTCGTCCTCGGGCTGGATCCAGATCCGGCTCCGCCGCGACGACCGCGCGGCGCGACCGGCGCGGAGGGTCTCGACGTAGACGGTTCGCACCGGGAGGTCCGCGGTGCCGGCGAGCCCGAGCCGTACCGACCAGGTCGCGTCGCTGGGCGGGACGGCCACCAGGGCGGCGCGCACCTCGCGCGAGCGGACGAGTTCCGCCCGCTCGGCCGGTGGGGCGGCAAGGAAGTCGAGGTAGACGCCGTTCTGGCGGGCCTCCGCGGCGAGGCGGGCGAGGTCGCGTACGGCGCAGACCTCGGGAACGGCGAGGCGGAGGGGATTGAGCCTGGCCTGCTCCGCCTCGTGCTCCATGTCGTCGGCCAGGCGGACCAGACGCTTCGCCGACGGAAGCATGTCGCGGCCGAACTGGGTGAGTATCGCTCCGCGCGACGACCGGTCGAACAACCGCTCGCCGAGATGTTTCTCCAGGGCGGCGATCCGGCGGCTCGCGACCGACTGCGGCACTCGGGTGACCGCCGCGCCCTCGGTGAAGCTGCCCCGCTCACTCACGTTGACGAACGCTCGCCAGGCGCCGAGGAGATCCATGAAGGGAACTTTATGCCATTTCAGCATGGATCCCCCCATATCTGTCTTTGACGGCATTGGGCGGTGGCGCGAGACTTCCCGCCGTATCTGATCCTTGAGGGGAAGGTTCCGATCAATGTCCACTCAGCGCGCCACATTCTCGCTGCTCCCGCTGACGAGCGAAATCTGATGGCGGACCGGAGAAGGCCGCGGCGGCGGAGGACCCGCTCGTCCGCGGGCAGAAGCGTCGTGGGCCTGGCCGGAGCGGCGATGGCGGCCGGGCTGGTGGCCGCCGGGCTCGGGCTCCCGGCCGTGGGAGGCGCCGGAGCGGCGATCGTGGCCGCCTCCGACGAGCTGAACCTCAACCCCGCCGAGCTCATCGAACCCCCGCTGGCGGAGAAGACGACGATCCTGGACGCCCGGGGCAGGCGGATCGCCCAGTTCTACGACCAGTACCGCGAGGTCGTCCCGCTCGACCGGGTGGCCGAGGTGATGAAGACCGCGATCATCGCGATCGAGGACTCCCGCTTCTACGAGCACGGCGCGATCGACCTGGAGGGCACGCTGCGCGCGCTGGCCACGAACCTGAACTCGGGCGGGGTCAGCCAGGGCGGTTCCAGCATCACCCAGCAGTACGTCAAGCAGGTGCTGCTGCACGCCGCCACCTCCAGGGAGGAGCAGGAGAAGGCGCTGGAGGCCAGCTACGGCCGCAAGCTCAACGAGCTGCGCTACGCGATGGCGGTGGAGGAGAAGTACACCAAGGATCAGATCCTGGAGAAATACCTGAACATCGCCTACTTCGGCGCCGGGGCCAACGGCGTACAGGCCGCGGCCAAACGGTTCTTCGGGGTCTCGGCGGCCCGGCTGAACCTGCCGCAGGCGGCCACCCTGGCGGCGGCGGTGCAGTTGCCGGCCAGCACCGATCCCGAGGGGGGCCGGGAGAACCGGGCGCGGCTGCTGCAGCGGCGCAACGTCGTGCTGGACCGGATGGCCGACCTCGGCAAGATCACCACGGCGAAAGCGGCCAAAGCCAAAGCCACCAAACTCGGCTACAAGGGCGTCCCGCAGCCCGGCGGGTGCGCGACCAGCCCGTACCCCTATTTCTGCCTGTACGTCTACAACGAGGTGCTCAAGGACCCGAGCTTCGGCAAGACGAGGGCCCTGCGGGAGCAGTCGCTCAAACGCGACGGCCTGACGATCAAGACGACGCTGGACCCCCAGATGCAGGCCGCGGCCGAGCAGGGCATCGGCGCGTGGGTCGGCCCCACCGACGACGCGGTCGCCGCCCAGGCGCTGGTCGAGCCCGGCACCGGCAAGATCAAGGCCATGGCGGCCAGCCGGAAGTACGGAAACTCCGCACGTCGGCGCGAGATGTCGTACAACATCGTGGCCGACAACGACCACGGAGGCATCGGCGGATTCCAGGCGGGCTCGACGTTCAAGACCTTCACCCTGCTCACCGCGCTGAAGCAGGGCATGAAAGCCGACGACGGCTTCACCGTGGGCAACAGCTACCGCGCCCCGGACTACGCCGCCTTCACCGATTGCGCGGGGGGCCGAGTCGGCGACCCGACGCACCCTGTCACCAACGACGAGGGCTCCCCCGGCTTCAAGACGCTGCGGACCGGCACCTGGGGCTCGGTCAACACCTTCTTCGTGGAGCTGGAGCGCCGGGTCGGGCTGTGCGAGACCGTGCAGACCGCCCAGTCGCTGGGCATCAAGCGCGCCGACGGCGAGAAGCTCCAGGAGTACGAGACCTTCACCCTTGGCATCAATGAGATGGACCCGGTCACCGTCGCCAACGCGTACGCCGCCATCGGGGCGCGCGGGACGTACTGCGCGCCCCTGGCCATCACGCGGGTCACCGACCGCGACGGCAAGTCGACCGACTACCGGCCGAAGTGCCGCCAGGCGCTGGAGCCGGAGGTCGCCGACGCCACGGCGGACATTCTGTCGGGGGTGTTCACCCAGGGGACGATGCGCTCCGTCGGCGGGATCGGCCGTGCCGCGGCCGGGAAGACCGGCACCAACGACGACCAGTCCAGCGCGTGGTTCGCCGGGTTCACCCCGGACCTGGCCGGGGCGGTGAGCATCGGCGACCCTCGGGGGGCCATCGCGCACAAGCTCAACAATGTCACCATCGGCGGCAGGTACTACGGCGCCGTGTTCGGGGCCACCGTTCCCGGCCCGATCTGGAGAGACACCATGATCGCCGCGTTGCGGGGGGTCGAGCCCACCGCGTTCACGCCGATGGACTCCGAGCGCTTCGACGGCTGCGGCCGATACTGCGCGGCTTTGCCGCCGGTCACGGAGGAGGAACCCGACGACACCGTGGCGGAGCCCGACGACACGGTGACGGAACCCGAGGACACAGTGCCGGTCGACGTCGGTTGAGGAGGCGGCTCGAACTGGTGGGGTGAGGGACCCGGCCCGGACCTGGGCCGGGTCCCGTACTGGGCGCGGGCCAGGGTGCAGAATTCCGGACGAAAGGACGGATAAGTAATCTGTGATCAGTTCACGCCGCCGTTCCAGGGGACGGATCACATGCCGCAGGTCGAGCGATGAGAGATGATCACACGGACCGGCTCGTCGAGATCGCCTGCGACGAGTCCGGCTCGGAGGGTGAGAAGCTCATCGGCGGGAATACCGGCGTGTTCGCCCACGCCAGCGTCCACCTGCCCATGGAGTCGGCGGCGGCCTGCATCCGAGAAGCCCGCGACCGGATTCGCTCCCCGGCCGAGGAATACAAGGCAACGCATTTCCTCCGCGAGAAACACCGCCCGGTCCTCAAATGGCTGCTTGCCCCCGCCGGCCCGATCCACGGAAACGCCAGCGTCTACCTGACCGACAAGAAGTTCTTCGTCATAACCAAGCTGGTCGACCTGCTCGATGAGGAACCCGAACCCGCTCTCGACATGGCGGCCACACTGTACGGCGGCGGCGAATCCGCCTTCGGCCGAGACCGTTGGAACACATTCCTGCAGTCGTTCAACGACCTCATCCGAGCGAAGACCTCCGCCGACTCGTTCTTCGCCTTGGCCGACACCCTTCGTACCGAAACAGACGGCCTCCCCGCTAAGATCATGGATTCGCTTTTCGAGGCCAGGCCGCAGATAACCTCGTATCTGTCCAGAATCCACGAACCTCCGAGAACCCCGATCTTGGACCCCCTGATCCCCGCCATCACCCAAGCGGTGCGCCGCTGGGGGCAAGGCGGCAAGCTCATCTCCATCGTTCATGACGAGCAGACCGCCCTGACGAAGGACCGGATATCTCAGCTCAGGACCCTGTTCGACCACCCGCCCCGGCCCTCGGGAACCCGCCTGATCAGCCTCCGCCTGGCCGACTCCCGCCTGGACACCCGAATCCAGGTCGCCGACTTCCTAGCCGGAATAGCCCGAAAAATCACCTCAAACGAGATCGCCAACCAAGGCGACCAAGAACTGACCGAACTACTCAAGCCCTACATCGACGCATCCTCAATCTGGGGAGACACCCGAACCCGACCCCTGCTGGGCCTGCCCGCCACAAGGCCGCGTCCGTAACGGGAATCGGAGAGTCGGTTTCTCGGCCGCACCGTCGATGGCTTCGACCGGACCCTACGCGCATGGGCGCTGTCCGCCGTCACCGTGCTGCCGACGGCGGTCGGGTGGTCGCCACTCCGATCGCCGCGCATGCGGACATCGTCTGCTCGGTGTCGTACGCGCCGGTGCCGGACAACGGCGTTCACCGAGCGGGTGAGGCCGGCTCGGACTCCGGGCGCGCTGTACTGCCGGAAGATGAGCTGAGCGGCGTCAGCGGGGCGAAGGTGTGATGCCGCCACACGAGGCGTGAGGTCTCTGCCGGGTAGGGGGCGACCTTCGGCTGCGCGTCGTAGATCTGCGCCAAGCGCTGTTCCGAGTCGTACGCGGGCCACCCGGGGTCGCCGTCGACGGCGAAGCGCGTCCATGCGGCACGCATCTGTGCGGACAGCGCTTCCGCCTCGGGGAACGGGCCGTCGCCGATCAGGGCGGCGGGCTGCCCGCGGTCCAGGTTGCCGAAGACGAGCGGTACGTCGAGGCCGTGGCAGGCGCCGAGGATGCCGCCCATGCCGGGGCGGGCCAGGTCAGCTCGTAGACGTACGCCCGGCCGCCGGCGTCGTGGTGCGCCTGGGGAGGTGGAGGCTCGGCATGCGGAACAGCCAGTCCGAGTTGACCGCTTCGTGCAGCTCGTTGGGGCCCGCGCCGGGAAAGCCCTCGCGGTAGCGGCGCGCGCCGTCCGGACCCGGTGCGCGAGGATCCGCAGGGCCTGTTCCGCCTGCTCTGGCGTCACCTGCCCGAGCAGGCCGTCGAGCAGGCTCAGCAGGCGATGCTCGTCGCGCGTGTGCCCGACGAGGAGGTCGATGCCCCTGCCCGCGCCGCCGGCCAGCGCCTGCCAGGGCGTTACCGGCAGGGAGTGTCCGTCGACCACGGGCGCGAACGTGATCGACCGGTACGCGACCGGACCCCACCGCTCCACCAACTCGGGCAGGCGCGTGGTGACCGCGTACCCAGCGGCGGCCAGCACAAGCGGGTCCACCGAGGACAGCTCGGCGGCCGTGGGCCGCAGGCCCAGCTCGGACGCGCACACGGAGGCGATGTCGGCGGCGAGTTCCGGCGTGAAGAACGTGCCCTGCACGCTCTGTGCGACGGCTCTGCGGAAGAGCCCGGTCGCACCGGGCATCGCCAGCAGCGCGGCGACGGAACCGGCGCCCGCCGACTCGCCGAAGACGGTGACGCGGCCGGGGTCGCCGCCGAAGGCCTGGATGTTGTCGCGCACCCACTCCAGAGCCGCGACCTGATCGAGCAGCCCCCGGTTGGCGGGCGCCCCCTCGATCTGCGCAAAACCCTCCATCCCGGCGCGGTAGTTGAAGGTCACCACGACCACGTCGCCTTCCCCGGCGAGACGGGAGCCGTCGTACTCGGGGAGGCCGGACGTACCGATCATGTAGGCGCCGCCGTGGATCCACACCATCACGGCACGCCCCGCACCCGGGTCCGGCTCGGGCGTCCAGACGTTGACCGTCAGCCAGACGTCGCCCTGCGTGTCCTGTGCCGCACCCATGCCCTGCGGGGGCGGCGGGCCGAAATCCAGGGCGGGCCGCACGCCCTCCCAGCCCCGTACGGGCCGCGGCGCGGCGAAACGGAGCGCACCTACGGGCGGTTCGGCGAACGGGATGCCGCGGAAGACGGCCACACCGTTCTCCTGGCCGCCGCGCAGCGTTCCGGCGGTGGTGCGGACGAACAGGGGGCGGGGCTCGGACGAACTCTGGGTCATGACCGGATCATCCTGTCGGGCCGCGCCGCAAGCCATGTGTTTTATTTATGGCCCGATCAGATCACTTAGGTGAAGCGCATCGCCCGGGCCTGTCCGGGGCCAGGGTGGGTGGCAGCGGCAGCGGGCCTGGATGGAAGGTCTTCTCGTCGGCGCTGATGACGTACTCGTCCGGTCCGCGGGCAGTAATGGCCGCACGCAACCGGACATGAAGAAAAGCCCGTGACTCCTGTTCCCGCAGGTCACGGGATCCTTCGTTGGGTGTCCCCGGTCGGGTGGCCCGGGGCATTTCAGCCCCGGGCTCCCACAGATCCCGGCGTGACGTAGGGTAGGCCGCCGACGAGGTGCCAGTTGACCTGGTCCTTTTCCGACGGCCCCCCTCCGAACCAGCCGTGCGCTTTCCGTAGCAGCTGGCTCTCCAGTGCTCATCGTGATCTGCGTGTGGGACGTCCGGCATGGATGTCCTCATGGCATACGCGACAGACGACAAGGGTCTTGCGGCGGCGTGAGGCCATGCGCGTG
>NZ_JBDPLV010000092.1:0-39897 GCF_039871605.1 Acrocarpospora sp. B8E8 | reverse complement strand
TGGCGGCCACCCATGCCCACCGCCGTCCCCTGACACCCGTCGCCGTCCCGGGTCCGCCTCGCACGGCACCCGGCGATAGCGCATGCCCGCCGCCATCACTCACCGTGAGCTACGTGGTTGTTTACAAATCATGGGCGGGTTTCGCAGTGCGGACGAAGTTCACCAATTCCTCGGCGGCACCTTCGAAGAGGCGTTGGCCGACGACTCGATCGGTCCCAAGCTCGCCGGCACCGGCATGAGCCTCCGGATGGACTACACAGATCCGGACACCACGGTGCGGGTCGATTTCCCGACGAGGCAGATCCTCGTCGGCGCGGCGGCCGCCATCGAGTCGGACGCCACGCTGAGCATGACCGCCGACACCGCGAACCAGTACTGGCAGGGCAAGGTCAGCCTCCCGCTGGCGATGGCCCGCGGGAAGGTCAAGATCGGCGGATTGGCCTCGCAGCTGCTCAAACTGACGCCCGTCGCCAAGGACCTGTACCCCCGGTACGTCAAGATGCTGGCCGACAACGGCCGCTCCGACCTCATCGCGAAATGAGGCGACCATGACCGAGTCGGTAGCCGAGAACCGGATCCACCACCCGATCGACATCTCCGCAGGCGAGTTCTGGCGGTTGACGCCGGAGCGGCGCGAGGAGACCTTCGCCCGGCTTCGCGCAGAGGCGGCGAGGGCGAGGCCGAGTTCGTCCGGTCGGTCTCGGCGCGGCTGCCGATGTGGACGATTTCGGAGATGATCGGGATCCCCGATGATCGGCGGCAGGAGGTCGTCGACGCAGCCCACGCGATGATCGCCTGGGGAGACGACGACACGGTCGCCGGGTCCGACTCGGCGACCGAGATGCTCAACGGCCTCGTCACCCTGCACGGCGTCTGCCAGGACGTCATCGACATGCGGCGGGAGAAGCCGGAGAACGGCCTGATCTCCGCCCTGATCGCGGCCGAGGTCGACGGCCAGCACCTCACGGACGACGAGATCCGGGCCTTCTTCGTGCTGCTCTGCGCGGCGGGCAACGACACCACCAAGCAGACCACCACGCACACCCTGCGCGCGCTGACCGAGAACCCCGGCCAGCGGGACTGGCTGATGGCCGACTTCGACGCCAGGATCGGGCCCGCGGTCGAGGAGTTCGTCAGGTGGGCGTCTCCGGTGATGACCTTCCGGCGCACGCCACTGGAGCGGTTCGAACTGAACGGCACGGTCATCGAGCCCGGTGACAAGGTCGCCATGTTCTACAGCTCGGGCAACCGGGACGAGTCGATCATCGACCGGCCGCGGGAGTTCGACATCACCCGCAAGCCCGGCCCGCACGTGGCCTTCGGTGGCGGCGGGCCGCACTACTGCCTGGGCTCGCACCTGGCCAAGGCGCAGCTCCGGTCGATCTTCCGAGAGCTTTACACCCAGCTCCCGGACGCCACTCAGGACCTCCTCGCTCAGGCGATGGACCATGTCATCTTCACCGGTGGTCCGGAGATCGGGAAGCGCGTGGCGGCTCCCCATCTCACGCCGGTGACCCTGGAGCTCGGCGGCAAGAGCCCGGCGGTGGTGGCCAGGGACGCCGACATCCCGGTGGCGGCCCGGCGCATCGCCTGGGTGAAGTTGCTGAACTCGGGGCAGACCTGTATCGCCCCGGACTACGTGCTCGTCGACGCGTCCGTGCGGGAGGAGTTCCTCGGAGCCCTCGAGAAGACGATCGAGGAGTTCCAGGTCGGGGAGCCCGCCGGCCGGATCATCGACGAGCGGCAGTTCGACCGAGTCAGCGCGTTGCTGGACGGGCACGGCGGCACCGTCGTGCGAGGAGGGACGCGGGACCGGGCCACTCTGACGATCGATCCGGCCGTGGAGCTGGACCCGGCCCCCGACTCCCCGCTCATGCGGGAGGAGATCTTCGGTCCCGTGCTCCCGGTCGTCACCGTCGAGTCCCTCGACGACGCGATCCGCAGGATCAACAGCGGCCCCAAGCCGCTGGCGGCCTATCTGTTCGGGTCCTCCAGGACCGATCGGGAACGCCTCGTGAACGAGACGAGCTCCGGCGGCGTCGTCATCAATCACGCCGCGATGCACTGCCTGGTGCCGCAACTCCCGTTCGGCCGCGTCGGTAACAGCGGTATGGGCGCCTACCACGGCAAGTGGGGGTTCGAGACCTTCAGCCACCGGAAGGCGGTGCTCGTCAAACCGGCCAAGCCGGACCCGTCGCTCATGTATCCCCCGTATACGGTGTCCAAGAAGAAGCTGATGCGCCGGTTCTTCTGAGCGACCTGGTGTTCCGGCTTCAGTCGAGCAGAACGGCGATCGCCACAGCGAGGACCTCGACTCCGATCTGCGGGCGGTCGGCGAAGTGGCCGAGGCGGACGAGGTCGTTGATCGCTGCTACGGCCGCGCGCACGCGGACCCGCGCCACAGGCTCTTCGAGGTCCAGTGATGTGGCGATCAGTGCCCGTGTCCAGTCGAGCAGTTCGGTCCGGACCGTGGCCTGCGTCCGGGCGAACGCGTCTGGGGGGAGGTGCATCGGTTCGGACACGTACACGCCGAGCAGGCTGCGGTTGTCCAGGCAGTAGCCGATGTACGCGGCGACCAGTTCCTGGAGGTCGGGCGCCCGACCCGCGCTCCGACGGAGCGTCTGGGCCTCGACGAGGTTGTCCGACGCTCGGTCGAACGCCGTGACCAGGATTTCTGCCTTGGTCGTGTAGTGGTGCAGGATGCTGGGCCCCGCGATCCCGATTGCGGCGCCGATGTCGTCCAGGCTGACTCCGCTGTAACCGCGGGCGAAGAAGAGTCCGATCGCGGTGTCGACGATCTGCTCGCGCCGGGAGGAACGAGCCGGATCGGACTGGTCGCTCCGATCGGGGCCGGCCATCGTCGCCCGGGCAGACGCGAGGTCGGTCCGCAAGCACCTCAGCGCGATCGTCGTCAACGTGCGCCGGTAGTCCTCGGGGGTCAGGCTGGTGCGGGTGGTGGACGGCAGAGACAGCACCGCCGTCGCGGCCGTGATGAGCAGCCGCGCGTCGTCGTGGGCCAAAGCGGTGTTCTCACGGCGCAGCCTGCGCGAGAGCGCATCCACTACCCGACCGAACTGCTCCTGAACCGGCGCGCGGAGCTCGGGGGAGAGGAACCTGGACTCCCTCTGGAGCAGCACCCACATGTCCGGCCGGTGCAACCCGACCTCGGCCACGGCCGCGACGACCGTTTCGAGCGGTGCGTCGGCGGCGCCGCCGACGGCCTCCTCGACGAGGTCCAGACCGCTGGCGATGCTGGCGGCGAGCAGGGCCTCCTTGTTCTTGAAGTGCCGGTAGACGGCCGGCCCGGTCACCCCGGCGTCCGCCGCGACGTCCCCTAGCGAGACGCGGTGGTAGCCGAGTAGGTGGAACCGCTGCGCGGCCAGTTGGGCGAGCTGATCGCGGCGCTGAGCAGCGCTCAGCCGCGCCGCCTTCGATAGCGGACCCCGTAGTGCCGCCATGTCGTGTTCCCCTTCCGGACCTGTCCTGCTCATCCTGCCTCATTGCGAGGTGCGCCGGCGATCCAGTAGCCTAGTTAATATTAACTTGGGTTCGATTGTCCTGACATCCGCTGAACGGAACGTCCGGCTGGGTGGTGATGGTGAGAGGAGGCTCGGTGGCGGCGTTCGAGGATTACGCGAATTCCTTCAAGGTGCTGCGGCTTTCCCGCGAGGACGGCGTGCTCACGGTGCGGATGCACTATCGCGGCGGCCCGATGACCTGGACCGCACTGGCTCACCGCGAGTTCCCGAGGCTGCTGGAGTCGATCTCGGGGGACCCCGAGAACCGGGTCGTGATCCTCACCGGGACAGGGGACTCCTTCATCCGGACGCCAGAGGGCTACGGCGATGTCTACCGGAGCGGCAAGGTCAAGCCCTCGGACTGGGAACGCGGCCTCGGTGAGGCGCGGCGGATGCTGTTCGGGCTGCTCGACCTCGAGATTCCGGTGGTGGCGGCGGTCAACGGCCCGGTCACCGGACACGCCGAGCTGGTCCTGCTGTGTGACGCGGTCGTCTGTACGGAGGCCACGTACTTCCAGGATCTGGCCCATCTGCCCAGTGGTCTCGTGCCGGGTGACGGGGTCCAGGTGCTCTGGCCGATGGTGCTCGGTCCGGTCCGCGGCAAGCACTTCCTACTGACCGGGCAGAAGATCGGCGCCACCGAGGCGCTGTCGCTGGGGGTGGTGGGCGAGGTGGTGCCCTCCGCCGCAGACGCGGACAAACGGGCGGAAGAGATCGCCCGCGACCTCGCTGGTGTCGACCGGCTGGTCATGACGCACACCCGGTCGCTGTTGCAGCGGCCGATCCGGCGTGCGTTGGAGCAGGACCTGATGACGGGCCTGGGCATCGAGGCGTACGTCTCGATCTCCCGGTTCCCTGAGTTCGATTGATCATCGGGCTTCGTGGAACGGAACAAGGAGGCTCGCATGGGCGAGGAACGCTGAACGAGATCGTCAAGGTGGACGCGACGCCGTCGGGGTGCCGCACGAGCGGCTCGCCCCGACCCCACACTGAAAGGAGGGCTCGATGGCCGACCGCTTTTACCAGCCGGACACCGTGCAGTGCCCGTACCCCTACTACGAGCAGTTGCGCGCGCAGCAGGGCGTCCACCAACTCGAGGGGGAGGACGTCTATCTCGTCACCCGGCACGCGGACTGCGATTCGGTGCTCGGCCGGGTCGAGGACTTCTCGAACAAGGCCGGGCCGGGGCTGCGGCAGAAGGCGCTGATGGGCGCCGAGGCGGCACCGGACGACGCCAAGTACCGGGTCGTCCGCACCCTGCTGACCAATGATCCGCCCTCGCACAGCCGGTTCCGCAAGCTGGTGGCCAGGGCGTTCACCGCCCGTCGGATCAAGGAGCTCGAACCCAAGATCCGCGGCGTCGTCGACGACCTGATCGACGCTTTCCCCGCCGACGGGCAGATCGACTTCGTGCGGGACTTCGCGAAGCCGTTGCCGCTCATCGTGATCGCCGATTTCCTCGGCGTACCGCGCAGCGACCTCGACGTGTTCGAGAAGTGGTCGGACGACGCCGCCGAGGTGCTCGGCGGCACCCTCAGCGCGGAGCGGTCCCGGGAGTGCCACGAGTCGCTGCAGGAGCTGCTGGGGTACTTCGACGACCGGATCGCCGACCGCAGGCTCAACCCGTCCGAGGACTTCCTCGGGCTGCTCGTCAACGCCGTCGACAAGGATGAGAAGCCGCTCACCACGCAGGAGATGCTGGCCATCTCCTACGTCACGCTGGTGGCGGGCAACGAGACCACGGTCAACATGCTCTCCGGGATGATGATGATGCTGCTGCAGCAGAACCCCGAGCAGCTCGCCCGCGTCCGCGAGGATCCGAAGAAGATCCCGTTCGCGGTCGAGGAGGCGTTGCGGCTCGAGGCGCCGGTGCAGGGCAGTGTGCGGTTGTGCAAGGCGGACACCGAGATCGCGGGCACCCCGGTGCCGCAGGGCTCGCGGGTGCTGATCGTGGCGGGCGCGGCCAACCGGGACGCCGGGGTCTTCCCCGAGCCGGACCGGTTCGACGTCGACCGACCCAACTCGCGTCACCACCTCTCGTTTGGCAAGGGGATCCATCTCTGCCTTGGTGCCGCGCTGTCCCGGGCGGAGGGCACCATCGCGCTGGAGCACCTGCTGGACCGGGTGGAATCACTGGAGATGCCCGCAGACTTCACCCCGGAGTACAAGGACAACGCGGTGCTGCGCTCGATGCTCGAACTGCCGCTGCACGTGCGGAAGGCGGCGTCATGACGACGGCGCAGCAGTGGGACGCGGTCGAGCGGTCGGTGCGTTACGGGCGTTCCGGGCGCGTTGTCACGCTGACCATCGACCGGCCGGACCGCCGCAACTCGATGACGTTCGAGACCCTCGCCAGCCTGCGGGACGGCGTGCTGCGCGCGAAGTCCGAGAGTGGCGTCCGGGTACTGGTCATCACCGGGGCCGGGGACAAGTCGTTCTGCGCGGGTGCCGACCTCGGCGGCGTGCGCGGCGCGGAGCTGGACGCGGAGGCAGCACACGAGGGGCGCGGCCACCTGGCCGACTTCTTCCGCACGCTGTGGTCCGCGGGGATCCCGACCATCGCCAAGGTCCGCGGTTACGCGCTCGCGGGCGGCTTCGGCCTGGCGATGGCCTGCGACATCGTGGTGGCCTCGGAGGACGCCGTGTTCGGCACCCCCGAGGTCGCCGTCGGGCTGTGGCCCTACATGATCACCGTGCCGCTGCTGCGCTCGATGCCGCCGAAGGTGGCCCTCGAGCTGATGATGTCCGGCCGGCGGGTGGATACCGCCGAGGCGCAGCGGATCGGCTTCGTCAACGAGGTGGTCCCCGCCTTGGAGCTGGACCTGGCCGTGGATCGGGTGGCCGAGCGGATCGCCGCCCAGTCGCCCGCGGCGATCCGCCTGGGGCGCAGCGCCTTCTACCGGGTGCTCGGGTCCCAGCCGGACGAGGCGCTGGCCTTGCTGCAGGCGATGCTCAGCGTCGCCACCGGCACGCACGACGCCAAGGAGGGCACCTCCGCCTTCGCCGAGAAGCGCAAACCGGTATGGAAGGACGACTCGTGACCCGGCTGCCCGCGCCGCCCGCCGAGGTCGCGCTCTGCGAATGCTGGTCACGGGACGGCCTGCAGTCGTGGTCCGAGGTCGTGCCGACCGACCGCAAGATCGCCGTGCTGGAGGCGGCGATCGGGGCGGGCGTGCGCGAGCTGGACGTCACCTCGTTGGTGCCGGCGAAGTACGCGCCCCAGTTCGCCGACGCCGAGGAGGTGCTGGCGGCCGTGGCGGAGCGGGGAGCCGGACGCGGGGTGCGCATCCGGGTGCTCGCCCCCAATCTGCGAGGCGTGCAGCGGGCCGTGGAGCTGAACGAGAAGCTGGGCGCGATCACCACCGTGGGCTTCCCGATCTCGGCGTCCGAGGCGCACAACCTGGCGAACCTCAAGCGGACTCACGCCGAGCACCTGAGCCAGATCGAGCAGATGGTCGCAGCGGCCCACGCGGCGGGCCTGGAGACGGTGTCGGCCCTGGCCACCGCCTTCGGTTGCCCGATCACCGGCGAGGTGCCGGAGGAGACCGTCTTCGACATGGCTGGGCGACTGATCGACATCGGCGTGGACCGGATCATGCTCAGCGACACGACCGGGCTCGCGGATCCAGTGCGGGCTGGCGCCTACACCGCGCGGGCCGTCGAGAGCCACCCGGACACCGGCTGGATCGCGCACTTCCACGACACCCGCGGTGCGGGGGTCGCGAACACCTGGGCAGCCGTCCTCGCGGGGGCGACCTGCGTCGACTCGTGCCTGGGCGGCATCGGCGGGGAACCCCCGACCGTCGAGCAGAACCACGCCGGGGAGACCGGCAATGTCAGCACCGAAGACGTCGCCGTGCTGCTGGAGCGCGCTGGCGTGCGGACCGGGATCGCTCTGGACCGGCTGCTTGCCGCAGGGCTGCTGGCCGAAGAGATCCAGGGCGCGCCCGGCCGCAGCCAGGTCCAGCGCACCGGCACGGGCCTGATCGGCCACGAGGGGAGTACAAGATGACAGCGGACGCGACGCGGTCCGCAGCCTGGGACCTGTCCGAGGACCAGGAGGCCATCAAGAAGGCCGTCGACGACGGGATGAAAAAGTTCTCGCTCGGCTACTGGCGGGAGATCGACAAGGCCGGCGAGTTCCCGGACGAGTTCTTCGGCTTCGCCGCCCAGCAGGGCTGGCTCGGGATCGCCATGCCCCCGGAGTTCGGTGGCGCGGGTCTGGGCATCTCCGAGGCCGTGATGATGATGGAGGGCATCGCGCGCGGCGGTGGCCTCACTGCGGCGAGCACGGTGCACATGAACGTGTTCGGCACCAATGTCGTCGTCAAGCACGGCTCGCCGGAGATGAAGCAGGCCAGCCTGCCGGATATCATCGGCGGCCGGATGAAGGTCGCGTTCGGCGTCAGCGAGCCGGACTCGGGGCTGGACACCACGAGCCTGCGCACGCGGGCCGTCAGGGACGGCGGCGACTGGGTGGTCAACGGCCGCAAGGTGTGGATCAGCACCGCACAGGTCGCGGACAAGATCCTTCTGTTGACCCGCACCCGCGAGCCCGACCCCGGCAAGTCGAAGGCGGACGGGCTGACGCTCTTCTTCACCGACCTTGACCGGGACCACATCAGGGTCAACGAGATCGAGAAGGTCGGCCGCGCCGCGGTCGACTCCAACGAGCTCTTCATCGACGACCTGCGGGTCCCGGACCGGGACATGGTCGGCGAGGAGGGCAAGGGTTTCAAGCTGCTACTCGACGGGCTCAACCCGGAGCGGCTGCTCGTGGCCTCCGAGGCGATCGGGATCGGCCGCAAGGCACTCGAGATCGCGGTCGAGTACGCCAAGGAGCGCCAGGTCTTCGGCCGAGTGATCGGCATGAACCAGGGTGTCCAGTTCCCGCTCGCCGACAGCTACGCGCGCCTCGAGTCCGCCTGGCTGATGGTCCTGCGCGGGGCGAGTCTCTACGACCGCGGCCTGGACTGCGGCGCCGAGGCCAACAGCGCGAAGTACCTGGGCGGCGAGTACGGCTTCGAGGCCGCGGACCGGGCGATGCAGACCCTCGGCGGCTACAGCTACGCGAAGGAGTACCACGTCGAGCGGCTGTGGCGGGAGGCCAAGCTGACCCGCCTCGCTCCGGTCAGCCCGGAGCTCATCCTCTGCTATCTCGCCGAGCGCAAGCTCGGTCTGCCGAAGTCGTACTGAGAGGCGAGACGATGGACTTCGACCTGAACGACACCGACATCGCGTGGCGGGACGCCACCCGTGAATGGGTCGACAAGAAGTATCCGAAGAGCCGGGCCCGGGAGATCGAGGCAAGCGGCGAGCTGTTCCCGCAGCAGCTGTGGGACGACCTGTCGGAGGCGGGCTACTACGGTATCGGCATTCCCGAGGAGTACGGCGGCCAGGGCGGCACGGTCTTCACCCAGGCACTCGCCGCGCGGGAGCTGACCCGCAACCTCGGCGGGCTGATCGCGGTCTGGCTCGCCCCCGTCGTCGGCGGCACGATGACCCTGCTCGCGGCGGCGAGCGAGGAGCAGAAGAAGGATCTGCTGCCCCGCATGGCGCGGGGCGAGCTGGTGTTCGCCATCGCCATCACCGAGCCCGGCGGCGGCACCGACCTGCTCGGGGGGATGCGCTCGACCGCGCGGCTCGAGGGCGACGAGTGGGTCATCAACGGCCAGAAGATGTGGTCGACGGGCGCGGGCAACGCCGACTACCTGGTGGTGCTCGCCCGCAACATCGGCGACGACGGTGAGCCCTCCGGCACCAACCTGATCCTGGTGCCGGGCGACACCCCCGGCCTGGACATGCGGCACATCCCCAAGCTCGGGGTGCGGTCGCTGGCCTCCTACGAGGTCTTCCTCGACGACGTGCGCGTGCCCGCGGAGAACATCGTCGGCCCGCGGGGCAAGGGCTGGAAGGGAATCGCCGCGGGACTCAACGCCGACAAGGTGCTGCTCTCCGCGTGCTCGACCGGGATCCTGGACGGGGTGCTGGAGGACGCGCGGCGTTACCTGGGCGAGCGCGAGGCGTTCGGGAAGACGATCGACCACTTCCAGGTGCTGCAGCACAAGGTCGTCGACATCGCCGCCTGGCGGCACACCGCCGAGCTGGTCTCACACAACGCCGCCTGGCTGCTGGCGCAGGGCAGGCCGTGCGAGATGGAGGCCACCATGGCCAAGATGATCTGCTCCGAGTACGCGGTGCAGGCGGCCGACATCGGGTTGCAGCTCCTCGGCGGCCTGGGCTACTCGGCCGAGACGGACATGCAGCGGTACTGGCGGGATGCGCGGTTGTGGCGCATCGCCCCGATCACCAGCGAGATGTCCCGCAACTTCATCGCCGGCAAGCTCGGCCTGCCGCGCGGGTTCTAGGAGGAGCCGTGAAGACCGAAGCAGCGGTGCTCTGGGCCCGCGGCGAGGAGTGGAGCGTCGAGGAGATCGAGCTCGACGACCCGCGGCGCCACGAGGTCCTCGTCCGGATGGAGGCGACCGGCCTCTGCCACTCCGACGGCCACCTTGCCAGCGGGGTCCTGCCCTCAGCCCTGCCGATCATCGGCGGGCACGAGGGGGCGGGCGTCGTCGAGCGGGTGGGGGAGGGCGTGACCCGGGTGAAGCCCGGCGACCACGTCGTGTTCTCCTCCGTGCCCTCCTGCGGCATCTGCCCGGCCTGCGCGTCCGGGCACCAGAACCAGTGCGACCGGCTCGGCGTCATGGGCTCCGGCAGGCAGTTGGAGGACCAGACCTCCCGGCACCACGCCCGAGGCGCGGACCTGGCCCTGATGTGCCTGCTCGGGACGTTCTCGCGGCACGCGGTGGTGCACGAGGCCCAGTGCATCCCGATCGACCCGTCCATCCCGCTGGACCGCGCGAGCCTGGTCAGCTGCGCGGTGATCACCGGCTGGGGGGCGGTCACCCACGCCTCCGGCATCCGGCCAGGCGATGACCTCGTCGTGATCGGGGTGGGCGGCGTCGGCGTGAATGCGGTGCAGGCGGCGAGGTTCGCGGGCGCACGCTGCGTCGTCGGGGTCGACCCGGTCGCGGCCAAGCGCGACTACGCGCTGACCTTCGGGGCGACCCACGTGGCCGAGAGTATCGAGGCCGCCTACGACCTGGTCAAGGCCGAGACCAAGGGACGCATGGCCCAGCGGGTGATCGTCACCATGGATGCGGCCCGGGGCGACACCCTGCAGCCGATCCTGCGGATGACCAGCAAACTGGGTCGGATCGTGCTGTGCAGTCTCGCGGCGGCGGGCCCGCAGCCGTTGAGCCTGAACCTGTTCGACCTGACCATGCGGGAGAAGGCGATCGTCGGCTCGCTGTCCGGGTCGGCCAACCCGAACGACGAGATCCCCCGCCTCCTCGACCTGTACCAGCGCGGCCTGCTCGACCTGGACAACCAGATCTCGCGCTCGTACTCCCTCGAGGAGATCAACAAGGGCTACGCGGACATGAAGGACGGCCAGAACCTGCGCGGCGTCCTGCTCTGCGGCCAGTAGTCACCCGACCCACACCACGGAGAGATGAACGATGTCCGACCATGATGTGATCATCATCGGATCAGGCCTCGGCGGCCTGATCCGCGGGGCACTGCTCGCCCAGATGGAGGGCAGGAAGGTCCTCGTCCTGGAGCGCAACGCCGACATCGGCGGCAAGATCATGTCCTACGGTTACCTGCACAATCCGGACATCACCGAGGAGGAGTACAAGACGAGCCTCGCGTCCGCGGTGGGCCTTAGATCACGAACATCGCACAGAACGGACGCACCTTCCGGGTGAACGCTACGGCATGGGACCGCCGCTTGTCTGTCCGCGGGGACGGCAAGGGGCTCATCAGGCACGCGGGAGCGGCCCGTTCCATCGCTCCCGCCGAATCGTGCGATGAGACCTCGTCCCCCGGCGTACAGACGCGCAAAGAGGTCCATCGCTGCCGGTGACGGATGGCGCACTTGTTTAGTGAATGATCACTAGGTAATGTCTGTGGAGATTCGAGACGCCCGGGAATCGCGGTGATTCGGTGCGCCAGGCGGCGAGAGCCGGGCCGGCCGCTGGTCGTTGGGGCATGTGTCGAGTCTGCCGGCCTCCAGCCGGAGGCCGAGGCGCCGCCTCGTAACTGGGAGGGAAGTTGCAGTTCGTTGATGAGGCCGGGGGCATCAGCCGTGATGGGCCGCTTCGCGGAGTGAGGGTGATCGAGCTGGCGGGTCTGGGGCCCGCGCCCTTCGCCTGCATGTTCCTGGCCGACCTGGGCGCCGAGGTGATCCGGATCGATCGCCCGGCAGCCGGTGACCTTGAGGTGTCTCCGACATTCGAGCTCTTGAACCGGGGTAAGCGGTCGGTCATCGTCGACCTGAAGCGGTCCGAGGGAGTGGATGCGGTGCTCAGCCTCGCCGCGCACGCCGACATCTTCGTCGAGGGGTTCCGGCCGGGAGTCGCCGAGCGGCTGGGGCTGGGGCCCGAGGCGGTGCTGGCGGGCAATCCGAGATTGGTCTACGGCCGGATGACCGGCTGGGGGCAGGATGGGCCGCTGGCCCCGACGGCGGGGCACGACATCTCCTATATCGCGGTGACCGGGGCCCTGCACGCGATGGGAGAACGCGGCGGCCGGCCGCAAATCCCGTTGAACCTCGTGGGGGACTTCGGCGGGGGAGCGACGTACCTGGTCATCGGGCTGCTGGCGGCCATGCACGAAGCGCGGCTGTCAGGGCGGGGACAAGTAGTGGACGCGTCGATCCTCGACGGGACCCTGCACCTGCTGACCATGTTCCACGGCATGCTGGCCGCCGGCCAGTGGGTCGACGACCGTGGCGCCAACACCCTCGACGGCGGTGCTCCCTATTACGCGGTGTACGAGACGGCGGACGGGCGGTTCATGGCGGTCGGAGCGCTGGAGCCGAAGTTCTACCGGGAACTGCTGCGGGTACTCGACTTGGACGATGACCCCCGATGCCGGCAAGAACACGCTCACTGGCCACACCTGCGCACGCGGATCGCGGAGAAGTTCGCGAGCCGGACTCAGGCGGAGTGGATCGAGCGATTCACCGGCTCCGACGCCTGCGTCTCGCCCGTGCTCAGTCTCCAGGACGCGGCATCGCACCCCCAAGTCGAGGCCCGCCGTGCGCTCGTCGCCGTCGACGGCGTGACGCAGTCGGCAGTGGCCCCACGGTTCTCCGAGCATCCGGCCCTTTCGCCCGGGCGTCCCACCGAGCCTGGAGCGGATACCCGTGCTGTGCTCGCGGAGGCCGGTCTGGACGCCGAACGGCTGATCGCCGACGGTGTCGCAGCGGAGCGGCGGCGGTGAGCGCCACCAGCCCGGCCACCCCGGGCCTGCTGTGGCAGCCGACGCAAGAGTCGGCACGGCTCACCCGGATCGCGGACTTCGCCGCCTGGGTGGCCAGGCGGCGCGGACTGTCCTTCGGCGACCCAGTCGACTACGACACGTTGTGGCGCTGGTCAGTCGAGCACCTCGATCAGTTCTGGGGCGACTTGGCGGACTGGACCGGCGTGCTGCCCGGCGTCCTCGACGAACTGGTGCTCACTAGACGGGAGATGCCCGGCGCCGTGTGGTTCCCCGGGGCGACGCTCAACTACGCCCAGCAGGCGCTGAAGCACTCTGGTGAGCATCCCGCGCTGGTCGCGGTCGCCGAGGACACCGACCCGGTCGAGATCTCCTGGACGGACCTGCGGGCGCAGGTCGGCGCCTTCGCCGCCACCCTTCGACGGCTCGGGGTACGGCCGGGGGACAGGGTGGCCGGCTACCTCAACAATGTTCCCGAGGCGGTGGTGGCCTTCCTCGGCGCGGCGTCGATCGGTGCGGTGTGGGCTTCGTGCGCCCCCGACTTCGGCACCCGGTCGGTGCTCGACCGTCTTGAACAGATAGAGCCGGTGGTGCTGGTCGCGGTCGACGGCTACCGGTTCAACGGCAAGGAGTTCGACCGGCGCGAGATCGTCGCCGAACTGCGGGCGGCCCTGCCGAGTGTGCGGACGACGATCGTTGTGGGCCGACTGCATGCGGATGAGGTGCCCCAGGGCGCCCTGTCCTGGGCCGAGGCGGTGGGTGACCCGCAGGAGCCGTTGTTCGAGCAGTTGTCGTTCGACCACCCGTTGTGGATCGTCTACTCCTCCGGGACGACCGGACTGCCCAAGGGCATCGTGCACGGGCACGGCGGCGTTGTTCTCGAACAGCTCAAGCAGGCGGGGCTGCACATGGAGGTGGGAAACGGCGATCGCTTCTCCTGGTACGCGTCCACGGCTTGGATCATGTGGAACGTGGCCCTGTCAGCACTGGTCTGCGGCGCCACTCTCGTCATCTATGACGGCGCCCCGGCCTACCCCTCCGTCGATGCCCAGTTCGCTCTCGCCGAGCGCACCAAGCTGACCCACCTGGGCACCAGTGCCGCGTACCTGGCCGCCTGCGAGAAGGCCGGTATCCGCCCTGGCGAGACGCACGACCTGGCCGCGCTGCGGTTCGTGGGCTCCACGGGGTCGCCGCTGCCGGCCTCCACCTATTCCTGGGTGTACGAGGCGGTGAGAACAGAGGTGTTGCTCGGCTCGTTCTCCGGCGGCACCGACGTGGCGACGAGCTTCCTCGGTGCCTCGATGCTGCTGCCGGTGACGGCGGGTGAGCTGCAACGGCCATTACTCGGCGTGGCGGCGGCCTCGTGGGACGAGCAGGGCCAGCCAGTGCTCTCCGAGCTCGGCGAGCTGGTGGTCACCGAGCCGATGCCGTCGATGCCGCTGTCCTTCTGGAACGACCCGGACGGCTCCCGCTACCGGGAGGCCTACTTCGAACCGTGGCCCGGAGTATGGCGGCACGGCGACTGGCTGGAGATCACCGAGCGCGGCACGTACGTCATCGCCGGCCGGTCGGACTCCACTCTCAACCGCGGCGGCGTCCGCATGGGGACGGCCGATATCTACGCGGCCGTCGAGTCCATACCGGCCGTCACCGACTGTGTGGTCCTCGGCCTCGAGCAGCGTGACGGCGGCTACTGGATGCCACTGTTCGTGGAGCTGGCACAGGGCGAAGAGCTCACCGAGGAGCTGGACTGGGAGATCCGCGCGACGATCCGCACGCAAGCCAGCCCACGGCATGTGCCTGACGAGATCATCGTCGTCCCCGGCATACCGCACACCCGCACGGGCAAGCGGCTCGAGGTACCGCTCAAGCGGCTGTTCCAGGGAGTGGCGCCGGACAGGGCGCTCAACCTGGGGGCGGTCGACAACGCGGACCTGATCGAGCACTTCATCCGCATGGCGCTTGAGCGTGGATCAGATGCCAAATGAGCCGGTGTCCGCCCCGCATCCGGCGATCGATGAGTTGCGGCAGACAGAACCTTGCCTAGTGACTATTCACTAGTCTACGGTTTGAAGTGACACAGCCGGTGATCCAGCCAACGGAGCAGATCTTGGCGACTTCCACAGCCTCGACGCTGACCGAGCGCGTCTGACCGCCGGACCCAGGAGGATTCCATGACTGATCTCGCGCATCCCATGTTCGGCTGGGACAACGACGCCGATGGCCTCATCATTGTGACGATCGACGATCCCGACGGGTCGACGAACCCGATGAACGGCCGATTCCGCCGCGAATTCCAGGCCTTGGTCCAGCATCTGCACGCCGAGCGCGGCCTGATCAGCGGCGTCGTCATCACCTCGGCGAAGGCGACGTTCTCCGCCGGTGGGGACCTGGATGAGCTCGCCGAACGCTACGGGGAGCGCTTCGCCCCGCCGACGTCGCTGGTAGAACTCGCCGGCAACGGGGGAGCCCTCCGATGAAGCTGGAGACGTACGCCGAGAAGTTCCGGACCGCCGACCTGAGCCGCACTGACGACGGTGTGTTGACCGTCCGACTGCACTATCGCGAGGGCCCTCTCATGTGGACCGCTCTGGCCCACCGCGAGTTCCCCCAGTTGCTGGACGCCGTGCACTCCGACGAGGCTAATCGGGTGGTCATCCTCACTGGCACCGGCGAGGCGTTCATCCGTACGCCCGAAGGCTACGGCGAGGTCTACCGCAGTGGGAAGGTCACACCGTCGGGCTGGGAGCGAGGCATAGGCGAGGCCACCCGGATGCTCTATGGGATGGTCGATCTGGGCATCCCGGTGATCGCCGCGGTGAACGGGCCGGTCACCGGGCACTCCGAACTGGTCCTGCTCTGCGACCTTGTCCTCTGCACCGGAGAAACCTACTTCCAGGACGCGGCCCACCTGATGGGCGGACTCGTTCCCGGCGATGGGACGCAGGTGCTGTGGCCCATGGTCCTCGGCCCCGTGCGTGCCCGGCACTTCCTCCTCACAGGGGAACGGCTCTCCGCCCCCGAGGCCCTTGCGCTAGGTGTCGTCGGCGAGGTCGTACCCCAGGCGCGGCTCCTGCCTCGTGCCACCGAGATCGCTCGCGGGCTCGCGGCCGCTGACCCGCTCGTGCTCCGCCACACCCGCCAGTTGTTGCAGCGCCCGATCCGGCGGGCCCTCGACGAGGACCTGCTGCCTGGACTGGGAATCGAGGCCTACGTCTCGATTTCCCGGTTCCCCCAGTTCGCCCCCCCGAAAACTGAATTCCCGAACGAAGAGGACGCGGAGGTCCAGTTGGACGTTGAGCGTGTTGGAGACCTGACAGCGGTCGCGGCGCAACGGTGGAGCGGACGGGAGTACGCCAGGTTCGAGAATCTGTCGCTGACCTTCGCCGACCTGCACCGCTGGTCCGACGCCGTCGCGGCCGACCTCGTCGCCCACGGTGTGGGGCCAGGTGACCGCGTGATGATGTTGCTGGTCAACCGGCTGGAGGTGGTCGCGGTCGCCGCCGCCGCCTGGCGGATCGGCGCGATCGCCGTCCCCGTCGTGGCGATCTACCGCAAGCACGAACTGGACGACATCGTGCGCGACTCGCGGCCAGCCGCGGTGGTGACGACCGCTCGTCTGGGCGAGCGGCGGCTCGCTGAGGAAGTGGACTCCTGCCTTGCCGACGCCGGTGTCACGCCGGCCGTTCGCTATCTCGCCGATTCGGACGAGCCGGTCGCCGGCTGGTCGATCCTGCCCGGGCTCGACGCCGAGCCGGATCGCTCCGTCGCCCTGCCCGAGCCCTCCCCAGGCGAAGACGAGTGCCTGCGGCTTTACACCTCCGGCTCCACTTCCAGCCCGAAAGGTGTGCGGCTCAACTCGCACGCGGTGATCTTCGGTGGCCGCCAGTTCCACGACCGGCTGGGCGTCGACGAGACGCATGTGGGTCTCGCGCTCGCGCCGGTCACGCACATCGCCGGCATGCTTGCCGCCGGCCTGGTGCCCCTGACCTGCGGGGCGAGCGTGGTCATCCTGCCGCGCTGGGAGGTCAAGAGGGCTGTGCAGGTCATCCACGACCACCGGGTGACATGGTCGCTCGGTGCCGCGGTGTTCCTCAAGGATCTGGTCGAAGAGTACGCGCGCCGACGCGACGAGGGCTTGCACGTGCTGCGCTACTACGTCAGCGGCGGAGCGAACACCGCGCCGGAGCTCATCGAGCGGGCCGACGCGCTCGGCATGTGGGCCGCGCGCACCTACGGGATGACCGAGGCTGCCGGGGTCGTGACGCTGGCCCCTCGAGACGCGCCGCTGGAGCGCCTGGCTCAGTGGGACGGCCAACTGGCCGACAACGCAGAGGTCAAGATCCTTGACGACATGGGCCGGCCCATACCACTCGAGACCGAGGGCAACATCTGGATCCGGAGTGCTCAGCTGCTGCTCGGCTACACCGACCCGGCGCTCAACCGCGCCCAGTTCGACAAGGAGGGCTGGTTCGATCCAGGGGATCGCGGAATGGTGACGGCCGACCGGTGGATGCGGATCACCGGGCGGACCAAAGACATCATCAACCGCGGCGGGGAGAAGTTCTCCAGCGCCGATATCGAGCACGTCTTGCACCGCCACCCCCACGTCGAGGCCGCGGCGGTCATAGGCGTACCCGATGAACGGCTGGGCGAGACGGTCTGTGCCTTCGTCGTCGGACGTCCCGGCTACCCGCCGCCGACGCCCGAGGAACTCGCCGCATTCATGATCGGGCAAGACATGGCCCGCGCCAAGGTGCCCACCGAATGGCACATCGTCGACCAGCTTCCCCGGACAGCCAGCGGCAAGCTCCAGAAGCACCTGCTGCGGGCGGCCCGGGACGGCGCCGACCTGCCCGAGTGAGGAGAGCCACGATCATGGACGTGGCCAGGGACGACGTGCTGCAGCCGATCCTACGGATGACCGGCAAGCTCGGCCGCATCGTCCTGTGCAGCCTCGCCGCCGCCGGCCCACAGCCGCTGACGCTGAACCTCTTCGACGTCACCATGCGCGAGAAGCAGATCGTCGGGTCACTCTCCGACTCGGCCAACCCCAACGAGGAGATCCCCCGCCTCCTCGGGCTCTACCAGGACGGGTACCTCGACCTTGATACCCAGGTCAGCCGGCTCCAGGACATCAATGCCGGTTTCCGTGACCTGAAGGACGGACGCAACCTGCGCGGCGTCGTCCTCTGCCAGTCCTGACCCCATGTTGCGACCGAAGGGATCATTCATGACGACGTCCGAACCCGATGTGATCATCGTGGGAGCGGGCCTTGGCGGCCTCATCTGCGGCGCCCTGCTGGCCAAGATGGAGGGCAGGAGGGTGCTCGTGCTCGAGCGCAATCCAGACATCGGCGGCAAGATCATGTCGTACGGATCCTTGCACCGCCCGGACATGACAGAGGAGGCGTACCGCACCAGCCTCGCCGCCTGCGGGCATTCGAAGATCGTCTACTCCGACCCGGACTTCTCCAGCATCGTCGACAAACACGGCCTCTTCAGGAACTGGATTGTCGACACCGGCTGGCACCAGATGTCGGTCGGGCCGCGCAACCGGTTCGCCCAGCTGGCCACGGCGCTTGGCAAGAAGATCAACATCTCCCCGACCGTGGGATTCCTCTACTTCGAGGACGGGCGGTTCAAGCAGCTGAGCGAGATCGTCGTCGGCTGGCCGAAGGAGTCGCAGGAGGAGCGACGCCGGGTCGCCCAGCACACCTCGCGGATCTCGCGGGAGCAGTCGCACGAGTATGACCACGTCGACTACCAGTCGTTCCTCGAGTCGATCACCTCCGATCGCCGAGTCATCGACTACTACGGACTGATGGGGTGCTACTCCGCCGGGCTGAACGACCCGGCCACCGTATCGGCAGGCGAGATCATCCGCGTCAACAACATGAACAACATGGCCGGTACGCACTTCCAGCGGGGCGGAGGTGGCGGCGTCGTCACCGGAGGGTTCAAGAACGTCGCCACCACCTTCGCCGAGGTGATCGTTGAAAACGGCGGCGAGATCCGCACCAGCAGCCCCGTCCGCGAAATCCTCATCGAGGCGAACACCGCCGTGGGCGTCCGGTTCAAGCCGGACAACGGGCCCGAGCAAGAGCTGCGAGCCCCGATCATCATCAACAACGTCCCTGCCCGGCACCTTGGCCGGGTGCTGCCGGACAAGTACTGGCCCCTGGACTTCCGGCAACGGATCAAGACACAGTTCCCGCTGGCCGGCCTGCTCGGCTTCATCGGGCTGAGCGAGCCCATCGAGACCGGTGACGGACGAGCGGGGGACTTCAGCATCCGGCGGTTGCCCGGCACCGAGAACCTCGGCGTGATCGGCGGCGCGTCGATCTTCTCCTTCGAGCAGACTAGCGAGGCCGACCCGACCCGGGCTCCAGCAGGGAAATGCCTGCTCAACACCTGGATCTCGCTGTACCCGGAGAACCCCTTCGGGGCGGCGGAGATCAACAACGACGCGCTCATCGCAGCGCTCATCGAGCGGATCTACGCCTTCTTCCGAGCGCAGTACCCCCAGTGGGACGACGTCTATGAGTGGGGCTACTTCACCCGTGCCAAGGACATGTACGGTCTGTCGATCTCGCCAGGTCAGCTCGGCGACAGGCGGCTGCCCGTCAAGCACCCCACCCTGCACAACCTGTTCCACGCCGGCGACACGACCGCTCAGTGGGGCATCGCCACGGACGGCGTGGGGCACGGCGCCACGCTCACTGTCAGCGCGGTGACCGGCAAGGACTACACGCAGCTCCTGGCGCCCTGGGGGCGCTGACCGTGCGAGCGTACGTCGTACGCCACGATGATCACGGACGCTCGTCGCGGTGGGAAGAGGTGCCCGACCCGTCCCCGTCCGCCGAGGGCGTGATCGTGCGTGTCCGCGCGGCCGCGCTGGCGTGGAGCGACGTCCTCCAGATGGAGGGCACCTACGCCGGCGCGGTACCGGACACGCCGTTCGTCTGTGGTCACGAGTTCGCCGGCGAGGTGGTGGCCGCCGGGAGCGAAGCAGGCTACGCACTGGGCGATCGGGTGTTCGGGTTCCTGCCCAGCCCCGCGGCGTTCGCCGAGTACGTCGCAGCGCCCGCGCGGTGCGTGCGCCGCACTCCGGACGAGCTGGCTGACACGGACGCGGCAGCGTTCACGACCTCCTTCCTGACCGCGGACGCCGCCATGGTCACCGTTGGAGGGCTCACGCCCGGGCGGTCGCTCCTGGTGCATGCGGCCGCAGGCGGCGTGGGCCGAAGTGCCCTGCAACTGGCCCGCGCCTACGGCACCGAACTGATCCTGGCCACGGCCGGCAGTCCTTCGCGCCGGACAGCGGCCGAGGCGTCGGGGGCCATGGCGACGGCCGACTACGACGACTTCCCCGACCTCGTCCTGGAGCACACCCGTGGACGCGGAGTAGACGTCGTGCTGGAGTCGGTCGGTGGCGACGTCTTCGACCTGAGCGCCCGGGTGCTCGCTCCATTGGGACGGCTGGTCACCATCGGGGCGTCGTCCGGCACACCGCCGCGGCGGCTGAAGCTGCCGCTCCTTTGGCAACGCTCGATCAGCGTGTGCGGTATCCACATCGCCCGGTTGCTCGGGGATCACCCCGAGGTGCTGCAACCGTCGTGGAAACGTCTGCTCAGCCTGCTTCCCGCAGGCCGGATCAGACCAGAGGTCGGCCTTACGGTGAGTCCGGCCGACCTGGCGCAAGGTATCGAGGCGCTTCGCGGCCGGACCGTTGACGGCCGTGTCGTGATCGACTTCACGGGGGGAGTTCCGGTGTGAACGATGTGGAAGCGCGTCGGCGAGCCGCAGGTCGGCTCGCCGAGGCGGTGCGTGCTGTGAACGCCGCGGTGGTGCTCACCGAGGCGTCCACCGACGAGCTGGATGCGGTGTGATCGGACCGCTATCGGTGCCGGATCGGACGTCTGGTCGCGATCGTCAGCCCGCCAGCAGTGCGAGCTTCTTCGCGTACCCGCTCAGATCGGTCATCGGCGCACCCGATAGCGCAAGTGAAGCACCCGGTTGCCCTGAATCACCACGTCAGGATCCTCCAACAGGTGCTGCGCGTGGACCGACCCGAAGTAGCGTTTGCCGGACCCGAACACGACGGGTACGACGTCCATGCGCACTTCGTCGATCAGGCCCGCGGCAAGCACCTGGCCGCCGACGTCGCCGGCGGCGACCTCGACCATGCGGTCACCCGCAAGCTCCTGCGCCTTGGCCACGGCTGCCTCGACGCCGTCGACGAAGTGAAACGGCGCCTCGGGGTCCCAGCCCTCGGGCATCGGCCGGTGCGACACGACGACCACGTGGTCGACCCCGCCCGGAGGCTTCCCGTCCCAGCCGTCCGTCATGTCGAAGACGTGGCGGCCGGCGATTGTCGCTCCGATCTGGTCCCAGTACGGCCGGGTGTAGTCGTAGGACGTCTGCGACACCTTCAACACGCCGCTCTCGTCCAACGGGACGTCACCGCCGGTCAGCCAGTCGAACAGTGGTCCGGGCTGGTCGTTCTCGTCCGCGATGAAGCCGTCTACCGACACCGAGCTGTACATGACTACCTTGCCCACGGGCTCTCCTCTGCTTTGGGGTGGCCCCAAAATTAGCGTGTCGTGAGCTGTCGCTCTTGTAAGAAATCAATCGGCCGGCAGCGGCCAGCTGTCCAGCACGTCGCCGGGATGTTCGCGCAGGAATCGCTGCCGGACTTCGGCGTACCGGGTCGGCGTGAGCCCGGTGAACGCCCGGAACTCGTGGCCGAAGTGGGCCTGGTCGAAGTAGCCTGCGCCAACGGCGACGTCGCCCCAGTCGATCGGTCCGGCGAAGTTGATCGAGAGCACGGTGGTGGCGAAGCGGTGGGCGCGGGCCAGCCGCTTCGGCGTGACGCCGATGAGCTCCTTGAACCGGCGTGCCAGATGAGTGCTGCTGACACCGGCTGCCTCGCTCAGGTCGCCGATCGCCACCGCCCCGCTGGTCGCCGCGATGACGCTGCTCGTGTGGCGGACCAGCCCGAGGCCGGCGGTCTCGCACAGCCGTCGCATTAGCTCCTCCTCGAGCAGCGTCAGCATCTCGTGCGGTTCGTCCGCCGTGGCCAGCCGGTCCCGCAGCTCAGCGATGGCGGGCCGGCCCCAAACCTGCTCTATTGTCACGGGCCGGTCGCACAGCTCGGCCGCGGGCATCGGCAGAAACGGCGCCAGCCCCCACGGCTTGAAGTGCACGCCGACGGACCGGGTCCGGAGTGGGTAGCCGAAGTCCCACGCGCGGGTGGGCGTGGTGACCACGCAGCCATCGGCGTACTCGGTCGTCTCGATGTCGGTGCCGCCGCGGATGCGGAACGGCGCCCCGAGGTTGACGATGAGCAGCGGCGCCGGCGCCGGCGGCAGCGTCAGCAGGGCGTACGGCGGCGCACCCTCCAGGTAGTAGAGGTCGTCGATCAGCCCGTCCAGCGGCGGTCGCGGCACTCTGGACACGTACTCCACGCGTCACAGCATCGCCGATGCACGGGCGGGCCGCCAAGTCGCCTCCGGACCTGGGGTCTCCTCTCAGTCGCGCTTGACCAGGCGAAAGGCGGAGTCCACCAAACCGAGCCTGTGGGCGACGACCGCGGCCTGGATGCGGTTGCGCAGGCGCAGCTTCTCCATGGCGGTGGACACGTGGGACTTCACCGTCGTCAAGCCGACGTGGAGGCGATCGGCGATCTCGGCATTGGACAGGCCCATGCCGATCAGGGCCAGCACCTCGAGCTCCCTCCGGGTGAGCCCGGAGGGAACGGGGGAGCGGACGGGTCGCCGCTCGGCGGCGAGTGCGCGTTCGACGACGCGGCGCAGTACGGAGGGGGCCAGCAGCGGCTCGCCCGCGGCGGCCTTGCGTACGGCGTCGACCATGCGTTCGGCCTCGTCGTCCTTGACCAGGAAGCCGATGGCCCCGGCGCGGAGCGCGGCGTAGATGCCACCCGACCCGAGGGGGCGGGGCGGGAGCCCCGTGGACTCGGACTCCTTCCCATGTGGGCTTTCCCTGGGCGCAGGAATGGGCTTTTTCTGGGCATGGTATGGGAGGCTGGGGTCATGACCCCTTCCGAGATCCCCCTCCCCGACCTGGAGGAGAGCCCGCTCCTGGAGCTCGCCGAGGAGATGCGGGCGATCGTGCGGTACGGACTGCCGGTCCGCGCCGACCGCGCAGGCCCGCACCTGCTGGCGCTGCCCGCCGTCCGGGCGCGGGCACTGGACACCAGCGACCGGGCCAGCCTCGCCAGGGCGCTGGACGCGGCGCTCCGCGAGGAACTGGACCGCATGGATCACGAGCTCGCGAGGGCGGCCCGGTTGCTGTACGGCGCCGATCCGTCGACGTCGGGCGCGAAGCTGACCACCCGCCGCGAGGCGGCGGCTCAGGCCGCCGGGTACGAGTTGCACCACTTCCGCAAGCGGATCGAACCGAAGATCTGGGACCTGGTCTGCCACCAGCTCGGCCGTGCCAGCGACGCCACCCGGCCGGTCGCCCCCGGCCTGCAGCCCGCCCACGGCCCGCTGGTGCTCCCAGCCGACGTGTTCGCCTGGGAAGCCGTCGAGCACCAGCAGTCCCTGGCCACCCTGTGGGGCGCGGTCTATCTGCTGCGCGCCGGACTGCTCAGTGTCGCCGCGCTGGTGAGCATGGACGCCGACCAGCCCACCCTGCAGGTGGCGGCCGCGACGGCATTGTGGCGGCACGCCCTGGTGCTGCACGCGGCGGCTCAGTACCGGGCTGCCTACGGCCAGGTGCTGCTGCACACCGCACAAGATGTCGGCCCGGCTCTCGGCCCGGCGCAGATCGCCGCCTCGGCCGGCTGGACCCCAGACCTGTCACCCGCGCAGGAGTTGCTGCTGGTCGAGTTCGCCGATCCCGAGGCGGGCCTGGCCGACTTCCTCGCCGTCCTGGTTGCCGCCCAGGGAGGCCCGCGACTCATCGCGACTTGGCGGCAGGCACTAACCGGCCACACCGGTGAAGACCACCACTCTGATCAGGAAGTACAGGCATGAGTCTCGACCAGCTCCTCGACCCTTCCACCCCACCCCGCCGGTACGTCGTCACCGGCGGCCCGTCCGCGGGGAAAGAGGCGGTCATCGCCGAACTCCACTACCGGGGCATCCCGGCAACCGAGGGCGAACCGGCCAGAGAGATCTACCGCAAGCACCGCGACCGGCTCGGCCGCCACCTTCAGGTCGGCGATCGCCGCGCCTACTCCCGCGACGTGCTGGAGGCCTTCGTCGCCGAGTACTGCGACCACGCCTTCGGCCTGCGGTTCTACAACCGGGGCATCCCCGACGGGTACGGCTGGGACGCCTTCTTCGGGCTCGGGCCCTACCCCGACCTCGAGGAGGCCAGCAGGGTCTACCGGTACGACGCGGTGTTCGTCCTGGACCCCCTCGACGACTTCGATTCGGAGGACGACCTGGTGTGGGCCCGGGAGCGGGAGATCCGCCGGGTCCACGAGCTGATCATCCAGGGCTACTACGACGCCGGCTACCGGCCCATCTTCGTGCCCGCCGACGAGGCCTCCCGCCGCGTCGAGTTCATCCTCGCCCAGCTCCCCATCCCCACCCTCTAACCGGGAGATGCCGTGCACGACCGTGACCGCATGGAGATCATCAGCCCGAACAACGTGCTGGCCAACGCCATGCTCCGCTCGGTGGACATGGTCCGCCCCCGCCTGCAGGCGATGGGGCCCGACTGGGTGGCGTTCTGCGTCGGCACCCAGGTCAACGGCGCCCCGCACTTGGGTACCTCGCTGGTGCAGACGGCGGCGTTCCTGCTGGCCAAGCAGACCAAGCGGGCCTTCGGTGTCGACACCGTGGTCCGGTTCGGCGCGCTGGACAACGCGCCGTACGACATCCGGCTCGACCCCGAGACCCACCATGCCTACCAGCAGACCTACTTCCACGCCCTCGGCGGCGATGGGATCGAGGACCTGGTCGGCAAGTACTACCGCGCCATGTTCGACTCCCTCGCCGACGCCACCGGCGTTGACTACGAGGTCGAGACCTACTCCGACCAGCAGGCCTCACCGGCGTTCCGGCACGAGTTCCTGGCCACCCTTGGACGCCTGGACCAGATCCGGTGGCCGCTCGCGCCCTCCCAGGCCAGGTGCACCTGCGGTTCCCGTGCCCGGAGTGCGGGTGGGCGGAGAAGCGAGCCGAGCGCACCCAGCTCCTGCGAGCAGGGTCGGGCGGCGCGGACTTCACCGCGGTCTGCACCGACCACGGAAGCTACGAGGTGGCGGTCACCGCCGACACCACCACCTACCTGGACCTGGCCACCCTCTACCGCAACCTGGTCAAGGAACGCCTGGCCGCCCGCGACCACGTCACCCTCAGCGTGATGGTGAAGGGCGGCGACTGGGCGTTCGGCTGCCAGCTCGTCGATGAAGCCTTCGCCCAGCTCCCCGGCCTCACCCCGCCTCCGAGGATCTTCACCCCGATGGTGCTCACCGACACGGGCGCCAAGCTGTCGAAATCCCTGATCAGGGAGGGGAAGGTCGCCCCGCCGCCCGGGGCGCACTCGTGGATGCTGGACGTCACCGCCTGGGAGGGCGACACCGACTCCTACGTCGACGCCCTGGTCTGGCTGGTCAGCAAGATGATCGGCGACCCGAAGCACTTCTACCGGTCCTACACCACCGCTGAACTGGACAAACTGATGGCCACACGCCCTGCCAGCGCTCCGGGCCTGCGGGCCCGTGAGATGAACCTCTACCGCCGCTACTTCGACCTGGTCGCCGACGGCTCCAAGACGATCGAGGTCCGGGTGCAGTACCCCAACCTGCGCAGGCTCGCCGCCGGCGACTACATCCGCTTCGTGTGCGGGCGGGACGACGCCCTGACCAGGGTGAAGCGGGTCGCCCGGTACGGCTCGTTCGAGGAGCTGCTGGACACCGAAGGGCCCAAGAAGGTGAACCCGGCCAGCCCCCGCGACCAGCAGCTCGCCAACATCCGCCGCATCTACGGCCCGGAGAAGGAGGCCCTGGGCGTGCTGGCCATCGAGATCGAGCTGGTCACCCCGCCCTTGTAGAACCTCCGGCGCGGGCCACCGCTCCGGCCGCGCCGCGAAACTCGCCCGTCCGCGACCGTGTACACCCATCCCGCCCCGCGCAGCATGCCAACCGCACGCCGCGCGGTCTCCACCGAGACGCCGTAACGCGCGACAAGCGCCAGCCGAGTAGGAATAGGCCGATCAGGCGCAATCCCGCCGTCCTGGATCTGATCGGCGATCTCGCGGGCGACCCTCAAATACAGAGGCCGCACGTCCGAACCGGTCGCCGTGCCCCTCAGCCCCACGATCGTTCCCGCCCCGGCGGCGGTGTGGGCCAGCCCGCATTCGCGCAACTCCCGATGCGCCGACCGTGCGGTCGCCCGCGCGACGCCGAACACACCACTGAGTTCGTCTTCGCTGGGCACCTTCTCCCCAGGGACCAAGTCCCCGTTCTTGATCATCACGGCAAGGATGCGGATCTGATCCATGCGGATCTGTCGGGCGCGCACCTGTTCCGCGCGGATCTGTCTGGCGCGAACCTGACCGATATCACAGGCAAGACGCTGGACCAGATCCGGGAGAAGGCCATCACCGATGACGCCACCCGGTTCTGACAGGCCCGTCGAGCATTGCCGAATTGTTCTTATAGGAGGTCAAGGCGGCCCGCCTGCGGCGTGCCGCGCGTTGGGCGGTCGCGGGCCGCGCTGCGGCTCTTCGGACGGTCGCGCCCCGCGCTGCCTGACGCCCTGCTACAGGACAAACTCTCCAGCAAGGGCCTCAGCGCGTGTGTGCAGGGGGGAGATAAGAAACTAGCTCATTTGATATGCGATCTGTCTCAATAATACTCAATTCGGGGACATCTCCCCATTCCGTCCCGCCGTCATCGACGGTACCAGCCACATGGAAATGGCAGTGCGGAATGCTCTGACGGGAGGTAACTCCATTGTTTTGCCATACAGAAATCCCGTCCGGGTCATAAGTCCTCGCGATAGCCTTTGCCGCGCGGCGTAAGGCATCCATCATTTCCGCATCCTCGGCAGGATCGAGGTCGAGGAGAGTGGGTCGATGGGCAATTGGAATCACGAGTAGATGGCCCTTCCCTCTCTGCTCCCGCGTTACAAGTATCGCGACTAGAATCCCCGTCTCCAGGATTGTGTATGGCCTACTTCCCGTTAGGTATTCACAGAATGCACACGTCTGATCGTCCGGCATGATGATTGGCATAGTCTGATTCTGTCACCTCGATCTTAAATTTGCATCATGATCAAGCCTCCTGGCTCGATGATACAGCCCAAATCGGACATACGGTGAACTGTACGGACATTGCGACCGTCTCCCTCTTAAAACATGCCATACCGGTATCCTGGCTGTACGTAGGTGGTGGCCTAAGGTGTAGAGTTCATCTCTGGCAAACAGGGCTGCGTCTTACTGGCTTCCAGTACACATGAGGGGTTTATTAATGCCGTACAGAAACAAGACATACGTAGCGTTCGATAGCGAAGACATTCGCTTCTATCGAATTATGCAGGCGTGGCGCGCTAACGAAAAGATCGACTTCGATTTCTTTAATGCTCACGAGCTCAACACGGCCCGCGATACGAGTGAACCGGCAACCATTCGACGGCGCTTGCGTGAGCGTCTGAATAATACCAAGCAAGTAGTAGCTCTGGTAAGCGAGACCAGCGGGGCGAAGTCGGAACGGTCTGCTAGCTTTCTCTACTACGAGATCGAGACGATCGTAACTCTCGGACTGCCAGTTGTGTTCGCCAACTTGAACGGGGCGCGGAGCGTTCAAACCGCTAAGCTCCCAAGGGCGCTGCTCGAGCAGTACACCGTCAGTGTGTCTTTTCAGTCAAAGATTATCAAGCATGCCTTGGATAACTACGTGGATGACTTCGCGAAGAACCTAACTTCTCGAACTCCGAAAAAGGGCCCGTGCGTTTACGGGGAGAGCACGTACAAGGATCTTGATCTGTGAATAGACAGCTCTTCAAGAGGGCAATTACTTCAGGTAGAACCATAAAAGCTTGGCTGGTCTCTACGCTCGCTGTTCTTGGAGGGCTGTCCGGGCTAGCTGGACTGCTTGACGCCCTGTTCCCTGACATATTCGAGCCTAAGGGTTGGTTCTACCTCCTCGTAGTGGTGCTCGTTTCCATAGCGTGGGGGACGTTTCAGGCTTGGCCCCGTTCTGAATACAGTAGGTACTTTCCAGTTCTTGATACGACTATCTCAATCACGGTTGGGAATCTATTTGACCAGGCGGGTCATTTGGTCATCGGCATGAGCGACACGTTTGACACCGATGTGCCGAAGGTAATAAAAGACCACAGTGTGCAGGGCCAGCTTCTAGGTCGAGAATACCAAGGAGACATTGCCCGTCTTGATCGCGAGATCGCTCAGGCGCTCAAGGGTGTACAGCCAGTCGCAGTAGAGTCCGTCCAAAATAAACCACGTGGCAAACGCAAGAGATATCCTCTCGGCAGTGTTTTGGTGCTTGGCACCGTACAGCGAAGGTATTTCTGCTGCGCATATAGTGTGATGAGCAATAACTGTGTCGCGCAAGCTACCGCTGAAGGAATATGGACTTCTCTTGCCCGCACGTGGGAAGTGGTACGAGAAGCGGCGCAGCACGATCCTGTATCTATTCCTATTGTAGGATCTGGTCTTGCTCGCCTCTCGGGACAACTATCTCGCACGGATCTAATACGCTTGATCCTGCTCTCCTTTCTTGTGGCTTCGAGACAGCGAATTGTAACCAGGCAACTCCATATCGTTATTCATCCGACAGATGCATTGGAAATCGATTTGCGACAGATGGAGGAGATCCTTTCCTCCTATTAGTTTCGTTTTTCGAAGTAATGAGTGTCGGTCGTAGGTGATCAAGGCGGCCCGCTACGTGGCCCGCACGGGCGGCAAACGCCGCCCTCCCCGCCGGGCATGCGGCCTGACGGCCGGTCCCGGCGGGAGCGGCAGCCGCCCGTCATCCGTCACGGGAGCTCGCATCAAGATCATTTGAAGGTCCCGCGGAAGCCTTCAAGATCAACTGAAGGCAGGCGCTGCGCCGGCGGTCGAGTGCCGGGATCGGACCCACCGTCCCCGACCCTCAACCCAGCAGACCCCCCGCCGCAAAAACACGGGGACCCGCGCCTCGCCCAGCTGTGGCCTTCTCCCACGCCTCCCGCGCGGGCCATCGTTCCGGCCGCGCCACGAAACGCGGACGGCCCGCCACCGTGTACACCCACCCCGCCCAGCACAGCATGCCAACCGCGCGCCGGGCGGTCTCCACCGAGACGCCGTATCGCGCCACGAGCGCCTGCCGAGTCGGGATGGGCCGATCAGGCGCAATCCGGCCGTCCTGGATCTGATCGGCGATCTCACGGGCGATCCTCAAATACATAGGCCGCACGTCCGAACCGGTCTCAGCTTCCCCCACCCTGACGATCGTTCCTGCGCCGCCAACAGTGTGAGCCAGCCCGCGTTCCCGCAACTCCCGATGCGCCGACCGTGCGGTCCCCCGCGCCACGCCAAACACGCCACTGAGTTCGTCTTCGCTGGGAATCTTCTCCCCGGGAGCCAATTCCCCGTTCTTGATCAACGCGGCCAGGATGTCCGCGATCTGCCGGTACAACGGGATCGGGCCTGCCCGATCCAGCGCAACAGGCGTCAGGCCAGCATGCCTGCCCTCAGCCACCACGGGACGGCCTCCGACGATACGAATGAGCCCTTGCCGTTTCAGTTCGTGTTGCACGAGGGCGGCGATACCCCTGTCGATCCCATACGTGCGGCTCAGCTCCCACAGGCGCGGAAACCGATCGCCAGGGGCCAGCTCACCACCACGGATCCTGGCGACCAGGATCCCGGTCACCTCCCGGCATCGAGACTCGGCGACAGATTCGGGAACGGATCCGGGGACGGATCCGGTCCGGCGGTCATCGCCGCTCATACAGCGACCTCAAACCACACGGTCCGGCCTGACCCGGCTTCATCCCAGCCCCAGCCACGCGAGATCTGCTCCACCAGCCGCAGACCACGCCCACCGGCGGACAGCAGCCCCTCACCGTCCCGGACCTGCGGCTTGTTCGCATCGGACCCCTGGTCATTGACCTCCACCCGCACGACCCGGTCATCGCAGCCGATGACCACCACCGCCAGCCGCCCGCCCTGCCCCGAATCGCTGTGCGTCACCGCGTTCCCGACTAGTTCCGATACCAGCAGCAGCACATCCGCCGCCTCATCGACGCCCGCCCGCTCGAGCACCCCCCGCACAAAGGCCCGCGCCCGCACCACCGACACGGCTGCACCGGGCAACTCGACAACCCCCAGCACCCCCAGGCCCGTCACCGCGACACCGCCCGCAGAATCGTCCCCACCGGATCCTGACCCTGCGCCCACACCGTGTAGACACCCACGGTGTACTGCCAGCCCGCGCCCTCCTTACGCATCCGCACCCGCACCACCCCGGAAACACCCCCCGGCATCTCCAGAACGGCGGGCTCCCGCACCTGCCCAGACAACCGCAGCGTGCACGACACACCCCGCCCGTCCAGAGCGAACGCCAGATCGGTCAGATACGCGAACCGCTCATGCCGCATCCGTTCACGCAGCGACGCCACACCAACGGCAGACCGCCGATCCACCCGACCGTTTCCCCGTCTGCGACGGCCACGCCGCCCCCTAAACTCGTTCACGGTTCGCACCTCCACGTGCGATCAAGGGTCCGTCTGGTCGTTCGCAGCGCCAGCCGGACCCGCCCCCTTTTCCCGGGGCCGATGACTTGTCGTGTGCAATAGTTGAAGTCGCCCAGGGTGCCCGGCAAGCCACTCACTGTGGTCGCGATGGCCACGCCGTGACCACAACCCGCAACGGGCGTCATTCAGGCGGGTGCGGTCTCTCCCTCGACCCGGAAGCGTCCGAAGCCCAGACCGGTAGGTGCCCAGACCGGCAGGCCACCCCGTGTGGACATCATGACCACACGATGACCACGATCACCAAGGAGCCGACAGCCCTTCCTGTGGTGCAATGGTGGAGTCGCTCGGGTATTTGGCACGTCACGTGGTGTGGTCATCCGGACCGCGCCGTAGCCACGACCACGAGGAAGAGATGACCACAGGATCGCCGCCCCACCGCAACGCATTCCCCTCTCACCTACTCGGCTACGCGCTCCGATGGTGGCGGGAGGTCCGTCAGCTGTCATTGCGTGAGGCGGCCGAGGCCATCCCCATGGACCACTCACACCTCGCCAAGCTGGAACGCGGGGAGCGGCCGACACCCTCCCACGTGGTACCCCACCTCGATCGCCTGTACAAAGCCAATGGTCAGCTGGTGGCCTTCCACACCGCCATCGCGCAACTCGACCAGTCCCGAGGGAGCACGCCCGAGCAGGGATTCCCTTTCACGGCAAAGGATGAGGACATGGAACGCCGACGCCTCTTGCAGATAGCCGCCGCGAGCGCCGGACTCGGAGCGCTCGGCGTCGCAGGCGAACCGGTACGCCAGCTTCTCGACCTCTCGGTCAGCAGCCAGCACCGCAGCGTCGAAGACTGGGAACTCGCCTGCGCCGATCATCTGCACGCGATCAACACTTGGCCCCCCGCCCGCGTACACGATGATCTTCTCGTCGACCTGCTGGCGATGCAGCGGCAACTGAACACCACCGATACCGCCCACGCCGTCGAACTGCACCGCGTCACCGCCGTGCTCGCGGCCTTCCAAGCCAGCGTTCTGGTACGCCTCGGGGAACCGGGTTCGGCGCTGCGCTGGTACCGCACCGCTCGCAACGCCGCCGACCTCTCCGGCGACCTCGATCTCCGCTTGAGAGTCCGCGCCCACGAAGCCGAGCACAGCTCAAATGGCCTGCATGATGCGGCCACAACTCTGCGCTTGATCGAAAGTGCCCAGCAAATCGCGGGTGCGACCGCGCGGCCATCGGTCGGTCAGGCATCACTCATCCGCGCCAAGGCCAAGACATTGGCGCTACTCGGCCGCCACGACGAGGCCCGCCGCACGCTGCAAACCCTTCTCGATCTCGTGGCGACCAATCAACTCCCCATCGTGCTCGGATTCTGGGAACCATCGGACGTACGCGTCCACGTGACCGCAAGTCAGGTGCTCTCCGCTGCGGGCGACGAAGCCGGAGCCAGCCACGCCCAAGAACACGTACTCGCAAGCAACCCCGCCGGTTACCACGTCCCCGTCAACATGCGCCTGCACGCTGCCCTATGCACCGTGGTCAACGGCGGTATCGACGAAGGAATCCAGCAAGCGGCGACGGCCGTCGACTCATTGCCGAAGACCTACCGCAACGGAATGGTCATGGAGACCGCGCGACGCGTCCTGCACGCCGTACCCCTCCCACAGCGGGAGCGACCAGCAGTCGGCGAGTTCCGCGAGGTGCTGGCCATCGCTCCCGGCACCAGGGCCTGAACCGCCGCAAGACTCAGGAATACACCGCCACTCTCAACGACAGCAGGGTTCCCGCCGTAACCCCTGCACCCGCCGCCCGATCATCCGGGGTCAGGCGGAACCCATCAAGCGCGGCTGCACAGGCAGGACAACCGGTAACGGTGGAAGGTCACCGGCGAAGGGACACGCGAAGCCGCGCTTGACAGAACCCGCCTGAAAGGCCCCGGACCCAGGCAGCTATCGGGAGCAGGCAGCAGTGTGGCGCAAGCCACCACACGCCAGCGCGCGAGGGTCGAGCCCTCGGACGCCAATGAGCGAATCGACGCACGAGGGTGCCCCCGCCGCCTGGACACCCGGGTTGGGCAAGTCATCTCGGCACCAGCCCCCGGCAACGACGTACACTCTCATTTGAGATCGGCCGCGTGAACAGGCAATACGCCCGCCGCATCTGGCCCGTGTGTGGCCCGCGAATAGTGAGCCACAGCGGCTACCAATGGGTACCAGTGAGACACCCCATCCACCAGCCAGACGGCATATCCGCAGGCCAGGCCCATGATCATGCCTTTCACCAGGGCTGTTTGGACCCGCCCCAAATGGCTTGTCTCCATGGGTGGGAGTTCTACGGTGATCATTGAATGTTTGCAAGGGGGTGGTGGTGAGAGGTTGATGGTGTGAGTAGTCCACCCGCTGGGCGGCAGGATGCGTACGAGCCGGGGCAGGATCCCCGGCGGTGGCGGGCGCTGACGGTCTGCCTGGTGGCGGGGTTCATGACATTGCTGGATATCAGCATCGTCAATGTGGCGTTGCCATCCATTCAGGCGACCTTGCATGCCTCGGACAGCGCGCTGCAGTGGGTGTTGTCGGGGTATGCGCTCACGTTCGGTCTGACCCTGGTCCCGGCGGGAAGGCTGGGGGACGCGCGTAGCAGGCGGGCTGTGTTCATGACGGGAGTGGCGCTGTTCACGCTGACCAGCGCGGCGGCGGGGGCGGCGCAGCACGAGTGGTGGCTGGTGGTCGCGCGGCTGGTGCAGGGAGTGGCGGGCGGGATCATGATGCCGCAGGTATCGGGTATTGGGTTCTCCAAGAGCCCGACGATCAGTGTAAGCGCATCCTGAGCCCCTACGCGACCAGGGGCCGGAGCCGCGAAGCTGAAACATGAGATTGACATGAGATTGGTAGCGGCGTACTGTCTGTCTCGTCGCCACGGAGGGGCGGTCACGAGAGTGGCACACCCGGACGGCGGCGGAGGGTGGACGGCCAAACATGAGTATGGTAGTATAGTTCTCAGCACGAACCGCCGGGGACCGGTAAGACGGCCCGGAGCAGCCAGAAGTTGACAGGCAAACATGAGTCTGGTAGCTTCTAGGTAGCACGAAGCGCACCACCGCCGAATGGCCCGAAAGGTCAGGAAGCAGAGTGGGAACGCGCACGACAATTGACAGTAGTAACGTGGGCACCGTCGCCAGAAGAACGGTCCGGAGCTGGGTAGCTAAGCATAGAGCGACCCGTCCAGCTTCGTGAGGTGGAGATATAAAGACGGCTGTCATTCGCCGCGCCCCAGTCATCAAGGTTCCGTGAAAACCATTCCGAAAACCGGATTACCGGCTCTGGGTTGGAACCTGCATGCTTCGACAGTTCCTGAGCACACGAGCACCCCCAAATGCACGTGAGTTGATGATGTTGTCGAACTAACTCAATAACAAAGGAAGATCCATATGTGTATTAGATCCCCATTAGCTGGATTACACGTAAGAATCTTTGTCGGGGAAGGGTGCGCAGATGTGGGCGCGCTCGTGATGACCTCGGGAGCGTGAATCCAGATGGCTAACCAGCGTATGGACCCGCTGGAACTCAGAAAGATGCTAGAGGCCGGTAAGGGTTACAGGGAGATTGCTGAACACTTCAACGTGACGGTAGGCGGGGTTCAGCAAGCCGTTGAACGGCTCGGCCGACAGAAGAAGAACCTCAGGCACGACAAGTTCATCCCCTGGACACTGGCCAAGGAGCATGGACAGACCGGGCCGGTCACCAGCCTGCGCAACTTGAGCAAAGTCGCACAAGGGCAGCCAATCCCGCTCACGAAGCTCAACTCTGCGCTCCGCTGGGCGACGCGCCTTCAGGAGGCGCACTTGGACATCGACTACTCCAGGGACGATGGCTTCTTCGAGAAGCCCGCCGACGAGACCAACTGGCACATTCAGATGGTCATCGAAGACGTGCGTAGCGCCCTGAGTAGTCCGCCATCCACCTGACGGGAATAGCGACCCCGCCCATATGGGGGTCGCTATTTCTTAACCCTTCATACATGAGTTTGGAAACTGAATGATAGGTCCGAAAGACCTCCTCGAACTCAACGCCCCCGAAGTCATCGTGGACAAGGAGGGCGTCATGGTGGAGCGCTCCAATGGCTCCGAAGGCGTGTACTACGAGATCGTCGCCGAGCGCCAAGTCGAAGTAACGGTCGCGGATGTGGTTGCTGGCCTCCAGCTCCTTCCGCAGGAAGCGCTGCTGCGTGACGCCTTCGGCGACAAACAGGTCATCTGCATCAACTTCTGGAGAGCTGCCTGAAGCCTTCCACACATACATGAGATTGGTAGCTGTGATTGGCCAGAACATCGGTATCCAGACTCACCAGCATCGCTCGGTGCGGCACGGCCTACGAGCTGGAGCGCGTACAGCGCGTGCCGTCCCTCCCGGCCGGATGGCTCGCCCAGGGAACGGCCATCCACGAGGCCGCTGACGCCTGGGAGAAGTCCGGCCGGCTCATGCCCATCCCCGACGCCCAGGAGGTCTTCAGGACCACCTGGATCGCCGAACTGGCCGAGGCCGACGCGGTGGAACCCGACCGCACCAAATGGCTCGTCGGCGGACGCAAGAAGGTAGTCAATGACCTGCGCGACCGCTACAACGGCGGCCTGGACCAGGTGGCCACCTACATCAACTACAACCTGGAAGACACCAGCCTCGCGCCGTACGTCATGCCCGATGGAACGATCGCCGCCGAAGTCGGCTTCGAGATCGAGTTCCGGGACATCGCAGTCCTGGGCTACATCGACGTGATCATGGAAGACACCCGCACGGGTGAACTGATCGTGCGGGACATCAAGAGCGGGGCCAAAGTCCCCGCCGTGCCCTTCCAGCTCATCGTCTACCGCAAGGCCCTGGCCGAGCTGGGGATCGAAGCGCGCTGGGGCGACTTCTTCATGACCCGCGACGGCAAGCCCACACGGCCGATCGACCTCACCACCCTCGACGAGAAGTGGATCGAGGAGTGGTTCGTCCGCCAGGTCCGCCTTGCCGAGCAAGGACTGTTCCTGCCCAACCCCGGTGACGCGTGCAGAACCTGCGGCGTCGCCCCCCACTGCCCCGTCCTGAGGTAAGGAGCTACATGAACAACGAGATCGAGATCTTCACCGACGTCCGGATCATCACGGAGGACGACACCTTCGTGCTCGTCGCCACGGACGTTGCCAAGGTGTGGAACTACTCCACGCCTGGTCACCTTCTGCGACTTCTGGACGACTCTGAGATTCAGATCCGCGAAGTGGATGTCAACCTCAGCGATGGCCGTAAGCAGCGGCGCAAGGTCCAGGTCATCACGGAGAAGGGCCTCAACCGGCTCGTCTCCACCCTTCGTCGGCCCGAGCTGAAGGAGTGGCAGGACAAGCTCTACGGCGAGATCATCCCGACCTACAACCGGACCGGGATGGCCATCGACACCGATCGGGTGGACCTGAGCGACCCGGAGACCGTGCTCAGCCTCGCGGCCAGAGCGGGCGAGCTGGCCTCGAAGTACAAGGCCGAACGGGACCTGGCCGAGGAGAAGGTCGTCGAGCTGACGCCGAAGGCGGACCGCTACGACCACTTCATGAACACCGACGAGACCAAGAGCATCCGTGAGGTCGCTCGCATGCTCCGTCCGTACGGCGTCCGCGAGCGAGTCTTCATTGAAGACATCCTGCGCGAGGACTGGGGCTGGATCGACAAGGTGGGCACCGCCGCCAAGGTCTACGCCATCGATCGCGGCTACCTGTCCAACAAGGTCGTGTACAAGCCGACCGGCGACACCATCACGCAGGGCCGCTTCACCAAGAAGGGGATCGACCGGGCCTTCCACAAGCTGGGCCTGGGCAGCCCGAAGGCCGCCGCCTGATGCTTCCTTCTTTCTACGAGGGACCGGGGGGCTGAGTGCTCCTGCTGTCGCATGCCAAGCGGAAGGCTAAGGACGCAGGCGCCCCTATCCCCGTCGTCTGGAAGTCGCTCGCCGCCGCAACAGCCCACTTCCGTAGGTCGCAAGTCGCCATGGTGGCCGCCGCCCCCGGCGTCGGCAAGAGCGCATTCACCTTGAACCTGGCGATCCGTTCGGGCGCCCATGGCATTTACATGTCCGCCGACAGCGACGAGGTCACCCAGGCGATCCGCGCCGCAGCCATCTTGACCGGCGACCGCGTCCAGGACATCGAGGCGGCCTACAAGGCCGGCAAGGGCGCGAAGTACGACAAGGCCCTGCACGAATTCACGAGGGTCTGGTTCGACTTCGATGCCGCGCCGTCCTTGTCGCAGATTGAAGAGGAGGTGATGGCCTATGCCTACATGTACGGCCGGTGGCCCGAGCTGCTTGTCCTGGACAACCTCGCCAACGTCTTCGACGAGTCGGGCGGGGAGGGCTTCACCGTCCTGGAAGCCACCATGTCCTTCTTGGTGGATATGGCCCGCAAGACGGAGGCCGCCGTCGTCGTGCTGCACCATGTGGTCGGCGAGGCCGAGTCGGGAGATCAGGCGCTCAAACTCAAGGACATCCGAGGCAAGATCACCAAGCTTCAGACCCTTGTGCTCGGCCTGGCCTACACCGAAACCTTCACGCCCAACGGTCGCGCCCTCGGCGTCTACATCCTGAAGAACCGATCAGGTAAGGCGTCGGGTGCTGGTGACCTGTACGTCGAGCTGGAGGCCGATCTGGACCGGATGCTCATCTACGACATGGATGGCCCAGCAAGAGGTGAGCTGCCGCCCGATGTATGGGAGACCGAGACCGAGGCCGAGGGAGACCAGGAGCGTTTCTACCATGAAGCGCTGTGAGCGCTGCGGGCTGAACCGCCAGGAGCGGTTCTACACCGGCCCGCGAGGACGCATCTGCACGACCTGTCAGAAGAAGTCCCGAAGCGACGCCCACCACCGACGCCGCGTAGGCAAGACGTACGGCTTGGAGATAGGCGAGTACGACGCCCTGTTCATCGCCCAGAACGGGGCTTGCGCCATCTGCGAAGGCACCAGGCGTCAACGCCTGAGCGTGGACCACGACCACCGCGATGGAGTTGTGCGAGGGCTCCTGTGCCGGATGTGCAACAGCCGCCTTCTCACCGCCGCTCGGGACCGGCCTGAGGTCTTACGGGCCGCAGCCGCGTATCTGGAGAGCCCTCCCGCGATTGAGATCATCGGCCGGCGCTACGCGGCGGAAGAGGCCAACAACAACCGACGACAGAGGAGGAAGCGATGAGCAAGCTCCGTACCTCCAAGCCCCCGACCGACCTGAAGCGGCCTGCCCCCAAGGACGCCCGCCCCGGCAACGCGGCGGTCATGGCCGCGCTGGAGAAGGCCCTTTCCGCACGCCGTGATACATGAGATTGGTAGCCCGTGGATCTCCCGATCACGCCGCTCCTGCAGCACTTCGGCGCGAGCGTCCCCCACGTGGAGCAGGGCGGGCGCTGGAAGTCGATGAAGTGCCCGTTCCACGACGACACCCAGGCGTCCGCGAGCGTCCGCTACGACGCGTTCAAATGCCAGGCGTGCCCGGCATACGGCAGCGCCTACACCCTGCTAGGGAGGGTTGACCTAGATGAAGGCGATAGTCCCGAGTCTGTCCTCCAGGAGGTTTACGGAGCTGGCCAGCAAGGCGTACGCCGACCAGCTCGACCACGAGGCTTTGGCGTATCTGATGGGACCAGATCGCCTGCTGAGCGCGGAGGCCATCGAAGCCCACCGGCTCGGCGTCGTCCGTTCACCTGAGCCCGGCCATGAGGTCGTGCGCAACTACCTGTCCATCCCGTACCTCACCCCGGACGGGGAGTGCATCAGCATCCGCTTCCGGAGGCTGGGCGACGGCGACGGCCCGAAATACCGCTCGATGGCGGGAGACCCGCCGCGACTGTACGGGACCGAAGCGCTTCAGCGAGGCACCCGGAACATCTGCCTCACCGAAGGCGAGTTTGACCGGATCATCGCCAACCAGTGCGGCCTCCCGGCCGTGGGATGTCCTGGAGTCCAGGCGTGGGAACCCGTCTGGGCCCGGCTGCTGGTCCAGTTCGACGCCGTCTATGTCCTGCATGACGACGACGACCCCGGCCGCGAGCTGGTCGCCAAGGTCGCGAACGGGCTGGACAACGTCAGGCCGATCCCGATGACCGGGGGCGATGTCACATCTTTCTTCGGAACCCATGGCAGAGATGACCTCCGAGCCAAGCTCGGTGCCTGACCTTTTCTATGCCCTCATACATGAGATTGGTAGTTCGTTCATGACCAGCGAAGAACTCGCAGACGAAGTGATGGCGGCAGTCCTGGCAGTCCAGGGCCGCATCCTCGGCGTCGGCCAGGAGCAGTACTCCCAGGGCGACCAGCAGAAGTTCGAGTGGATGTCGATCAAGGAGATCGTCCAGTACGCCCGGGAGGAAGTAGAGGACGGCATCGCCTACAACGTGATGCTCCGCTGGAAGCTCAACCGCCTGGACGCGGCAATCGACGCGGCCTTCGTCGGATACGCCACCCCGCCCGCGCCGGCCGAGAAGCCGGAGCAGGCCCGGATGGTCGTCACGCCGCCGCCCATGCAGCAGCAGCCCACCCCCATCCATGACGCCGCCTGGGCCGCCTTCGTGCCCCAGGCCATCACCCACCCCCCGAGGAACTTCTGATGCTGATCAAGCACATCCAGCAGGCAGCCGACGACGCCTGGATGGCCTTCGTCGAGCTGACCGCCAGCGGCTTCAACAGCGAAGAAGCCATCAGGCTCGTCCCCGTCACCCTGCTCAACGCAGAACGCAGGGAGGGCAAGTGAAGCTGACCGGCGAATGGGAGCTGGACCCCGAGGAACTGGCAGGGCTGTTCGCTGCCAAGGGCTGGGTCTACCTCACCCAAGACGGCCTGATCATCCCCAACGCCAACTACATCGAGAACATGCTCGCCGGCCTGGTGAACGAAGCCCTGAACACCAAGCGGGATGAGGTCCAGGGCAGCCGCTTCATGATCTTCAAGGACCCCGAGCTTCCGAACTCGTACGACCTCTGGTTGAACGTGGGCTTCATCTGGGACGACGACAAATTGACCGAGGACGAGAAGGCCATTCTGGCCGCCGATGACGACGAGGACGACCGGTGAACGGCCTGCTTCTCAGATCCCGCTACGCCGCACTCAAGCGCCACAAGACGCGCCAGGCCAACGGCCTGTGGTGCGAGCCGGGATGCAGCTTCCACCGCGCAGCCAAGCTCACCGCCGAGGAGATCTGGGCCAAGGAGACCGGCAACTGGACCTTCACGTACTGCGCGAACGTAGATCAGATGGTGAAAGAGGGACTGTGGGACTAAGAGCTCAGCCTGAAATAACGCCTCAGGCTGGCTCGACCGTGATCTTCGATGTGGTAGCCGGGTGGATGGTGTAGTTCCAGTCCGGGCGGAACGCGTGCCGAGTGATCCTGGTCGTCTCCAAA